>JALZVW010000082.1 GCA_023301745.1 Arenicella sp. | reverse complement strand
TGCACGCTGGCGGTTGAGCCCCACGCGGTGAGCGATTATGGCGTAGTGGTGTCCGACGAAAGTGGTCAAATAACTTCATTTCAAGAAAAGCCGACGGTAGACGAAGCCCTGTCTAACAAAGTGAATACAGGTATATATATCTTCGAGCCTGAAGTCCTCGACCTTATCCCTGAAGGCGAAACCTATGATATTGGCGCCGATTTATTTCCTCAAATAGTCAAAAAAGGGCTAAATTTTCACGCCATAGACCTGCCATTTAATTGGATCGATATTGGGCGCATCAGTGATTACTGGGAAGCCAATCAAAAAATCATGAACGGTGATTTAAGAACCATTCCGATGCCCGGCAAGCAAGTCAAACCAGGAATTTGGGTTGGTTTAAATACCAGTGTCGACTGGCAAGGGTGCGATATTCGTGGGCCAGTTTATATTGGCAGCGGAACACGTATCGAAGCGGGCGCCAAAATTGTCGGCCCCACCTGGATTGGTCACGGCTGCCACATACGGGGGACCGCTGAAATTTCAAAAAGCATAATCTTTGAATATACCCGAATTGGGTCACAGAGCGTGGTTGCAAATTCGGTCGCGTTCGGTCGGTTCTTCGTCGACAAAGACGGCAAAAGCTTTGAGAGTGAGAGTATGCATCTCGATTGGGTGACTGATTCTCGTATTCCTGCCGATAAATTAGGCGCCTAAACGAGTGACGCTTGCTTGCACAACGGTTCAGCCAAATATAACGCTGATCGGCATGCCCGGCAGTGGTAAGAGCACATTGGGTAAACGTTTAGCCAAGATACGCCGAATGCAGTTTATTGATACTGATCTGCTTGTTGAAAAAGTGGAGAACATGCCCCTTCAAGAGATTGTTAATCGTAAGGGCATTAACTACTTAACGGCATTAGAAGGGCGTGTATTGTCTCAACTCGATTATCAAAATCATGTCATTGCAACCGGTGGTAGCGCGATTTATAGCACGCAAGCAATGGCTCATTTGGGCTCTCTGGGTGCGCGAGTCTATCTGAAGATCAGCCTGCGCACGCTTACCCAAAGAGTTGATAATGTTGCGAGTCGAGGCTTAGCGAAGATGAAGACCCACAGCTTGCCCAGACTATACTCTGAAAGGGCTGGGCTTTACGAGGCAGCGGCTGACGTTGTTGCCATCAATGATCGCCCAGTAACCGCGCTGAGCATGAATGCTCTCAACCAACAACTCGATGCTTTTTTCAATGCTTAGTAATTCTTCAGACGTCAAACTTTGGGTTGTCTTGCCAGCCGCCGGATCAGGCAGCCGCATGAAAAATACGGTCCCCAAGCAGTATTTAAAAATAAACGGAACCGCGATCATTGAGCACACTATTAATGTGTTTTTAGGTAATCATGAAGTTCAAGCTATTATGGTTTGCGTGCCGCCGGGTGATCAGCGTTTTAGTGAAACAAAGTCGTCAAAAAACGCACGTGTGCTTACCACTCAAGGGGGAGTTTCACGCGCTCAGAGCGTTCTCAACGGTTTAAATGAGCTAGACGCCGCTGAACACGATTGGGTATTGGTACACGATGCCGCTCGACCATGTTTAAGCGCTGAATTGCTTAACCACCTCATTGATACGCTTCGCTACGACGACGTCGGCGGGATCTTGGCGATTGCCGTCAGAGATACACTCAAACAAGCGTCACAGGACAAACGAATTGAATCAACCCTAGACCGCTCAACAATTTGGCAAGCGCAAACACCTCAGATGTTTCGCTATGGTTTATTGAAGACGGCGTTGGTTAAGGCAATTGACCAAGGGCTTGATATTACCGATGAAGCCTCTTCATTAGAATTAAGTGGTTATGCACCGGCTATTGTCGAGGGTGACTCTCGAAATATAAAGGTCACCACGGCTGAAGACTTAGATCTCGCTGAGTTTTTACTTAGGCCTAAACAAGCCAGCGCTAAACAAGTACAATAGGCTTCTACTTCGATTGAGGGTCAGTATGTCTACCTTATTTAAATTATGTTCAACGTTATTGCTTTGTATGATGTTGCAAGGCTGTTTGGGAACGATCGTAGGCGCTACGGTGGATGTTGCAATAGAAGTGGTTAAAATTCCGTTTAAAGTGGGTGGTGCGGTGATTGATGGGGTACGTGGTGATGGTTCCAAAAAGGAAGAAAAGTCGACCACTGATGATGAGAGTGAACAATGAGAGTTGGTCATGGTTACGATGTGCACCAATTGGTGGTTGGCCGTAAACTAATACTAGGTGGTGTTGAAATCGAGCACCCTACAGGTTTACTGGGGCATTCTGATGCAGATGTGGTGTTGCATGCAATATGTGATGCGGTATTGGGCGCACTAGGTTTGGGCGATATTGGCCAGCACTTTCCTGATACTGATGACGCCTACGCAGGTGCCGATAGCCGTAAATTGTTAATGCATGTGGTTAACTTGATGGCTGAAAAAGGTTACATGCTCGGCAACCTAGATGTTACGGTAGCGGCTCAAAAGCCAAAATTAGCAGGCTACTTAGATGCTATGAAAAGCAATATAGCCGCTGATTTTGGGAGCGACGCTACCCAAGTGAACATAAAGGCCACAACCACTGAAAAACTTGGTTTTGTTGGTCGTGAAGAAGGCATCGAAGCCCATGCGGTTGTCTTGTTGATAGCCACTAAGTAACCCCCTTGACGCTTAACTCTGGGGCCTAATTTATTAATCTGATTATAGACAATGACTGACACTAAGCTCGAAAATCGTAAAAACCGAAAGTTAGCCCAAGAGAAGGCGCTGCAGATAAATTTAAACAGCAGCATATACGGTGCCATAGTGGAAATTGGCGCGGGCCAAGAAACCGCTCGCCAATTTTTTAATGCCGGCGCCGCCGCCGGCACGGTAGCCAAGACTATGTCAGCCTATGACATGCAGGTCAGTGATGATGTGTATGGCAAGGCGGGGCGCTATGTAAGTCGTGAGCGTTGCGAACAAATGATGGACCATGAATACGATTTGATGGTCGAGCGTTTGAGTGACGCACGTGGCGACGAGACCAATTTTTTTTCCTACGCGGCGACGGTAACGGCACGAAGCTATAGCCAAAAAAATGAGTGTCACGGATGGATCGGCGTGAAACGCCAGCTCGTTCCTCATGGTCAGCCAAGCTCAATCATTGTTCATGTGCGAATGCTTGACGACACTAATCGAAAGCAATCTGAAGCCCTTGGCGTGCTCGGCGTGAACTTGGTACACGGTGCGTATTATCATGCTGATGACCCTAAATCGATTATAGATAATTTACAAGACGGCATGGGCGCCGACAAACGCATTGAAATTGATCTGATTCACTTTTCTGGCCCAGATTTTGACAATGTTGAAAACCGGTTAATGAACCTCCATTTGATCCACAGTTGGAATTGCCGTGCCGTGATGTTCGAACCAAGTGGTCAATCGGTTGTGCCAGCCTCGGCCTTGCGTAAGAAAGATACGGTAGTGATTCGTGGCTCGTTTAAGCCGCCCACCAATGTTCATATGGACATGATGAACTCGGCCGTCAAACATTTCGCCCAAGAAGAGGGGGTCGAGAAGGATAAGATTTTGGTGGTGGCTGAAATTACCCTGAACGAGCTTTATAGCGAAGAAGAGGGGGCTGATTCAGACTTTTTGGCGCGTGTTGATTTACTTAATCAGTTGGGCTTCTCAGTTCTGATATCTGATTATCTGCGTTTCTTTAGGCTGCGTTCTTGGATTAGGCGTTATACCCAAAATCGCATTGGCATCATGCTCAGTGTATTGGATTTTGATTATCTGTTCGCTGAACAATATTATGAAGGTTTAGAGGGTGGCATCCTCGAAGCATTTGGCAAATTATTTTCCGACAATACCAATGTGTATGTCTACCCAACGATTCGCGATGGCAAACTAATCTCTCTCGATAATGTCGGTGTTGATCCGTCGTTAAATCATTTATTGAAGCACCTGACGTCGAATCGAGCCATGGTCTCAGCCGATATACAAGACGTGCATAATTTAGATATATCAGCACGAGAAGTGGTCAAAGAGATTCCTAAGGGCAGAGGCGACTGGGAAAAGAAATTGCCTGAAGTGGTGACCAACAGCATTATTGAAAAAGGGTTGTTTGGCTTTAAGCCTTAAGCCTCGTTTTATTTAGCCTGTTGATCTAAAACTGTATTCGATAATGTCGCGGCCGATTCTCTATTCCTTCAGGCGTTGCCCTTATGCAATGCGAGCGCGTATGGCGGTCTTTTATTGTGGCGTAGAATGTGAGTTACGCGAAGTGGTGCTCAAGAATAAGCCTGCAGCCATGTTGACTGCGTCGCCCAAGGGCACGGTGCCCGTTTTGGTCGATGCTGATCAGGTAATTGATGAAAGTATTGATGTGATGGCCTGGGCTTTAGCTAAATCGGACCCAGACGCTTGGCTGTTGCACGGCTTAGATCACCCTTTAATTCAATACAATGATGGCGAATTCAAATTTAACCTTGACCGCTATAAGTATTTCGAACGTTATCCTGAGCACAGCCAATCTTGGTACTTCAATAACGCGCTACCTTTTCTGACTGAATTAGAATCATTGTGTGTGGCCGACGAGTCTAGTAACTATTTTTTAGGTAATGCCGCTATTAGTGTTTTAGATATCGCAATATTTCCATTCGTGCGCCAGTTTGCCTTTGTCGATAAACCTCGTTTTGATGCGCTTGAGTTACCGAGGTTACACGCTTGGTTGGCATTGCTGCTCGATTCGGAGATATTTTTAAAAGTTATGGCTAAATACCCACCTTGGGAACCATTTCAAGAAGATCGTATATTGCTGGGTACGTGAATATTGAACATCTGTTAAGATTATAAAACTTAAATTTAGCCCGTGCCTTGAATGACTGATTATCAAATCCACCACCAAGCAGAAGAGTCTCTTTTCTATGTTCATTTAGAAGATGGGCAGCGAGCGTTTTTAAAATACAGTCGTTCGGGTACTGAGTCGGCTGAAGCGATGGTCGATTTTTATAGTACCTTTGTTCCTGACGCCTACCGAGGCAAAGCCTTGGCGTCTAAGCTAGTGGATCATGCATTTTCTTGGGCAGAGGAAAATAATTTGCACATAAATACATCGTGTTGGTATGCGGCTAAGAAAATGGAACGTCGTCAACGCTCACCGTCAGCAGGTGATCATCTTAACTCGGTTTAGAAACCTAGCCCATTATTTGCCTCGATAGGCAGCCTTTAAACAAACAGCGTTCATTTTATCGTGTCACTTGAAGAGCAATTAGTCAGTTCGCCATACCTACGCCGCTTAGCCACTTTGAGCGAACTTCGCCCATCGTTAGAGACAAGCGCGCTCGCCTCGGCGCTATCCAATATTTGTGCCAGTTTACAAGAGTACGCCTTTGACGAATTAAGTGTTGATGACCTAGAGGCCACCGAACGATACTTGCTTCAAGCTAAGTCTGACTTCAATTACGTTTGGTCGTTAACTGAGGTTTCGCGCGCATTATCTCAACCTGAACTCGGCCGCTTACAAACTCAGTTTGCCGAAGCCACGATCGACTTTGCGCTTAAGTTAGCGTGGTTAACGGTTGCCCCAAAACATAAAACCATTACTCAAAATGTTCTCGATTTAGGCGGCCATGTGCCTGGTTTGTTTATTTTTGGAATGGGCAAACTGGGTGGTTATGACCTGAATTTCTCTAGCGATGTTGATCTGGTCGCTTATTTTGATCCGCAAGTTTTACCGGTGCCCGAGGTGTTAGGTAAAAGCTATGTTTGCCATCAAGTCTTACAAGCCTTAAGCAAATTTTTATCGCAGGGTGGTGCATCTAACTTTGTCTGGCGTGTTGACTGGCGTTTGCGCCCCAATGCCTCGGCGACCACCTTGGCCATGTCGGTTCATGCGGCCGAAGACTACTACTTTTATCGTGCCTCACCGTGGCATAGGCTAGCGTTAATGAAGGCCCGGGTGGTGGCCGGAGATAAGAACTTAGGTGGCCGCTTTCTGAAAACGTTAACGCCTTTTATCTGGCGACAAAATCTCGACTTTCGGGCGTTGGATGAGCTTGCAGAAATCAAACAGAGAATTAATTTAGAACACCCTTCTTTGCGAGCGCAGCGCCAATGGGCTGAGCCTATATCGAATGATATTAATGGCTTTAATGTCAAACTGGGTAGCGGCGGTATTCGAGAAATTGAGTTTATTGCTAACGCTTTGCAGTTGTTGTGGGGTGGGCGCCACTACGCCTTGCGAACGCCAAACACCTTAGAGGCAATCGCATCGTTAACCGATTTGGGTAAGTTATCTGAAGAGGCATCGAACACGCTTAGCCAGGCTTATCAGTATTTGCGTCGGCTTGAAAACGCGGTGCAGATGATGGGTAACCAACAAACGCACATGCTGCCAAGCTCTAAGGAGTCTCAGGCCGACTTACTGACTCTATTGGCCCGTAATCAATGGCCAAGCCTGGTAGCCGAGACCAATAAATATAGAGCCTTTGTTCATCAGCACTTCGAGCAGTTGTTCGAAGAACAAACAGCGGCGCATGGTGGGCCACTCATATGGCCTGACGGCTTAAGTGAACAGGCTGACGATATTATTGATGCTTGGGAAAGTGGCTTTATTAACTACGGCGTGTCTAACCAGGTTCGCCATAGGTTACGGCCGTTAACCAAAGGGATTGCCAATTACCTGCTCAATAAGAAACGAAACGCGAGCAATACCGTTGTGCGCTTGCATGAGTTTTTTCGAGCCTTGCCAAGCGGAGAGCAATACTTTCGTTTATTGGCTGAATCACCGGCTCTATTAGCAAGCATCGTGCCTCCCTTGCTTTACTCACCGGCAATGACTTTACTGTTGAAGCAATCGCCACACATCATTGATTGTTATGTGCGCGAAAAATGGGCTTACCCCGAAAAATTTGATAGCAGTTATGTGACTCAAGCTGATGACTACGGCGAGCGTTTGGAGCGAATGCGGCGCTTTGTAAACGAACATCTATATCAATTGTATTTTAGCTTTCTAAGCGGCGCGTTAAGTGCTGACTTATTTCAACAAGCGTTGACCGAGCTGGCGGAACACAGTCTTGAGTTGGCCTTAACAGTGGTTGCCGATAATATGCAGCTTGAAAGCGTTCCGATTACCGTGGTGGGTATGGGCAAAGTTGCTTTAGGAAAAATGTCACCACTGTCAGATTTAGATCTGATTTTTGTATTTGATCAGCAAGATACCAGCCTTGAACTCGCGTCTCGGTTTGTGAGTCGGCTTCAAACGGCTATCTCGACCCCCATGCGAGAAGGCATTCTTTATGAACTCGATACCCGTTTAAGGCCTTCTGGTCGATCGGGCGCGCCAACGGTATCTATCGAGAGTTTTGCTAGCCATCATTTACAACGCGCGCATACCTGGGAGCATATCGCCTTGGTTCCAAGCCGAGTGGTTGCCGGCAATAGAGCGCCTGAAGCAAGGTTGAATGAGATTAAGGCTCAACTCGTAAAGCAAGGCCGAGACCCTAAGCAACTAGTCAATGATTCTCAAAAAATGTGGGGAAGAATTGCTGAACACCGCGTTAAAGCAATTGGCCCAGAACTGATGTTCAGTAAGTTAAGGCGAGGCGGGCTCATGCAAGCTGAATATTTAGCCTCTTGCCTGATTCTTGAAGCAGGTCATGGCCTATCTACCTCAAATGTTGAGTTTGACGCTCTATTGGCGCAAATTGACGGCGCCTCAAAACTTGCTTCGGTGATTCAGTTTTGGCGCATACAGCAGCTTTGGGAGCGATTATTGGGCCGCTCAGAGCAAGCTTTAGAGAATATTCCTAGTGAATATTTACAGCGTTTGTTAGCCCAATCTGAAGTAAATACGCTAGAACAACTGATTGCTAAAAAGGTTGAGTACTCTCGCTATGTCGAACAAAGAATGGAGGCACTGTTTGGCGCCAGCGTGCTTGACTCAAACCAACTTGAAGCGTGGTTAGAAACTAAAGTTACTTGGTTATAAGCGCAGCGATACGGCCGCGAACGTTTTTATTTGATAAATGTCACCACTTGGTGATATAGTGTTGTCACTTACTGGTGACTTGTATTTAGGGCAACACGTGAAACATCAAAAGAATAGAGAAGAAACCGAAGCTAAATTGATACAAGCGATTGCTGAGGTATTAGCTGAAAAAGGCTTTGGTAAACTTGGCGTTAACGCAGTAGCCCGACAAGCTGGGGTCGATAAGGTTTTGATTTATCGTTACTTCGATGACCTAAATGGGCTAATGGAAGCGTACGCTAAGTCATCTGACTTTTGGCCATCGGCAACTGAGCTATTAGGCGAAGGCGACGAGTTAGAGCGCTTAAGCGCTATGCCGTTCGCCGACGGTTTTGCTGAAGTATTTCGGCGCTATGCCAAGGCGATTAGATCTCGGCCACTTACGCTTGAGATTCTTGCTTGGGAAACAATCGAGCGAAACGCACTGACCATCGCAATAGAAGACGTCCGTGAGTCTATGGGGCTAGAGTTAATGGCGTTCTTAGAGACAATGAACCCGCCTAACGCCGACTGGCAAGCAATTACGAATATTATTTCAGGTGGAATTCATTACCTGGCAATACGCAGCCGTAAGGTTGCTGGTTTCGCTGGTATTACTACCTTCACTGGTATGAATATTGCCGATGACACCGGCTGGGATCGGCTAATCGACAGTATTCAGTTCCTCATCTCAAATATCGACGGCATTGATTCTGCCGCCAATCTAAATACAAGCCTTCAACAAGAAGAGTTAGATCATGAACATAAATAAAAAAACGAACAGACCCGTCGTTAGTATTTTAATGTTGTTTGGATTTATTACTATTCTGATCACTGGGCTTTTATCATATGGCTTACGCTATAACAGCTTACTTTCTGCGGTTCACACCGTGTTTGGTTTAGCCTTCGTGAGTTTTGGCATTTTTCATTTAAAGAATAATTTAAAATCTATTTTCCACTACCTTAGACAACCGAGTGGCCGGCGTTGGGCATGGTTAAGCGCGCTTCTCATTCCGGTAACTGTTATTGGATTGTTAGCTGGCTTACCTCCTTTTCAGACCGTTGTTGATGCAGGTTACGCGCTCAAGGAATTGAAGCCAATTGATCGTCAGCTCACAGAAACAATTTATACACGCTTTGAACAACAAGGTAAGAACCTCAGTATTGATATCAAAGCCGGTAAGCATTACTCAGGGCCAGGCGCCGTAATTCTGGGTGTAACCACAACAGGCATTCCGCAAATGGCCGTTTGGATTGAAGATACCAAAGGCAATTACCTCGAGACTCTTTATGTGACCAAACGAGCATCGAATAGTTCATATCTTCAATCATTGTTCGGTGGCGAAGAAGTGCGCCGCCCTGAGGCGTTACCGCATTGGTCTTTTTCTAGGGGAATAAAAAGTAGTGATGGTTTAATGATGCCGACTAGCGCTCAGCCTATTGCTGACGCATTAACGGGCGCAACCCCAGTATCGAGTTTTGACCTACGCACCGTAACGGATGTTAAATACGAACAGGTAGTCGTTAAGTTTGAAGTTAATCGTTCGTTTGATTTTAATGAGGTCTACCATCGAAATGCCTTTCCAGACGACGCGGTCTACAGTGGCAGCGGTTCATCGGCGCAGCCATCATTAATTTATGCCGCAAGCCTAAATTTGAATGGTGGAGAACGCTATCACTTTATGAGTTTGATTGGGCGCGGCCATCACTCTGGAAAAGACGGCAAGGTGCACCAAGACCTTAGCGGCATAACCACCGCCCAAGAAATGGTCAGCCGAATAATTGTTGAAGTGTTATAGCGCCATTTCGTGAGCATAGGCCTGCGTGCTGTAAGCCATGATTACTAATGCCCATTGCCAGAGATAACATTAAGTCGTATCAGACGAGGCTTAACTTGAGCTGGCCAAATGCCTGCGGGCTAGCAACAACAATCAGTATTTATGGTGATCATGAAATTAATCTTTTCGATATTGTTAGTGTTTCTTAGTGGATGCACGAGTGCCCCAAAAGTTGAATGGGCTAAGGCTGGCAATAAACTAGAGCTAAAGAGCCCAGATCTAATTGCCTGTAATAATTTGGCGACTAAGGTGTTACCGTTAACGAAGAGGACGACTTCGCCCAACGCAAAGGTTCTCGATGTTAAAAATAACGAAATTACCAACAATAGAAATCGAAAGAAAGTAATTGAACGGTGCCTAGAAAACAAAGGATATACGAGTACTACAACGCCAAATGATAGTTTTGATAGATGAGGTTAAAGAGTTACGCTTTCGGCTAGGACGCGCCGAAAACGTGCACCTGTTTGAAAGGCGTTACTGAGATTTCATTTGCACGCATTGATTTCATACATATAATGTATGTATGATAGATTTCGAAT
>JALZVW010000081.1 GCA_023301745.1 Arenicella sp. | reverse complement strand
AGGCTCGCGCCTTGTTTAATACCGCCTTTAATATAACCGTCGATTTTCTCAGCTTGGGCTTGGTTAATAACCGGCCCCATTTGCGTATTCGGGTTTAAGCCATGGCCCAAGGTCATCGACTCGGCGATTTTTTTAATGCCTGAGAATAATTGATCAGCAATTTTGTCGTGAACATAAAGACGGGTGCCGGCAACACACACTTGGCCACCGTTGAAAAATATGGCGTTTGCCACACCGGGAATCGCAAGTTCAAGGTCGGCATCGTCCATCACAATAACCGGTGACTTGCCGCCGAGTTCTAAACTGACTTTTTTAAGATTACCTTGCGCGGCCGCCAATATTTTACGGCCGGTTGCGGTAGAGCCGGTAAACGTCACTTTATTCACGTCGTGATGTTCAGCGAGAGCTTGACCAACTTCATGCCCGTAGCCAGTTACAATGTTGACCACGCCCGCTGGAACCCCAGCGTCTATGATTAACTCACCTAAGCGAATTGCGGTGAGCGAGGTGTCTTCTGCCGGTTTCAAAATAATTGAACACCCTGCTGCGAGCGCAGGGGCGATTTTCATTACCGATAAAATAAGTGGGCTATTCCACGGCGTAATTGCGGCAACCACACCAAGCGGCTCTAGCCGAGTTTGCGCATGCACACGCTTTCCTTCAGGTTGATAGCCAATGGAAGTCGGAATAACCGACGATTCTATTTTTGTGCACACGCCTGAAAAATACCGAAACTGCTCAGCCGCTCCAGGTATTTCGGCCCAGCGACCAACAAATAGTGGTTTGCCTTGATCTAAGGTTTCAAGTTCTGATAACTCGTCAATATTTTGGTCAATCAACTCACCGATTCGCCATAGAATTTTAGCTTTCTCGGAAGGTGCCATTTTCTTCCAAACACCTTGATCAAAGGCATCTTTGGCCGCGGCCACGGCGCGGTCAGCATCGTCTTTATTCGATCGCGGCAAGGTTGCCAACGCCTCGCCACTGGCGGGGTCATGAGTCGTGAACGTGTCGCCACTCAACGAGCTTACCCACTCACCGCCAATTAACATTTTCTTTTCTTGCTTAGATAGAAACTTCTTGGTCGCATCAACCGAGGGCGAAAATGGAGTTAGATCGATATTCATGGGTATTCCTAAGTGAATGACTGGTGGAAAGACATAAATCAGTTAGACTACCACCGATTGATATAATGATATATCATAGATTCAATCGCTTCAAATGCCTTTTATCAACATATCGAACCAAACACACTATGAAATATCCATACTCCCCTATCGTTGCACGAGGCAAATTAAAATGGCCTAACAACGCAAAAGTCGCATTGCTGGTTACTGCAAATTTAGAGTACTGGGACTTAATCAAAGATACCGACAAACCTTATTACGCGGGTGGCCCAGCCATTCTGCCAGATTCACTGCCGGGCAATGTGCCCGATTTCCCGAATTTTACATGGCGTGAATATGGTCAACGCGTTGGAATCTGGCGAATTTTTCGATGTTTCGACAAGCTAGGATTGCCACTTGGTTGCACTATGAATGCGAAAACCGCGCTGCACCTACCTGAGCTGATCGAAGCCGTAAAAGTGCGCAATTGGGAGCTAGTGGCTCATAACTACGAACAAGGCGAACTGCTAACGGATCTTGCGCACAATCCAGAAAAAGAAGCCGACGTTATAAAAAAGACGCTAGATGTCTATCAACAAACAATGGGCAAACCAGCTCAAGGCTGGTTGTCATCATCGCTCAGGGGAACCCTTAACACCTGTAATATACTCGCCGCCAATGGTCTCAAATTTTATTGCGACCTAATGAACGATGATCAACCTTATATGGTTGAGACCGATAGCGGCCCGCTTGTATCAATACCCTACTCAAATGAAATTAATGATTTCACTTTGTTGACCCGACGCGCACATTCAAATGACGAATTCGTCGACATTCTAAAAGCGGAACTGCTCGAGCTACTCGGTGAGGCGACCGAAGACCAGAGCGGCCGTTTAATGAACTTAGGCTTGCACCCGCATGTGATCGGGCGGGCTTATCGTATGCCAGCCTTACGCGAATTTTTAAACTTTGCTAAAGATCTAGATGGCGTTTGGTTTGCTACTCGCGAAGAAATTGCCGATTGGTATTTACAAAACAATGAAGGCCACATTACATGATTGAAAGAACAGCAACGGAAGTGGTCTGGCCTAATCGCCGATACGCATGGTATGTCGTAGCATTACTAACTTGCGCTTATGCGTTGACGATAATCGATAGAGTCAGTCTCGGACTTTTAGTTGAGCCAATTACCACCAGCCTCGATATTAGCGACACTCAATTCGGCCTACTGCATGGCGTGGCTTTTATCATTTTTTTTGTTATCGCTGGCGTACCCATGGGAATGGGCGTTGACAAATGGAGTCGTAAATACATTCTTTTTATTGGTCTAGCCTTATTGGCGATCGCCACGCTCGGTTCTGGCTTTGCCAGTAGCTTTCTAATGCTATTCTTGGTCAGAACACTTATTGGCGCAGGAGAAGCCAGTGTAGCGCCGGCCGCATCATCTCTTATCGCCGATTACTTCCCAGAAAAAAATCGCTCTAAGGCCTACGGCGTTTACGCATCAGGCATTGCTGTCGGCTCAGGCATCGCCTTCATTTTAAGTGCTGCGTTATACCAATTCGCCTTGGCACTCAAACAGGATAATATTGCCGCTGTTGCCAATTTTGAGGCCTGGCAAATTTGCTTAATATTGTTGTCGATTCCAGGAATATTATTATCGATTTTAGTTTTATTTACCCTAAGAGAACCAAGTCGCAAAGGCCCTATAGCCGAACGTGCCACCACAACGACTGACCTAATTTCCCTGATTAAGAGTAAGAGCGGTATCTATTTCGGGCTTATCTTTGGATTGGCGATTTGTTATATGGCTGCCAACGCTTACTTTACATGGTACGCGGCCCACTTAATTCGCAGCTACGACTTCACTATTTCACAAGCAGGTTCAGCGATTGGTGCGATCAGTGTTCCGGTAGGGATCTTCAGCGCATTAAGCTGTGGTTGGGTAATTAGTTTTCTGCAAAATAGAGGCCGAATTGACGCTCCCATAATTTGCGTTCTAATTATGATAGTCGTCACATGCACATCGCTAACCGTCAGCGGCATTGCTAGTTCAGCAACTGTGTCGCTGACATTTTTCGCCTTCGCGACAGCCACTGTCAACTGGGGAATTCCCTGTGTATTGACAGCCATAAATCAAATCACCCCGAATCAGTTTCGTGGCCAGTTAACCGCCATATACACAATTGTGGTTGCTGTTATTGCAATAGGGCTTGGCCCCTTAGTTGCGGGCGCCATGTCCGACTATATTCTGGGCGGCGATGAGCATATTGGAACGGCTCTGAGCATACTAAGTGTGATCTGTGGCATCGCCGCATTCATATTGATTATCACGGCAAGAAGAGCCTTTATTGCGGATGTATCTAAAGTGCCATAAAACGTCTACCAAAGCGTCTAATTAACTAAGAATAATGTAAACATGAGCGACCCATCATATGTAATAAACCAACGATGCCTTACATAGAGTTCGCACAGTAAAATGAAATAGAGCTAACGCGTGCTAGCTCAGTGATCAATATTGGATCGGCTAAAGCCGCGGGGAAACAAATTGGCGCCAGTCATAAAAACCTCCGTCGAAAGCACTATGGTGAGCTCGCTTAACGCGGTTCAAGCGGTATATTCATGGTAATAGACCATGTTACTGACGAACAGTCCGCTGCTGAACTACATGCAAGCCAAACGTTGGTTATTGATTGTGTCGGTGTACGACCACCATTAGGGCAACAGAACTTATAACACCTCATGCTGATTACACAAGATGGAACTGAACCGATTCATAATATTAGCCAACAAGGGCTTTATAGTTAAAGCCCTTTTTGTCCTTTGATAGTTGGCCTTTGATAGTTATTCTAACAATGAGCCGCGATTAAGCTTTATTGAAATAGCGATATTTACCAAGCGTTAGCAATGGAATAGAGCCACACACAAACGCAATGCCGGCATACATCAACATATTGTCGTAGGTGCCCGTTTCAGCAAAAGCTCGCCCGAAAATATACGGCCCCATGCCAGCACCCAATGCGAAGGCGCCGTACATACAACCATAAATGACACCATAGCTTTTCATGCCGAAATAGCGCGCAACCATAAATGCCATTAGATCTTGTTCAGCGCCGGCCGCCAAACCAATCAACAATACCGCGACGGCGGCGGCGGCAAACGCATAGTCTGGTTGCATTAACATATAACAAGAGATTGCTGGCAAAATTAACAGCCCACAAGCGATCACAGGCGCCCAAAACCGATCAATCAAATAGCCGCCGGCAATACGTCCGACCATCACGGAATAGCCAACTAAACTGGCCAATAGAACCGCGTCATCACGATCAAAACCCTTAGACCCCATCAAGTTTTCCATGTTCGGAATGGTTCCGCCAACACCGAACGAAATCACTACGAAGCAGACGCAAAGTAACCAAAAGCGCCAGTCAGAAAAAGCGCCCTTGGCACTATGACCTTGTTCAAGGTGATTTACCTCGCCCTCGAGCAGCTTGGGCAAGTGCTTTGGATCAATGCTGGGGTCATCAACGTCCCGAAAGAAAAAATAGACAACAGGCAATGCGATCACTAGGGGCAATAGGCCAAGCCCTACGAATGCCGTTCTCCAACCATAGGCATCGATTAACGTGGCAGCGTAAAGTTTGGCAACGATACCAAATAAGCCTGTCGCCACAAGCGCCGAGCCCAATGCCAAGCCCCGGCAATCACTAAACCAATGATTAATTGCACGTGTCCAGGT
>JALZVW010000080.1 GCA_023301745.1 Arenicella sp. | reverse complement strand
ACAACAAAGCTAGTCGCGATACCAAGCTTAACAAGCCATCTAAGCGGCAAGCCATATTCGGTGCGATAAAATTTATCGAAAAAGCGATTCATGCCAATATGTAAGGTATAAAGAACGCCAATAGGTCTCGACTTTGAGCTTACTCCCTTGGCATGAGTGACCGTTGCAGCGGGTACATACGCGACCTTCCAATCATTTAGTTGGAAGCGTTTGCACCAGTCTAGATCTTCACAATGCATAAAATAATCTTCATCAAGGGCGCCGACTTGTTCGACGGCACGCATTCGAGCAACCATAAACGCCCCCGAAATAGCCTCAACGAACTCAACGCGATCGCCTGAGTCAACGTCGTCGCCGTAATCAAAATCAGAAAATTTAGGTTTATTGGGAAATAGACGGTGTAATTGGGCCAGCCGCACAAAGGCCGACCATGGAGTGGGAAATCGTCGCCGACAGCTTGTTTGCAACGAGCCGTCTTCGTTCAAAATTCGGCAACTTGCTAAACCAACCTTGGCATCTGAATCGATTTCTTGCAAGATCAACTGAAGGCTGGATTCATTTAACTCACAATCAGGGTTCAATAGCACTGCGTAGTCAGTCTCAACCTGTTTTAAAACCTGATTGTTAGCGGCTGCAAAACCTATGTTTTTATGATTAAGTTGCCAATCGAGTCGAGCGCTATCAAACTCTGCTTGCGCCTCGGCAATGCTTGAGTCTTGCGACTGGTTGTCGACCACGGTCACAGGGCCATGGCTAAAGTCTAATGCCGACCTGATTGAACGTTGTAACCACGCGCCGGCATTATAATTTACGATTATGATATGTGTGCTAGCCATTAGACCCGTCGCGCTCAATCATTGCACTCGCATGAAGTGGGCCGGTCTTACCGCACAAACCGTGCCAAATGCCTTTAAGCATCATTGATAAGTTACGCCAGCGAGGCGCCTTGAATACACCAAACATGACGGCTATCATGACTAAACGTTGGCTATCATTCCATTTCCAGAGCGAGCTAGCATAACTTCTTTTATACAATAGAACGCTGTTTCGAAAAATATAATAATAACGAAATGGCTTGTGTTGAGGCACATTCCGCTCTCGCCCGCCTAAAGCCACAGTGTGAGTAGTTTCACCCAGACCATGTTGCATTCTAGCCTCGCACACACCATATGCAGTAAAGCCTGCCGCCTTTGCTCGAAGAAACCATTCAGTGTCAACGTGATCAATAAATAGACCTTCGTCCATCTCGCCAATAGAGTCAATTGCTTTTATTGACAATAGGCTCCCCGACGAAATCAGAAAGTCAGCCTCAATGCAGCCGTCATCATCTTTATCTCGGCAATAGCGACGCACAAACTTTCGCCGCCCAAACCGTATAAAGAACGATTCACTGCCGTTATCGCTATTCAAATAGCTTACACCAACGGCACTGACGGTTTTCTTGACTGACTTAATTTTATGCGCAATGAGCAGGTTCGCGACCATTGAATCTAACGGAACGCTGTCTTGGTCCATTATCAGAATATAATCATAGCCGCGTGCTTTGGCATAGCCTATGCCAACGTTATGCGCGGCGCCCAAGCCTGCGTTGCGCGCTAGAGATTCTAGTGACACACACTCTAAGGCTTTCACAACAAGCTCGATCTGCGGCAGATTATCGGACCCATTATCAACAACAAGAACCTCACATTTTTGTTGCTCCAGCGCCTTTAGGGCAAGCTCAAGGGTATGACAATCAGGGTTGAATGTGACAACGATTGCAAGAATTCGCTCGCTCATGAGCTAGTTATCTCTAGGCTTGTGGCGTTAGCCGTCGGCCTGATTATTGTCATCATCAAGACCAATCGTTCGACGCACATGATAGATAGGTTTATCTTGGCTTTCATAATAAGTACGAGTTTGCATTTCACCGATTAGGCCAAACAAAATAAACTGCAAGCCGATGATTAAGAGCATAAACGCAAAAATCAGCAGCGGTCGATCTCCCAGAGGCACACCAAAGAATAAGCGGGCAATCGTTAGATAGGTAATTAATACGCCACCAACCCCTCCCAGCGCTAAGCCAGGCATTCCAAAAAAGTGTAACGGGCGAGCATGAAATCGTAGTAAAAATTTAACCGTAATTAGATCTAAAATCACTCGAAATGTGCGTGAGATACCGTATTTAGATTCACCGGCGGTACGAGCTCGATGATTAACCTTAACCTCGGCAATAGTCGCACCCACACCACTCGCAACGGCAGGAATAAATCGATGCATTTCGCCATATAAAGTGACTCGCTTAGCTAAGCTCTTTCGCATGGCTTTAAGCGTGCAGCCATAATCATGCAAGCTAACGTCAGTTATTTTTGAAATCAATTTATTGGCCAGCATCGATGGTAACTTGCGCGACATATACGTGTCTTGACGATCATGCCGCCAGCCGCAGGCCATATCATAGCCCTCTTCGACTTTAGCCACCATTGCCGGGATATCGGCGGGGTCATTTTGTCGGTCGGCATCAAGCGTAACAACAATCTCACCAGTGCTGTAATCAAGCCCGGCAACCATCGCGGCTGTTTGACCAAAATTTCGGCGAAAGCTGATAACTTTAATTTGAGGCATTTCACTGCGATAATCGTCTAGAACTTGGACCCCATCATCAGTGCTACCATCGTCCACAAACAAAACCTCATAGGTCTTTTCCATGGGGTCCAAAGCCGCTTTAAGCTCTTCACACAGCGCTTTTAAATTCGGCGATTCATCTAAAAATGGGATGACAATCGAGATGTCCATTAAAGTTACCTTTCTCCGCTAAACCGCAGAGTTTCGTTATTGTTTTTTTGCTAATAAGTGATTATACGAAAATTCAGCTCAAAGATAATGTTTTTTAAGCCGCCGCACTCTTTAGCGCTGTCTCTATTTATAACTGAATAAATTCGTTAATCGGAATGAGTATCTGTTGGGAACTTACACCAGTGACACAAGCTCGTCATCTTCATCACGCTCTATTTGAGGGAATACGCCTTCGTCACTAATGCGCAAATGCTTACTATAATACTTGTCGACAAAGCCTTTACTCTTCCACCGACTTTGGAATTCCTCTAACTCACGAAAATACCGCTCAATATGCTGTTCACTCATATCGTCGCCGCGGCTAACAGATTCATGGTGATGTAAAATAGCTTCTGGAGTCCAAATGATCTGATGACCTTTTGACTCAACTCTCAGGCAATAGTCAATATCGTTATACGCAACTTTAAACGCCTGTTCGTCGAGCCCGCCGAGTTTCTCAAAAATATCTCTGGGCGTTATTAAACACGCCGCTGTCACGGCCATCATATTTTGCGTTGCTAGGCAACGCAGTTGATAACCCGGCGCATCGCCATCTTCAAGACGGTGAATATGCCCGGCAGCATTACCCATGCCGATCGTCACACCGGCATGTTGAACCTTACCGTTACCGAATAGAAGCTTGGCACCAACGATACCGACGTCTTCCTGGGTTGCCCAAACCATCATTTGCGTCAACCAGTCACCGTCGATTACTTCAATATCGTTATTAACTAAGGCAACATACTCAGAATCACCCTTAGAGACAGCAAAATTATTGATTGCTGAATAGTTAAATTCACCGGGATATTCGACGATTGAGACGCGGGGGTCTTTAATAATCTCGGCAAAATAATCATGCGTTTCATCAAGCTCGCTGCCGTTATCAGCGACTATGATCTTATAATTGGTATAGCTGGTTTTGGCTAATATACTATCGATGCACGGTTTGAGTACGGCGAGCCCGTCTCGAGTCGGTATGATCAGATCAACTGAAGGCTGGTCATGCCAATTTTGTTGCGCGACCAAGGCGTTGTAATCGCCGCGTCGCTGACACTCAATATTCGCCCAGCCAGTCAACGAATTTGCGGGCTCTGGAGTTGACGGCGGGCTGGTCCGTGACGTGGTGAATAGCACTTCGCTCAAGCTAACAACGGTCGAAGTGTCCGCTAGGCAAGCCAGTGCTAAACGATACTTCGCATCATCGCCCATCAAAACATCGCTTCCTAGACGCCTCACAAGGTCCGAGGCAAATACAGTAGCAAAACCAATGTAGTTAAAGCAATGCAGGTAGGCGTAGCTCGGTTGAGGCTTAAATACAGGCTCAAAGCCGGCCGCCGTGCCGAGGGTTTGTAGTTGATAATCGTGGTCGGTGTAGACCATAGCCGGCCGCCGAGGGGCCGCTTTAATCGCTCGCTTTAGCATCAGTATGGCAGGTGAGCGTAAACGGTCTGAAGCCTTAAGAGCGATACAATAGTCTATATCGTTCGGAATGCTCTCACCCGCTAACAGCACGGCATCAGGCTGAACAAGCAGGTCGTCGAGCTCTTGCCGCTGATGTTGATCTTCAATAATCACGGCAATTTTAACGCCGTGACCAAACCACGCGAGCGGCTTTCCAAAGCCTTGATACTTTTGCCATCGCTTAACGCTGTCTAAATACCCTGCACCACCGCGTGCTGGCGCGTAAAACTCTAGCAAATTATTCGACAATTCAATATTGTCTTGAAATTGCATTAACAATATCTTCAACACCACTTTGGGATTAAAGAAATCTCTTAAATAGCGCCCGCAAATCAACAAAATACGCGCGCGGCCTTCGAGCGTAGACACTCGGGCGAGTCGTTCGAATTCCAAGGATTTACTGTATGCGACGAGCTGACCTTCTGGCAAAAACAACAACATACGATTACGGCCAGAATGAAAGCCAGTCAAATGTCGATCGACTTTCTTACCCTTGGTATTTTGAATAACTAAACGTGGAGTATGGTCCAGGTTGCCCTGCACCATGAATTCGATGACATACCAGCCAGACTTTATCTCGGCCTTACGACCATTGAAGTCTATCGACAACCATGATGACTCCAGCTTATTATTAAGCTTAACTAGCTGCTTAGTAATGCTCATGACGGTTATTTAAAAGGTTGTTTTGCCGAATACTCGACGTACGATACTGAGTAAACGCCAACCAATCGAATTGCTCATCAAGTCAACTTTTTCTTGTAAATTATCCGAGTGCGACTGCAATTGAGTGATCTGTGCGTTGAGGTGTAGTTGCAGTTTATGATCTGACTCGACAATAGACTCACAATTTACAGAAAACTCAGGAATTTCGTAATTGAGTGGCAATATAGGATACGACTCTGCCGAAAAGTCGCATAAACGGTCTAAACGCTCCTGATCATCCGACAGGCCAATTAAAAATGAGTTGGCATGCTCTGCTAGAGTGCCAGCCTGAGCCATCCCTCCCCAGATTCGATGTTCATTCGCGCCCGCATCGAACGCGGATATGTAATCTCGAGATTTATGCCCTTCTAACAACTGAGCAACGTCACTGTTCAAATCCTTGATTATCGCACTCGGAACTTTGTAGTCAGGGAACGGAAACATAAATTGAACCGCGTTAAAAGCGCTAGCGTGGCGTTGCCACTCTTTATAGCTATAGGTTCGAATGCCAGTTGATTGTTGATAGTTATCAATCCCTACGTAGGGAATCGCATAGTGATCTTCGCTGGCTCCGAGTAGATACTTCAAGCCTAATCGGTTCTCAATCGCAACTACAACAACACCGTCGGCTTTAGTCGCTTTTTTACCCAAGGCCAACAAGTCAGCTAATGCTTCTTCGTCGGTTTCTCTTTTGGAAAAGCGACCAGCATACTCAATGACACCAACGAATAAGACTAAATCGTAATAGTTTTCGGGTAGCTCTATATCGTTAAAATTCGCCGTGCTTATGCTGACATTGGGCAGGTCTTTGCAGCGTAATGCGGCTAATCCGGCTCGGGTTGGGCTGCCTTCGATGGAGTCAACCTGAATATCACCTTGCTCTCCAAGGTATCGTGTAATTGAACCACAGCCACAGCCCAGTTCTAACACTCGCTTAACGCGGCCTAAATTTAACGGCCTCAATAAATTGGCTCGAGCACTCGACAGGTGGTATTGCGTTGGCCAATCATAAATTTCAGACTGTAGCTCACTCGAGTCACTCGACAAATCATTCGCCGTACTAAGAATTTGATACAGTTTTGCCTCGGATTGCTCGCCGTCAGAGTAGTTAAACTCTCGCAAAGCACTACCCGCTTGGTAGACGCCGCCAACCCCTTGAGAAAACCCGTTAATCTCAGCTAACTTACTCATGATATGTGCTCCGAAGTCGAGGTTAATTCTGGGTCATCGGTCGTTAAGCGCATTTTTCCGTCGAGCGCCGCATAACCAAAAGAGTCTTGAGTTTCACTCACATGCAGGTGAATCATGTCATAACGTCGATCCACCGGTATCGCATCTTTTGACTCGTGTTCTTGAGCGACACCAAGCGAAACGAAATAGTCGCCTGAAAGCAAGTTAAGCGTTAGTTCATATTCAATAGAAACCAAGTCTCCCGCTTTTTGGTGAGTCGGAAGACTACCAACCAATCTCGAGTTAGTACCGTACACAGCGTTACCATCGTTGGTCTTAACCGTGATGCCGTAAATCAATTCATTGACGTCATTTTCAAATAGCACCGACATTCGAATACGCAGGTTGTCGCCACGTTGCACTAAACCTTTAGTCGGAGCACCGTTTTGAAATACTTCGTAATGACATATCTTGGCTCGGCCATCGCCCCAACGTTCCTCATTAGCATTATAACTGGGATGAGCAACGCAATTATCTTGGGTCGGATCAAAGTCAACACTGTAATCATCGGGGTTTACAGTGGTTGAAGCTTTAACGTCGACATCAGACTCAAACATCATCTCCAGATACGCTTGAACGACCTGTTTAGGACTACCAGTTAGCTTCAATTCACCGTCGTCTAACATAATTGCTCGGTCGCAATACTGCAAAACACTGTCGGTAGAATGAGTAACAAACAAAATTGATACACCCTGCTCTTTCAATTGGTCGATTCGCCGAAAGCATTTTCGTTGAAAACGCACATCACCAACCGCTAATGCTTCATCAACAATGAGAATATCGGGGTTCATATTAATCGCAACGGCAAATGCTAAGCGCACGAACATACCACTAGAGTAGGTTTTTACCGGTCTATGAAGAAAGTCGCCTAGACCACAGAAATCAACAATATCGGGTAATTTTTGATGAAACTCATCTCGTGTTAAGCCCATTATTGAAGCGTTCAAGCGAGCATTTTCTAAGCCTGTGAACTCTGGGTTAAAGCCCGCCCCGAGTTCTAGTAACGCTGAAATTCGACCGTTTGTCTTACAGTCGCCCGAGGTCGGCTGCAAAATCCCAGTAATAACCTGCAATAAAGTTGATTTACCTGACCCATTTTTACCAACAATACCAACCGTTTCGCCTTTATATACGGTTAGGTCAACGCCCTTAAGTGCCCAAAACTCTTGATAAAACTGTTTCTTCGGAGCAAAGCTTTGCCATAAGCGATGAATCGGCTTTTGATAGGTTTCGTAACACTTGGTGATGTTTTGAACACGCACCATCTCAATCGAGTTATTAACATTACTAGATGACATCAGCAAACCCGTTTCGTGTGCGTTTAAACAACCACATGCCCAAAAACAACATCGCAAATGCGCCAACGCTGTAGAGCCCAAGAAGTTGCCAATTCGGGAACTGGCCAAATAATAGAACAGCGCGTAGCTGCTCAACAATGATCGTTAGAGGGTTCAACCAAAGTACATAAGGCTGAAGTTCAAGCGGCAAACGTTCGAACGGAAAGACAATTGAGCACAAGAACATCAACACTGTCATCAAAACACCAACAATCTGGCCAAGATCACGTATGTAGACGCCTAGTACAGACAAAAACCAAGACAACCCCAATAAAAATACAACAAACGGAAATAACACGACCGGCACCAATAATATTGTCCAGTGCAGTGAGTTACCGGTCGCGACAAAAATAGCCAATAGAATAATCAAGCCTAAAAGCATGTGAAAAAGAGCATTAGATAAACTCACTAAGCTTAGGATTTCTAAAGGAAAAACCACTTTTTTTACATATTGAGCGTTGGCCGTGATTGATGCCACCGCCCCGATGACTACCTCGGCCATTAAGCCATGACATAGCAGGCCAGCAAACAAAATCAAACCAAAATCAATATTGTCTTGCCCTTCTATGCCCCATTTAACCTTCATAATGATGCCGAATACAAAGGTGTAAACCAATAACATTAAAATCGGATAGAAGAACGCCCACAAGAAACCGAGCTGTGAGCCCCGATAACGTTTTTGAATATCTCGCTTGAGCATTTGAAAAAACAAATACTTATTATTTAATACACTAGAAAGCATGTTCTGTGGTTTCTCTTATTATTCTTCTGGTGAAATTAAGCTAGGGGCTAGCCCTAGTCTATTCCAATAAACTGGTGCTTATTTTCTAAAATTGTTGTTAAATATCGGCCATAACCACTTTTGCCATACTGCGCCGCCGCTTTTTCAAGCTCTTCTTCACCAATATAGCCCTTTCTAAATGCAATCTCTTCGAGACATGCCACTTTTAAGCCTTGACGGCTCTCAATGGTTTCAATGAACATCGAGGCTTGCAGTAGCGACTCATGAGTTCCCATGTCTAACCATGCGAGTCCACGGCCAAATACTTGGACAGACAAATCACCCCACTCTAGATACTGTTTATTAATATCTGTAATCTCTAACTCGCCGCGCTCTGAAGGTTTGATATTCTTTGCCACATCAACAACACGGTTATCATAGAAATAGAGCCCAGTAACCGCGTAATTTGATTTTGGCTCGGCTGGTTTTTCTTCTAGGCTCAAGGCGTTCCACTTATCATCAAATTCAACCACACCATAACGCTCAGGGTCATGAACTGGGTATGCAAATACCGTTGCGCCCTTTTTTTGGTCTCCTGCTTGAGTAAGGTTCTTACTTAAGTCTGCACCATGAAACACGTTGTCACCCAGAACCAGTGCACAATCATCATTGCCGATAAATTCTGAGCCGATAATAAACGCTTGAGCCAAACCGTCCGGAGACGGTTGAATGGCATACGATATATTAATACCCCATTGCGAGCCATCACGCATAAGCTGTTGAAAACGCGGCGTATCTTGGGGAGTCGAGATGATTAAAATATCGCGAATACCGGCTAACATCAGGGATGATAATGGATAATAAATCATCGGCTTATCATAAACAGGCAGCAGCTGTTTCGACACCGCTTGTGTCACGGGGTGTAATCGGGTGCCAGAACCACCAGCTAAAACTATTCCTCTCATGCCTCTATCCTCTTTCTCAAAATTTCCTATTTAGACCCTAAACGGTCGCCGCTATAATCGCCCGATACTTTAGCGATCCATTGAGCATTATCCAAATACCACTCAACTGTTTTTCGAATGCCAGTTTCAAATGTTTCGTCGGGGGTCCAGCCAAGTGTTCGTTCGATTTTTGCCGCATCGATTGCATATCGACGATCGTGACCTGGCCTATCGGCAACGTAAGTAATTTGCTCTGAATATTTTTTGCCGTCTTCACGCGGTTTAATATCGTCTAATATCGAACACATAGTCATGACGACGTCGATATTTGTCTTCTCGTTATGCCCCCCGACGTTGTAGACCTCACCATCGTCACCGTGCGTCACGATGGTCCATAAGGCTTTCACGTGATCGTCAACAAAAAGCCAGTCGCGAATGTTGTCGCCTTTACCGTAAATCGGCAGAGGTTCACCGGCAACCGCCTTTTGAATAATCAATGGAACCAATTTTTCTGGAAACTGAAACGGGCCATAGTTATTAGAACAATTAGAAATAACCACGGGCAATTTATAAGTTTTATTCCATGCGCGTACTAAATGATCAGAACTTGCTTTGCTTGCTGAATAAGGAGAATTCGGCTTATAACGAGTTGTTTCAGTAAACAAACCAGTTTCGCCTAAACTGCCATAAACTTCATCCGTGGATATGTGATGAAATTTAAACATCTCTTTTTTATCGCCTTTCAGGCTTTGATAATACTCAAGTGCTATTTGCAATAAATTGTAAGTACCAACAATGTTGGTTTGAATAAACTCACCCGGCCCGTCTATCGAGCGGTCAACGTGTGACTCAGCCGCCAAATGCATAATGTAATCCGGTTGATACTTGTCAACCAAGGCTCGCATCGCATCAGCGTCTATAATGTCATCTTGATGGAAGTGATGTCGTGGATCAGCATCTGCTCCACCTAATGAATGCAAGCTGCCTGCATAGGTTAGCTTATCGACATTGACTACAACCGTGTCAGTATAATTGATCAAATAACGGACTAAAGCAGAGCCAATAAAGCCTGCACCGCCAGTTAGCAACACTGTTTTGCTCATCTGATATCTCGTATTCTAATAATAATTTGGTTGAAACCTAAGCCGACTCAGAGTCGCCCATAGGCTGAGTAGGGTTTCGGTAATTCATGTTTAGCAACATCGACGGTATTAAGACCCTGTGAGCACCATAGTTCTGCTCAAGTTCTAATGAAAGATCGCGAGTTTCTTCCATCGAGCTCATCACAATAATATCGAAGCTGTCGCATTCTATTGGTTTAGAGTGCACGGGTACACCAAAAAACTCGTTTCTTTGTGCGTTAGGTTGATAGACACCGATCACGTCGACCTCGCATTGCATAGAACGCATTACGGCTATCTCAGTTAAATCCGAAAGGCCGGCTAACAACACACGACGTTTACCGCTAGAAATGCAGTCTTGATACATAAGCGTGTACTCATCGCCAGACTGTCGAAAAAGAGCCAACGACGTAGTGAAAAAATCAGCGGTCAATCGAGCTTTTTCAGCAAACCCGGTAGGCGTTACATAATACATATAGCGGTTTGCCGGCGCGGTGGTCATTTTAATCCAGCCTTTTTTGACACACCTCTTTAAATATGAGTTTGCTAAGCCTAAGGCAACGCCCATCTTTTGTGCTAAGTGACGCTGACTAATATCGTCTTTTTGGTCAATCGCTTGAAGCAGCTCCAAGGTGAGTTGGCTGCGCTTATCGCTGCCAATGCGGTCGGCATTTGGCGTGTAAGACGAAGATGTATTTGGAGGCGTGTTCATTTCGTGAACACTATAAGGATTCGAACAAAGCGTGTCAAAAAAAATCACCGTTACCGAGCCCCAATTATGGCGTTCAACTAGCAGACTTATCTATCCCGGTTAGTCGTTATAAGCACTTTATTCGCCTGCAATTTCCCCGCAAATGGCTGGTGCGCTGTGTTACTAATTGTAGATTTACCCGTTCGCTGCGAGTATTCTCTCCGGTTAACGACAGCTACGCATGAAATGCGTCTCTGGCGATAGATGCGGCCTGAGCGAGAAAGTTCATTTGCAGTACCGTCACTGCATGTAAAACAATGCCAGCCAAGCCTCAATTCAAACCTAATGGTCTAATAAAACCCGATTATGCATTCCGCCACTAAGAAATATAAGAATCAATATTACTTAATGCGTCACGGTGAAAGCATTGCCAATCTTCAATCAATCATTGTCAGCGCGCCAGAAAATGCTATCAATGGTTACGGGTTGACGGCGACTGGATCTGAACAAGTGACGCAAGCGGCGCTAGATACCGATTTGGGTTGTGACACGTTTATTGTTACCTCAGATTATAAGCGCGCGCTCGAAACTGCCCAAATCATGCAACGCGCAATCGGCTCGGCACACCCACTGACCGTCGACACTAATCTACGTGAGCGCTACTTTGGTAATTACGAATTACAAAGTGACCGCAATTATGAGCAGGTTTGGATGGGTGACGGCCGCGGTAGGCAAGAGGCGCTAGAAAAAGTAGAGACCGTCGAAGAAACGCTGACAAGAGCACTGAAATCGATATTAAGCCTTGAGTCAGAACACAACGGTAAAACGATACTTCTGGTTGGGCACGGCGATGTACTGCAAATACTGCTGGCGCACCACAACAACATTAAACCTAAGCACCATCGAAGCCTACGCAGCTTGGGCAACGCCGATATACGCCCACTAAGTAAACTAAAAACTTAGACAGAATCATCGGCATAACTATTAATCATTTTGCTGGCGATAACATTTTCACTACACTTGGCAGCGGTAATTACATCTAAATAGATATTGGTTTGCATCGTAATAGCTCTCCCTGCCCCTGCTGATTACAGGTTTATGGGTGAGTTGTTTGAGGTCAAGATAATTTAGCTAAAACTCGTTTTGAGAGACTGACACTTAATTTTTTGACCTGAAACAACTTTTTAGGAACCTCAAATGCAAACCTCTTTAGATAAGTTAACAATGCCTAATATAGTCATTGTAGGCGGCGGTGCGGGCGGTCTAGAACTCGCCACAGCGCTTGGGCGCAAGCTCGGCCGAAAAGGAAAGGCCAAAATCACATTGGTCGATAAACACCGCGTTCACATTTGGAAGCCACTTTTGCACGAAGTCGCAACCGGCTCACTGGATACCGAAATCGACGGCGTGGTATACCGCGCCCACGCGGCAAGACACAGTTATGAATTTCAACTCGGCTCAGTATCAGGCATGAATCGAGCCTCAAAGGAATTGTTATTAGACCCAATTAGCGATGAAGCCGGCGAACAAATCGTCGCCGCTAGAACAATACCTTACGACCGTTTAGTGTTAGCGATTGGCAGTGTCAGCAATGATTTTGGTACACCTGGCGTTAGCGATCACTGCTATATGCTCGACTCAAAGCATCAGGCACAACGATTTCAGCAAACATTACTAAATCAATTCCTTAAAAAAAGCCAAGACGACAGTGACCAGGTCTCCCCGACTCGTTTGGCGATTGTTGGTGCAGGTGCCACCGGTGTTGAGTTGTCAGCTGAACTTCACCATGTTGTCGAAGTGTTGAGTGTCTATGACCTAGATAACAAGCAACAGCGTTTGTCTATCGACTTGATAGAAGCAGGCCCACGTATACTCCCCGCACTGCCCGAGCGAATTGCCGCCGCCGCCAGTGATGAATTGGAAGAACTCGGTGTTAATATCCGCACCAATACGCGGATCACAGCGGCCACCAAAACGGGCTTTATCGATTCGCACAATACGCAAATCGACGCCGACTTAACCGTGTGGGCGGCGGGCGTAAAAGTTCAGCCTTGGATGGCCAATACCGGCTTAAAAGTAAATCGCATCAACCAGGTAGAATGCCATCCGAGTCTTAAGGCAAAAACCGATGATACGATCTATGTAATCGGCGACTGCTGCGCCGTTGAGATGGCTGATGGCCTGCGAGTTCCGCCACGCGCCCAAGCCGCTCATCAAATGGCGTCCACCGTTTCGAAAAACATACAACGAGAGTGCAAGTCTAAGCCACTCATTGACTTTAAGTACACCGACTACGGCTCATTGGTAAACTTAAGCCGCTTTTCGACCGTAGGCAGCTTGATGGGTAACCTGATGAAAGGAAGTATGTTTATCGAAGGCAAGGTCGCCAGAATTATGTATTTATCGCTGTACAGAATGCACCAACTCGCTATACATGGCTATCTTAAAGGGCCATTCATCATTATTCTCAGTCGCCTATCAAAGATCATCAGGCCGAAAATAAAGCTCCACTGATCGCTTAAACAAAACACCGATTCGAGAAACCGTAAAGACCATGATCGGCATGCGTCTTTACGGCCTTAAGGCCTCAAAAAACAACACCCGTAAGCGCTTATCGAGAGCATCCTAGGCTGTCTTTACATTCAGCCTAAAGACGGCCGTCTCAGAACGCAATATAGAACTGACCTAAGACAACTCAACTCACCAACAAATCACTTAAAATGAGATATTATTGATGGGCTAACACTAAAAATTATCTGGAGAGAGAATGTCGGACCTAGCTGTAAATACTCATTATCGCGCTTGCCATCTTTGTGAGGCCATCTGCGGCTTAGAAATCAAAACTCAGGGCGACGAAATTCTCTCAATTAAAGGCGACAAAGCTGACCCGATCAGCAAAGGTTTTATCTGCCCTAAAGCAACCGCTATCGCCGACATTCACAACGACCCAGACCGCTTACGCAAACCGGTCAAACGTGTTGGCAAAGACTGGCTTGAAATATCGTGGGAAGAAGCCATCAACACCACCGCTGAGCGTTTGGTTGCGGCGCAGCAGCATCACGGTGAAGATGCGGTCGGTTTCTATGCCGGCAACCCTGGTGTGCACAATTATGGCAACCTAACTCATGGGTCACTGCTTAGGCGCGCGATTAAAACTAAGAACAACTTCTCGGCCACGTCACTCGATCAATTACCGCATCAGCTCACCTCTTATGCGATGTATGGTCATCAGTTTTTAATCCCAATTCCGGATATTGACCGAACTAATTTGATGGTGATATTAGGCGGCAACCCGCTTGCATCGAACGGCAGCATTATGACGATGCCCAATGCGCCACAACGTTTTAAAGACTTAAAAGCACGCGGTGGAAAACTAGTTGTTATTGATCCGAGACGAAGCGAGACCGCCAACGTGGCTGATCAACATATTTTCGTTAAGCCAGGCTCAGATGCCTATGTTCTAATGGCGATTATCAACACCCTATTCAATCAAGATCTACTCAAGCTAGGGCATTTAGAAGCGCATCTGGATGGTCTCGAGACGGTTAGAGAATCAGCCTCAAGATTTAGTTTAGCGCTTGCCGAACAACAATCCGGTATTGCTGGCGAAACAATCAGACAACTCGCCCTAGAGCTGGCTAATACTGACAAAGCCGTTATCTACGGCCGTATGGGCGTGTCAGTGCAAGAATTTGGTGCTTTATGCCAATGGGCCATTCAGGTGATTAATATACTCATAGGTTCTTTGGACAGTGAGGGCGGCGCATTAGCCACTTCTCCGGCCTTTGCCTACGTTAAAAAGGGCACCCCAGGCGGCGGTCACTTTGATTTATTTAAATCACGCGTTAGTCGCTTGCCTGAATTCGGTGGCGAACTCCCTGCGGTTACCATGGCGGAAGAAATTCTCACGCCAGGTGAAGGCCAAATCAAAGCGATGGTGACGATTGCCGGCAACCCGTTAATATCAAGTGCCAACGCATCCGAACTGGATAAGGCGTTTTCAAGCCTCGACTTTTACGTTGCCTTTGATTTCTATATCAACGCGACGACTCAACATGCCGACATCATTTTACCGCCAACCAGCCCTCTTGAGCACGATCACTATGACATCGCGTTTTTTAGGCTGGCGGTGCGCAATTGCACTCGCTATAACCCAGCGATATTCGCCGCGAACGATGACGCGATGCACGATTGGGAGGTTTTTAATGCGGTATCCGCCAAAGTTTCAGAACTCAAGGGTAAGGACTTTCGACCTCTTCCAGCCCCAGACGTGATGGTTGCTCACGGTATTGAACACGACTATTACGGCCCACATCAAAACCCAGAAGTATCTCTTACGCTAAACAAAATTAAAGAGTCACCGCATGGCATAGATTTAGGCCCGCTAGTGCCAGGCTTGGTTGATCGTTTAGCCACAGAGTCAGGCAAAATCATGTGCGCGCCGGCATTTCTAATTAACGACCTTAAACGATTGTTTGATTCAGCCACCGAGCGCCCCGAAGATGAGTTACTGTTGATCGGTCGCCGGCATGTGCGCAGCAACAACTCGTGGATGCACAACTATCATCGTCTCGTTAAGGGTAAACCGAGATGGCAATTAATGATGCACCCTGACGATATGGCATCACGCGGGCTGAGTGATGAGTCTGAAGTTCGGATTCAATCTCGTGTCGGCGAAGTAACCACAACAGTTATTGCCACTGACGAAGTAATGCCAGGCGTTGTGAGCCTACCCCACGGCTGGGGGCATAAAAAATATCCGGTAAAAATGGGCATTGCTGCACAACAAGACGGCGTTAATTGTAACGAGCTGACCGATGATAAATTCATCGACAAGGTCAGTGGAAATGCGGCTTTAAATGGCGTGCCGGTGACAGTTTCGGCTGGCTAGCTTATTAAAACTGGGCCCAGGGTGATGATAGACATACCATCGCCCTGAATGAGGTAGTCAAATGTGACTAAGCGAACCGACTGAGACCAAGACTCGGGTTAGGTCTAAGCTCTACTCGCCGGAATTTTAGGCGTATCAACTACCACATCAGCGCATTGAGCACGGTGGCGTAGATAGTGGTCCATAATTACAATCGCTAACATCGCTTCAGCAATCGGCACCGCGCGTATGCCTACACAAGGGTCATGACGACCCTTAGTAACCACCTCTGCCGCATTACCATGTCGGTCAATACTGTTACCCGGTTTAGTAATGCTGGATGTTGGCTTCAACGCTAAACTAGCGACAACATCTTGGCCTGAAGAAATACCACCGAGAATACCGCCAGCGTTATTAGAATCAAAACCGTCGGGATATAACTCGTCACGGTGCTCTGAGCCTCTCTGCTCGACACAATCAAAGCCTGCGCCAACCTCGACGCCTTTAACCGCATTAATGCTCATCAAGGCTTTAGCAATATCAGCATCCAGTTCATTGAACACCGGCTCGCCCAAGCCAACTGGCATGTTATTGGCAACCACTGTGATTTTGGCGCCAACCGAGTCACCATCGCGGCGAAGCTGCGTGATAAGCGCCTCCATTTCGGGCACCTTAGATGCATCAGGGCAGTTGAACGGGTTGTTTGATACTTCATCAAAGTCCACAGACTCCGCCTTCACATGGCCCATTTGAGACAGGTATCCACGTATTTCAATGCCCTCTTTCTCGTTTAAGTATTTCTTAGCAATACCGCCCGCGGCAACAATCATGGCCGTTGTTCTGGCCGATGAACGCCCGCCGCCTCGATAATCTCGGTTTCCGTACTTATGATGATAAGTGTAGTCAGCGTGCCCCGGTCGAAAAGTATCCATGATGTTGGAGTAGTCTTTCGATTTTTGATCGGTATTCTGAATGATCATGCCGATCGACGTGCCGGTGGTTTTACCCTCAAACACGCCTGAGAAAATCTGCACTTCATCCGGCTCACGGCGCTGGGTTGTAAACTTAGATTGCCCTGGTTTGCGGCGATCTAGATCAGGTTGCAAATCTTCTTCGGTTAATCCTAAATTCGGCGGACAACCATCAACAATGCAGCCGATGCCTTTACCATGGCTTTCGCCAAAGGTCGTTACCTTAAACAATTTACCTATGCTGCTGTCGCTCATCTTAACTATTCTCCACAACGATATTCGGGAACGCCGCGCTGAAATCTTTTTTCTTAACCGACAATTTTCCTGCAATTTTCAAGGCAATACTTTGGTAGCGCTTTGCTGTTTCTGAATCGGGCTGGGCGACTACCGTTGGTGTGCCAGAATCAGCCAGTTCTCGAATTGACATTTCAAGAGGAATTTCGCCAAGCACATCAAGTGAATAATCTTCGGCCATCTTATGTGCTCCATGCTCGCCAAAAATAGCTTCTTCATGGCCGCAGTTGGTGCAAACGTGGGTGCTCATATTTTCGATAACGCCAAAGATAGGCACATCGACTTTTTCAAACATTTTGTACGCTTTGCGAGCATCCAATAGAGCGATGTCCTGGGGCGTAGTAACGATAACCGCGCCAGAAACAGGCACTTTCTGAGAAAGTGTTAATTGTATATCGCCGGTGCCTGGTGGTAAGTCGATTACTAGATAGTCAATATCGTCGCCATCATTGTTCCAATCAGTACCACGCAACATTTGCTCTAAAGCCTGCGTCACCATTGGGCCACGCCAAATCATAGGCGTGTCTTCTTCTACTAAAAAACCGATCGACATAACCTTCATGCCGTGGCCTTTCATTGGCAAAAGCATCTTATTTTCTAAGGCTTCGGGCTTACCTTTAATTCCCATCATTCGAGGTTGGCTTGGACCATAGATGTCGGCATCAAGAATAGCCACTTTAGCGCCTGCAGCCGATAAGGCCAGACTCAAATTAGCCGAAACGGTCGATTTTCCAACGCCGCCCTTACCTGACGCAATTGCGATTATGTTCTTAATACCGGGTACAGCCTTAACGCCCTGCTGAGCCGAATGAGAAATAATATCTTGATCAATAACAACTTCAAGATCACGACTACCTAACTCGACGTCTTTGAGGGCCGCCTGAATTAACTCAGATAACTCTCGAACCACTGGCGCTACTGGGTAGCCCTTAGATAACAATACGGAGACGGTTTTATCATCCACAGTTACTTTTTTAAGGCTTTTCCCAGCGGTAATTTTAGCCGAGGTATAGGGATCAATAACGGTGTGTAATTGATTGGTAACAGCGGTAATTATTTGCTCAGACATGGGTGCATTTATATGAATAAATCAGAGGTGGCTAATGCTACCATTGTGGTGCTAAAGACACCATGTATGAGGGCTTAGAAAACACAGTAAAGCGTGCGTCCTTGCAAAACATGCGCCCAGTCAATACAGCAACTGGGCGCACCTGAACAACTAAGCAGTGGCTTTCAACTTCAAGCGATATTGGTGCAACAGCGGCTCAGTGTAGCCATTTGGCTGATCTTTACCTTTCAAGCAAAGTTCCAAAGCGGCTTGGTATGCCAAGCTAGAGTCGAAGTTAGCCGCCATTGGCGTATATTCTGGGTCACCTGAGTTTTGTTCATCGACCACCGCGGCCATACGTTCAAAGGTAGCGCGAATTTGCGCCTCGTTGGTCAAACCATGTTCAAGCCAATTGGCAATGTGTTGACTAGAAATACGCAGCGTTGCTCGGTCTTCCATTAAGCCAACGTTATTAATGTCGGGCACTTTCGAACACCCTATGCCGTGGTCAATCCAGCGGACAACATAGCCGAGTATTCCTTGCGCGTTATTATCAAGTTCGGCTTGAATCTCGTTTGCGTTCAAAGACGCGGGGTTTAAACTCAAAGGAACAGTTAAAATATCGTCAATCGACGCTCGCGCTCGTGCCTTAAGCGCAGATTGCATTTCGAATACGTCGATTTCATGATAATGGGTTGCGTGCAATGTCGCACCATTAGGTGATGGCACCCAGGCGGTAGTCGCACCTGACTTAGGGTGAGCGATTTTTTGAACAAGCATTTCAGCCATTTCATCGGGCATCGCCCACATGCCTTTCCCTATTTGCGCTTTGCCCGACAAACCGCACTCTAAGCCGATATCGACATTCCAATCTTCATAAGCGCTGATCCACGGTTGCTGCTTAATTTCGGCCTTAGGAGCCATCGCACCCAGCAACATACTGGTGTGAATTTCATCACCGGTTCTGTCTAAAAAACCGGTATTGATGAATACCACGCGGTCTTTTACCTGACGAATGCACTCTTTTAGATTAACCGTGGTACGCCGTTCTTCGTCCATGACTCCAATCTTGACGGTATGCCGCTCTAGGCCTAGCTCATCTTCGACTCGATTGAATAATGTGTTGGCGAAGGCTACTTCTTTGGGGCCGTGCATCTTAGGTTTAACGATATAGACGCTGCCACTGCGTGAGTTTCTATGAGTACTATTGCCACTCAAATCATGCTTGGCGATCAGCACGCTGATCATCGCGTCCATAATGCCCTCTTGGATCTCGTCACCATTTTTGTCTAGTACCGCCGGGTTCGACATCAAATGGCCAACATTACGACAAAACAATAAGCTGCGCCCATGAAACTGTAGCTCAGAGCCGTCAAGCCCTGTATAGGCCCTATCGGCCTGTAAAGACCGAGTTAATGGCTTACCCGCTTTTGTGAAGGTCTCACTTAAATCGCCCTTCATTAGGCCTAACCAATTACGATATACCCCGACCTTATCTTGCGCATCGACCGCGGCGACCGAATCTTCAAAATCTTGAATCGTTGTTAACGCCGCTTCCATAGTCAGGTCAGCAACACCTGCTTTATCAGTACTACCAACCGGGGAGTTTGCGTCAATTTCTATCGCTACATGCAGACCATTATGGCGTAATAAAATGGAGGTTGGCGACGCGGCATCTCCGTTGAAACCAATGCCTTGATCAAGGTCTAGCAACGTCGTCTGGTCTCCGTTTTCAAGAGTCGCTGTGACCGTGCCGTCAACAACTTGATACCGAACAACATCTGCATGAGAGCCTTGCGCTAGCGCGAAATGCTTATCAAGCAGATCACGTCCAAACTTAATAACTTTGTCACCACGAACCTTATTATAGGGCCCTGACTTATGCGCACCGCCGTCTTCTGAGACAACATCAGTACCGTAAACGGCGTCATATAGGCTGCCCCAACGCGCGTTGGTGGCATTAAGTGCAAAGCGAGCATTAGAGGTAGGCACTACCAGTTGTGCACCCGCTTGAAGCGCAATTTCGCTGTCGACATTTTGGGTAGCAATAGTGAAATCGCTACCCTCTTCTACTAAATAGCCAATTTCATACAAATAAGCTTTATAAGCCGCCGCGTCGAAACTAGCTTTGTTGGCCAAATTCCATGTATCTAATTTGCCTTGGATTTGATCACGCTCAGCAAGTAATTGCATATTAACAGGCGTTAGCTCATCAATCACATCAGCGAGTGAGTTCCAGAAAGAATCGACTGTTAATTCAAGACCGGGTAATACTTCGGTCTCAATAAAATCAGCTAAGATTCCGCTGACCTTCAAATTTGCTCTATCGGTGTAATTACTCATACATTTCTCATACGTCTGATATTGACAACGTTAGGCTCATTGAATTGTGAATTCTTGTTACCAAATTCACGGCTTTAATAGACAACAAGCAACGGTTATAAGCTTCTAAAGAAACTCTATACGCACAAGTTTACACCGACACTCATTTCACTGGCTTGAATTTCTGTTATTTGTTTGCTGAATAGTTAAGGCGTTTACTAGAAAAACAATGAATAATGTTGCCACTATTCAGTTTGCGAATGACAATTATCGCTTTCAGGCTATTTATTCCGTCGATATTGAAGCGTAAAGTACAGCCATCAATTGAAAAATTGCTAACACCACAACGCGCTGCATGAATCGTTTTAATAGCTTTTTATGCTTAGCGGCCAAGAATTTAAGAGGCTTTAACACGTAAAGCCAGTTATCAACGTAAATAAGCAGGAAGTTCATTATGTCTACTTACAAAAAAAACGTAGAAGCTGCCGACCAGCTGATCAATGACAACGGTTCTAAATGGGCCTCAATTAACCCAGAGTATACGGCTCGCATGAAAATGCAAAACCGTTTTCAAACCGGCATTGATATCGCAAAATACACCGCCGATATCATGCGTAAAGACATGGATGAATATGATGCTGATTCAAGCAGCTACACTCAGTCTCTCGGTTGCTGGCATGGTTTCATCGGTCAACAAAAATTGATCGCGATTAAAAAGCATCATGGCACTACAAATAAGCGCTACTTATATCTTTCCGGTTGGATGATCGCGGCACTACGGTCTGAGTTCGGCCCTCTTCCAGATCAGTCAATGCATGAAAAAACGTCGGTTCCAGCGCTAATTGCTGAGTTGTATACCTTCTTACGTCAAGCTGATGCGCGTGAACTAGGCCACCTTTTCCAAGAGTTAGATGCGGCTCGCGCGGCCGGCAACACAGCGGCGGCCGAAGAAGTGCAATCTAAGATCGACAACTACGAAACCCATGTTGTGCCAATTATTGCCGATATCGATGCAGGCTTTGGCAAC
>JALZVW010000079.1 GCA_023301745.1 Arenicella sp. | reverse complement strand
GCGGTAATCGCAGCCCAATCGCCAGCGCGAACGAGCTTAGTTGGAGCAATCCAACTACCGCCAACACACATTACGTTCGATAATGCTAAGAAGTCAGGATAGTTTGACTCGCTAACGCCTCCCGTTGGGCAAAAGGTCACCTCACCAAATGGGCCGCCAAACGCTTTTAATGCGCCTAGCCCACCAACGACCGTGGCTGGGAACAACTTACATTCGGTTATCCCGTGTTCCATGGCGAGTAATATTTCTGATGCCGTGGCGACGCCAGGCAAATATGGAATACCTTGCTGTTCTGCCGTCGCAAGAAGGCTCTCAGTGATACCAGGGCTAACAATTGCATCGGCGCCAACGTTCACAACAGCAACCATTTGAGCGGCAAGATTCACTGAGCCGGCTAACACAACCATCTCTGGGAACTTTTTCTTAATCACTTCGATGGCTTTAATACCATACGAATTTCTCAAGGTGATTTCGATAACGTTAATGCCACCATCTAATAATGCCTGTGCAAGCCCAATAGCTTGTTCTTCATTGTCAATCACAACCACCGGTACGACTTGTTGGTCACCTAACATCTCGCTCACTGCCATTCTATTTTTCACATCAATTTCCTGTAGTTTACTTGTCTAACCGCAGCGCTTCGTATGGCGGCTACGTTGTTCAATAATTATTTTAATTTTATTTGCTAATAAATGAGGCGCCTAGGGTCGATTCGCCAACCACTGAACGCATTTTTTCAAAGAGGCCTCGGCCCAAGGTCTGCGGTATCTTGGGCTCGGTCGCGGGTTCACGTTTAGTTAATTCTTGCGCGCTAAGCAATGAACACAACTCGCCCGTTTCACAATTCACTCGAATCACATCACCTTGTTGTAAATAAGCCAGTAAACCGCCCTTTTTAGCCTCAGGGCTAACATGCATAGCGGTGAGAACCTTGCCAGACGCGCCTGACATACGGCCATCAGTGACAAGCGCCACCTTAAAACCACGGTCTTGCAGAATGCCTAAATATGGCGTTAGCTTATGCAGTTCGGGCATACCGTTCGCGGCCGGACCTTGAAAACGAACAACGGCGATATGATCACATTCGAGCTCGCCGGCCTCAAACGCCGCTTTCAACGCATCTTGAGTTTCAAAAATTTTGCATGGTTGTTCAATGATTTGATATTGCTTATCAACCGCTGAAATTTTCACCACCCCCATACCTAGGTTACCGCTTACCGTTCTCATGCCGCCTTCAGGCGCAAATGGTGTTGTCGCTCTGGCTAAAATTGTATCGTCGCCGCTAGAGGTTATCGGCGCTCCCCATGAAATATTTCGATCGGCATCTATTTGTGGTTTGCGAGTATAGGCGTCTAAGCCCTCGCCCATCACATTGACTACGTCTTCATTTAATAGGTTGATCGAACGGAGTTCGTTAACCAAATACGGCAAACCACCGGCTTGTTCAAAGTGATTTACGTCAGCTTGGCCGTTGGGATACACATTTGCTAATAATGGCGTAATGCGGGAAATATCATCCATATCTTGCCAGTTAATTTGAATGCCAGCGGCCGCCGCCATAGCAATTAAGTGTAGGGTTAAATTAGTCGAGCCACCGGTAGTCATCATCATCACCATGGCATTAACCATCGATTTCTCTGTGACCACCTCTGCAAGCGGGCGATAACAAGAACCTTTTGAGGTCTGGTCTAGTAGCTTAACCACCGACTCCTTTGTAAGCTCAGTCCGTAACAAGGTACCAGGGTTTACAAACGACGTTCCAGCAAGCTGCAAACCTAAGGCTTCCATTAAGGTTTGATTGGTGTTCGCCGTACCATAAAAAGTACATGTACCAGCACTATGGTATGACGCCGACTCACTCTTTAGTAACTCGGCTTTGTTAATCTCGCCAGTAGCAAATTTTTGCCGCGCAATCGCCTTCTCTTTATTCGGAATACCTGACGGCATCGGCCCGGCTGGCACAAACATCACCGGCAGATGGCCAAATTGCAAAGCACCAATCACTAACCCAGGAACAATTTTATCGCAAACACCGAGACACATGACCGCATCGTAGACATCGTGGCTTAGAGAAACAGCGGTGGCTAAGGCGATAACATCTCGGCTAAACAAACTCATTTCCATACCTGGCTGGCCTTGAGTAACACCATCACACATGGCCGGCACCCCGCCAGCGACCTGCGCTGTAGCGCCCCGATCACGCGCGGCGAGTTTGATAATATTCGGGTACTGTGCAAATGGCTGATGAGCCGACAACATATCATTGTAGGCCGTCACGATGCCAATATTGGCGCCCTGACCTGCCGGCATCGACTTTTTATGATCATTAGATTCGGCAGCAACAACATGTGCCCAGTTACTACACGACAATCGGTCCGGCGCTGGCGGTGCATTTTTCATCTCGTCGATCATCGATAGATACTCTGATCGAGTATCGCGACTGCGCTCAATGATACGGTCGGTAATTTCTTTAATGTTCATAATTTTAATCTGCTCGCGCTCTAATCGGCGTAGTAAACATTCAAATCAACTCGGTCTTGAAACAACATGCTGCGTATTGGCAATACCTTTGCAGAGCCACCATCACAGGCTTGTTCAAACACCGACTTCTTATCTTGACCGGTAAAATGCAGCGCCAAAAAGCGAGTGTTCAACAAGACAGGTAAGCTCCATGTCACTCTCTTTACTTGCGTGCTTGGCGAATCACAAGTGAGTAAAGCATCATAGGAATCAATATTAACGAGATCTGCAATATTATCGGCATCTGGAAAGAACGACGCTGTGTGCCCGTCGCCACCCATACCAACAATAACCACATCAAATGCTCTTGGCGCACTGGCGTTTGAACCGGTTGCCTGCAAATAATTCGAAACCACATAGGGTAGAGACTCGCCTACCGAAACCGCTTCTCGATACAAAGGAACAAATCTTACTGTGTCGGGAAGCTTATTAAGTAAATAGGTCTTCAGAAAGGCCGCATTAGACAAAACGTGTTGTTCATCAACCCAGCGTTCGTCCACCAAGGTGATAATCACTCGGCTCCAATCAATATCATGATTAACCAACGCCTCAAATAGAGGCTTCGGGGTCGAGCCACCAGATAATGCTATAACGGCCGAGCCATGGTCTCGAATAGCGTGAGCAATATGCAGACTAATTTCGCCCGCGAGGTGCTCAGCCAAACTTTGCTTATCTGAGCCTTGATGAAAAGTGTAGTTCGCGTTCACCTTAGCTTAGCCTTCAAAATCTTGCCACTTACGGCCATCTTTAATCAGCAAACCTAAAGCGTCATCAGGGCCGGCCGAACCCGCTTTATATCGTTGAGGTTTTTGCTTAGTGACTTCCCAGCCATCGATCATTCCATCAACCCATTCCCATGCGCCACGCAATTCATCAGAGCGCATGAAGAGAGTTTGGTCGCCACGAGTAACATCGAGAATTAAGCGTTCATAAGCACTTGGGCTACGATGATCTTCGAAAGCTTCTTGAAACGATAAGTTTAAACCTACATTTTGCAGATCCATGCTTTCGTTCAAGCCTGGCACCTTATTCATCATCTTCATTTCAATGCCTTCATTCGGTTGGAGGCGAATAACGAGTTGATTGTTGTTTAACTCATTTGGGTTTACATCAATAAACTTAAAAATAACCGGTTTGAATTGAATCACGATTTCAGAATAACGCTCGGCCATTCGCTTACCGGTTCTCAGATAAAACGGCACACCCTGCCAGCGGTTATTCTCAATCTCAGCCTTAATCGCGACAAATGTCTCAGTAGTCGAAGACGCCTTAGCGTCTTTCTCTTCGGCATAGCCAGGGACTAATTCTTGGTTTACAGAACCATTGACATACTGCCCTCGTACCGTATGAGTCTGAACACTCGAGGCATCGATAGGTTTTAAGCAACGAATAATTTTGAGTTTTTCATCACGAATATCATCGGCCTCGTTTCTGGCTGGAAACTCCATTGCGACAAGACAGACCAATTGCAATAAATGGTTTTGCACCATGTCACGCAATGCGCCAGACTCATCATAATAATTCCAACGCCCACCGGCCCCGACACTTTCAGCAACCGTTATCTGAACATGGTCAATGTAATTTCGGTTCCAAAGGGGCTCAAAAAAGATGTTTGCGAAACGAAGCGCCAATAAATTTTGAACGGTCTCTTTACCGAGATAATGATCGATACGGTAAATTTGATGCTCTTCAAAGGTCTCGAATAAGGTGTCGTTAATAACATTAAACGACGCAAGCGATTCACCCAACGGTTTTTCAACTACCAAACGAGTGCTTTTAGTGACTACCCCGGCTTCACCCATCGCTTTACAAATTGGGGCAAAAATGGATGGCGGTGTTGAGAGGTAGAATACAATTTCTTCGGGGCCCATTTCTTCTTGCAAACGACGAATGTCGGTCGCCGACGTAGCATCGCCATTGAAATGCATAACTCGTTGGCAAAAGGTACTCCATGTAACATCATCCAGAGAATTCACATAGTCGCTCGCCTCTGTCCAGGTGCGCATATTGGCAAGAAAATCGTCAAAACTGAAGTTACCACGACCAAAGCCAACAATTTTTGTGCAATCGGCCAGCAAGTTGTGTTTATGAAGACTATAGAGAGCAGGATATAACTTTCTAAAAGCAAGATCGCCTTCACCACCCACGATCACGATATTACATATTTTAAGCATTAAATCACCTGTTGCCATATTCGACTAAGAAGTACATTGATGACTTCGAACTCAAATATGTAATTTATTTACATATTTTATGTAAAATGTTAGATTATTTCAAATTGATTATGGCTATATCACTCTTATTTAAGCTCAAAAAGAATTTAATAAAAGCAAAACAGGCAACATTCAAAAAAAAGCGGCAAATGATTCGCTTTTGGTATCTAAAGACAATTAAATATAAACTAGAGTCGCAATGCTGTAATAGCCATTTGATTTGCCAATATATTAAATAACTTCGGCTAAGGCGAACCTTGATTATTAGACTTCAAGGTTCGACATCATACAAGCCACCCCAATCCTTACTTAATAGAGCGCCAATATGAAAAGCCAGCCTATTTTGATCGCCGACATAGGCGGGACAAACGCACGCTTCGCGCTGAGTACTAGTGCACCACAGAATTTCACTCAGGCTCAAACGCTAGAGGCCGCAGAATTCAAACAAGTAAGCGATGCAATCGACACTTACCTAGCCTCTCATAACATCAAACAACTAGGCGCCATCATTTTAGCGGTAGCGGGGCCAATAGTTAATGAAAAAGTGACCTTTCCGAATAGCCATTGGTCGATAGACTGCGCGGGCCTGCGCAAGCGCTACCAAGTTGAGCGGGCCATATTGTTAAACGACTGGGAAGCGATTTCGTATAGCCTGGGCAGTTTAGGCCGCGACGATTTGACAAATATCGGCGGCAACTGGGCACCGCTCACCAGCAGCGACTTTTCGGTGGCAGCCCTTGGGCCAGGCAGCGGTTTGGGCATGTCAGGTTTAGTAAAACGCGCAGATAAATTAATACCACTGATTTCTGAAGGTGGCCATGCGGGCTTTTCGCCAGAAAACCCATTGCAGCTCGAAATCTTGAACCATCTTCATCAAAAATTCGGCCACAGAATATCGCGTGAACGCCTTCTTTCAGGGCCAGGTCTAGTTAATATTTATGAGGCTATGTGCTCGATTCACGGACAAGACACTCCAGCCCTAAAGGCCGCCGACATAGCGACGGCTGGAATTAACAATACTGATTCTCTGTGCCAGGAAAGCTTAGCGCTATTCTTTGAAATTCTGGGCCAAGTGGCTGGTGACACGGCACTCACACTGGGCGCTTATCAGGGAATTTTTATCGGCGGAGGCATATGCCAACGTTACCCAAACCAACTCGCGGAGAGCCGTTTTAGAAAAGGCTTCGAGAATAAAGGCCGCCATAGCCACCTTATGACCGAATTACCGACTTGGTTGATTACCCATGAAAACCCTGGGTTACTGGGCGCTAGCGTGTTCGCGCAAGCTGCGGTGTAGCGGCTAACAGCTGTGAATACCAATACAAAGTAGAATATCGGCTTATGCTTGGATCGATGCGAGCCCCTTAAAAACACTAAGTTGGGTTAGTTCAATTAACACATCGCACTATAGAAAATCGAAGAAGTAAAAATAGCATCCTTGCTAACAACACGTCCATTCCACGAAACTTGTCCTAAAGTTCACTCAATTGCTCAAAGGCCGGCCCCCCTCCCTCTTTGCTAAGTGCTCTAATACGAGCTACCTGTAAAAGCGCTTAACTGGCTTGAGAAAGTCTAATCTCAGAACTCAAGTCCAACATACGTGCGGCCGTGTCAATCATACGATTAGAAAAACCCCACTCATTGTCATACCAAGCCAAAATTTTAACCATATTGCCCGCCACTCGAGTCTGAGTGACATCCGCAATACTTGACGCTGGGTTGTGATTAAAGTCACTAGAAACCAGTGGCAAAGTGTTAATTTTAAACACACCATCGGCCGATTTTTCAGCGGCCGCTTTTAAAATATCATTAACTTCTTCAACCGTAGTATCGCGACCAACATTGACCGTCAAATCTAATAAAGAGACATTCAAAGTAGGCACACGAATTGACAGGCCATCAAGCTTTCCAGCTAAGTCTGGCACAACCAAACCAATCGCCGCGGCTGCTCCAGTTTTCGATGGGATCATTGAATGAGCGGCTGCACGTGCACGACGCAAATCAGTGTGGTACACGTCATTCAAGCGTTGGTCATTGGTATAGGCATGCACCGTATTTGCCAAACCCTTTTCAATTACCAGCTCATCATGCAAGGCTTTGGCAATCGGGGCCAAACAGTTGGTTGTGCAAGAAGCATTTGAAACTAATGTATCGCTCGATTTAAGAATCTCATCATTGACACCGAATACGACCGTCGCGTCTAAGTCCTTGCCTGGAGCTGACACAAGCACTTTCTTAGCACCTGCTTCGATGTGAGCACCAGCGCCTTCTCGTGTTGTGAAAAAGCCGGTGCATTCTAGAACAAGGTCAACACCCAATTCAGCCCAAGGTAAGTTAGCGGGGTTGCGTTCAGCAAGAACAGCAATCTTGTCACCGTCAATGATCAATGACTCACCTTCAACACTGACGTCTTTAGAAAACTCTCCATGAACTGTGTCGTACTTTAGAAGGTGCGCGTTGATTGCCGCTTCTCCTAAGTCATTAATAGCGACAACTTGAATCTGTTGATGCTTGTTGTATTCGTACATAGCACGCAGCACATTGCGACCGATGCGGCCAAAACCATTAATTGCTATCTTATACATGATATTTTCTTCTCTGGATTTGCAGCCCAAGCCTTACGCTAGCTGCGATACACATTAATCAATCTAAATTTGCCTAAAAGCAATTTTGAGCACTTTCTAAAGCAATCGTATTGTATGAATATTAGCATAAAGTGTAATTTTATTTCAATAATTAATCAAAAACGATTATTTATGTAACTAGACTACAGAGGTATGTAATTGATACAACAACAATTATTGCATTTAGATTAGGCGCTAAAACATCGACCACCCAAGCATTCACTCTCATTAAATTGAAATTTATCTAGAGTTTCGACAATAACTCGTTATTATTGAAACTTAATTACAGAAAAACGAAATTATATTCCTTGAAATTGCCGGACACCGACAGGAGCCAGACCATGCATCAACAAACCTCACTATTGCAGCTAATGAATAGCGACCAGGTTCGTTTAAGTAAGTCGGACAAAAAATTAGTGGCCATTGTCCGAGAACAGCCAAACTCGGTAATACATCAGTCAATAGCATCTCTAGCCAGCCAAGCCGAAGTGAGTGAGCCAACAGTGAATCGCTTCTGCCATAAACTGGGCTGCGACGGCTACCCTGATTTCAAACTAAGGCTGGCTCAAGAAATATCCGCAAACGGCCAATTATTTGTTGAGCACCTTAACCGAGAAGATACGACCAGCATGGTGATCAGCAAAATCATGACGTCGATCCAAGGCAGCATTCAATCATTAGGTAATAGCATTCGACCGGAGTCACTGGATGCGGCGGCAAACGCTATTGCGAATTGCAAAAGTGTCAATTTTTTCGGTATGGGCGCATCGAGCTCAGTTGCCCTCGATGCGCAACATAAGTTCTTTCGTTTTGGTATGCCGGTAATTGCACATACCGACTTTATAAATCAACGCATGATGTGTTCGATGCTCGATAAAGACGATGTCGGTGTATTCATTTCCTATACCGGCCGTACTGACGCGATGATCGTTAATGCCGAACTAGCAAGGGCGAGAGGCGCAACGATTATAGGCATAACCTCGCAGGGGTCTTTATTATCGGGGCAATGTGATTTTGTATTAAACGCGATCACCGCCGAAGACACTGACCTCTTTACGCCAATGACTTCTCGAATCATTCATTTAGCCGTGGTCGACATGCTGGCAACCAGTGTTGCTCTTAAACTAGGCAGCGCGGTTGAAGAAAACATTAAATCCATTAAAAAGAATCTAGCCGCGACACGAACAGACCGATACTAAGGCTGAACAAGTCGTTATAATCAAGACAGTTCACCTATCTAAGACAGTTCACCTTTAGCGGCGATTAAAACATGAGTCTCGACAATATTCGTATCGTGCTAGTGCGTACTTTTCACCCAGGCAATATTGGGTCAGCAGCGCGCTCTATGAAGACCATGGGCCTGACGGACCTCGCGCTGGTATCGCCCAAAGATTACCCGTCGAATGAAGCCGAAAAAATGGCCGCTGGTGCGACAGATGTGCTTGCCAATGCGTCAATTCATACATCCATTGCCGATGCAATTAAAGACTGCACCGCCGTGATCGCTAGTACCGCTCGGCCTCGAGGCTACGACCTGCCAGAACTAACGCCAGAAGAAGCCGCCGAAATACTGCTTAATGCCGCGCAAACAGATTCAGCTGCCTTAATTTTTGGCCCCGAACGAATGGGCTTGCATAACGATGACATTCGGTACGCCAAATACCGCGTCACAATTCCCGCAAACCCAGAATACAGCTCATTAAATATGGCATCGGCGGTGCAAACACTGAGCTATGAAATATATAAATCGTCTGAGATATCAGGCCGCGCCAACAACACTAGAACACATCGCGAGCTACCGACATCTCATGAGGTCGAGCTATTTTATGAACACCTCGAAACGGTGTTAAAAGACATTTCTTTTCTCAGGCAACATCAAGGAGAAACATTGCAACGCTTACGTCACTTCATTAGCCGAGCCGAACCAGATGTGCTTGAACTTAATATTCTGCGGGGCATTCTAAGTTCTACGCAGAAAACCATTGATAAAAACAAAGACTAGTACTGAATCTTATAAACGTGTAGCGAACATTAAAAAAGGCCTTCAACGCTCAGAGCGGTGAAGGCCTTTTAGTAACCGTCAATATTAAGTCAGTATAGGCTAAATATTAGCTACCAACCTTTAGCTTTCCGCCTTTGCCAAGCCCACCTTTAATTTCTTGAGCTTTATAATTTCGCAAGGCCTTGACCATATTGTTATAGGAATCGGCAAATGCCGCTACGATAATCTTGCCCTCGGGCGTTCGGGTATAACCACCTAAGGCACCACCGGCACTGCGACTAAAGCCGGCTAAGCCAACACCAAAGTTATACTTTTTCGCTTGGCCTACCGACGCCGATATTTGTACGCTGGACCGGTTATCGATCAACAACAAGGTAGTCGCCGCTTCTTTACGTTTCAGCTTGCCCACCACGCCGCCCAACAAGGGTGACCTTTTCTTAATAAAACCGCCCACAGCCGCGCCAAGCCCGCCGGTATTCTCAGAAAACTGAATACTCGGGTTCATGGTAAAATCGGCCGAGACCAACTGGCCTTTCTGAAACGAGCTTCCTTGGCGTAACTCGCCTGATTCTTCCAAGCGGCGCTCAGCTATCACGTTATTTAATGATCGGCCTCGCTCAACGACGACAAAACAATTCGACTGCTGAATCATAAGCCTCAGTACTGGCACCGTGCTACCAAGCGACGGATAACGCCCATAATAACTTCTCCACCAAGTAGACTGTTGATCTTCATCAACACCTACCGTGCCCAAGGGCTCTTCGCAATACTCTAGTTTGGGGTTTGCATCAGCCGCATTCGCGCCGCCAACCGAGCCAGACTGGGCCAAGGCGTTAGCGCTAACACCAGCAAGTAAAGCCGCGCTGACTAAGCCACTTAATAATTTTTTGACGTTCTTATGTTCCATCATGGTTACCGATAGTGAGATATTTTTTGTAGGGTTTTCAATATAGGCTTCATACTATATACCGCGCTTGAAGGCTGTCAATACAAAATATGACAGCTTTACATTATGTCAAACACCGATAGTTTAGTGCCATTGTTGCGGTAAATATGTGTTTTATGCGGGTCTTCACTGTTTTGCCAAAGCCTTATTAGCCTAAGTTATTTTACGCCAATTGGTCGCTCAAAAAATCAATGGCTATTTTAAAATTTGACCACACTCTGCGCGCTTAAAAACTCGGCTCAGCGCTCTGCTAAGCTATGGCCTCTTAGCCGTTTTGAACACCAACCTTATCAGCTGATGATTCCAATCATCCGTCACAAGTAATTCTGAATTTGAAAGCCTTGCTAGGCCTAATGGCCGGCCAATCTTTGCTTGCCCAGTAGTCCAATCAATTTTGACTCGAGGCGACCCTATGGGTAAGCCATGCCGATCCAACGACAGGGCAATCGTTTTAGCCCCTGAATCGTTATTGCCATGCAAGTTGATCAACAGTTCACCCCCAAAGTACATCATACTCAGCGGAGCGCTGTGTGCAGCGAGTAACGTATCGGCCGTTTGGTAGGCATCGCAAGATGAAACAAAACGTCGATAAGGCGGCGTTACAACGGTGTTATCAAAACAATAGGGCCAACCAAAGTGGGCGGCCTTGGATAGGTCGACGATATTAATTTCATCGTGAGGTGTCGCGGCATACTTAAAATCAGTGTTATCTAAATTCACTTGGTCCCAACCGTTATCGGCCACAATTAGTTTTTTTGTGTCGGGAGTAAGCTGTACCGCCAGCGCATCTCTTAAGCCTCTTGCTACCACGGTATAATTCGCCGTAAGCTGATCATCTTCAAAATTGTAGCGCCGAATTTGCCCAGTGTTCTGGTGCTCTTCACGACAAGGGTAAGTCACTAACTCAGCAATGCCTTGGGTCTCACAATGATCGGTACTCGACGGCACCGTTAAAAACAAACTATCTTGAGAAAGGTGTATTGCCGCCAATTTATGCCAACCATAAGTCGGCATATTATCAATAATGGTTTGCGGGGCCCTAGCCGACGATGAATCGGGCGGTGTGATCTCAAACCGTTTAACCTCCCGACGCGTCGTTAAATAGAGCCAGCGTTCGCCGCCCTTGTGTCGACGAATAGCTAGATCGTTAGGGTCGTCGAGATCATTCAATACTCGCCGTTTCACATATCCGTCAGCTTGTTTAACATAGCGATACAACACGCCATTCTTCTTGCCGTTATCGAACAAGTTACTGCCTTTGTCGATCAGCCAAATATCGCCATTATGAGTTGTTACGTTCCGGGGAAAGCTGAGCTGGTCGTCGACTAGCACCGCGCACTCAAGCAACGGGTTTCTCGCTTCTAGTTCAGGCATACGCGGCCCTTCACAATTTGAGGGGCTGTCAGCGGCACAAGCCGATGTTAAACAAAGTAATAGAGCAGTAAGGGGATAGGCCTGTTTTTTTATGTGCATGAATACATTATAGCAAGTCTTAAATTGGCTGTTCACTCAGATAAAATAGCGACCAACAGTATCTCGAAAAGGCCTTAGTGTGGAGCGCTTAGTTCAGAATAAATGATTTGATATATTGTTATACTTATAGGTATACTGATATCTAAATTTAAGCCCTTTAATAGAGAGATACAACGCTATGCAACCCGAAATGCTGAACACTTTTCAACAGGGCGACCACGATCTTTTGGTTAAAGGAGACTCGAATCACATCGCTCGACAAGAGTTTGTTAAGAGCCTAAAAGGTGCCATTCAACAGCAAATGCTACCGGCGATAACAACGGCGTACTATCAGCGGGCGTTACCCAATTATGTTGCTGAGAACGGCGCGCCGCCAGAAAACTACACACAAGCGCGTGTAGCGTTTGAGCAAGACCCTCTATTTAAAGCGTATTTGAGCATCAATCGCAGTAGCCAAGAATTGCAATGGTTTTCTGTGCTCGACCCGCTTGAAGAAAACATTGACGCACTTGAACAAGCCACTAAAAACATCAAACCGAGTGGAGGCAGCCTCTCACTTGAGCCAAACTTTGAAGTGCCTAAGTACATTTCATCAATCGATATTCATTGTATGCCCGGCGGCTACCTCGGCCCAGTAGGGGCACACCCCTTACACGCAGGCGCTCTTTACGATCGTGGTGTTTACCTCTATGCCATGGGTTTTATGGGGCCATTAAATGACGATATGGGCCGGTCGGTGGTTAACTATTTAAAGCGTAAACACCCAGACCTCAAACCTAAGAAAATCTTAGACCTTGGCTGCACTGTCGGGCATTCAACACTGCCCTATGCCGAGCTATATCCGGACGCTGAAGTTCACGCGATTGATGTATCTGACTCGTGTCTGACTTACGCACACCATCGTGCTGAAAGCCTGGATATGCCGGTTCATTTTAAGCAAGCTAATGCCGAGAGCACTGACTATGAAGACGGCAGCTTTGATTTGGTGGTCTCGCACATATTACTGCATGAGACCTCGCAAAAAGCCATGCCAAAAATATTTAAAGAGTGTCATAGGCTACTCAAACCAGGCGGCCTAATGGTACACGCAGACCTACCACCGTTTGAAAACATGGATGCCTATATGCAGCTCATTTTAGATAATGAAACATGGTACAACAACGAGCCATTTTGGACCGCCATGCGCAACATCGATCAAATTCAATTATCGGAAGATGCTGGTTTTAACAAAGCCGATGTTCATTTTGATACCGCCCCCATGGCAATCATGGAATTTATGAATGCGGGTGACGCGGCCCAAAACGATGAACCTGAAGACCGTGAATTTATAGCCGGTGAATATGCACCAGGCGGCGGTTGGGAAGTTCTTGTTGCACAAAAACAATCAAAGGTTGCTTAAACGATGTCAGATAACACTACTTCAAACAGAACAATTAAAGGCAAACGCCCGTCTTTTTTTGACGCCCGCGGTGTCGACTATTTAATGCACATGGTCATGGTTTTAACTCAAGAACTCTCTGTTACACGAGATCGCTTAGACACACTCGAACATTTAATTGAAGACAAAGAGTTACTCAAACGAACAGACTTCGACCGCTTCGCGCCTGACCAAGCCTGTTTAGAGGAACGAGAAAAAAACCGTCAGGCTCTGATTAAAAATTTATTCAGTGTAATGGATCAAGAAGCAGCAGAACTAGTAAAGAATGATAGCAAAGAACGTTTCGATGAAGTCATAGCTGAGACGGCTAAAGGGTAGTTTGGAATCAAGTTTCGGGGGTGTGATGCTAGGTGGTGTTAGCTAGCGCCGACCAATTTCGGTTTAGTGATCGGCTGAAATTACCCTAATCGGACAGTCAAAATCGTGATCTTTAACCGGTACCCCACTTTACCGCCGCTTTACCGATCTGTAATCAGGTTGCCTACTGTATTGGTTAACTCCCGAACAATCAACTTTGCATAAAACCTAGGTTCTTTACGCTGAAATTAGTTAAATTAGGCAGCATCAAATCACGTTCCACATTCGTTACACCCATCCAACTCGCCAATGTGGCGCTGTATTGGGTAACCGATAGTTTAGGGATAATACGGCCAGCAAACGTTCCGCCATCGTCCGCATCATCAGGGTTGTTGATCGCGCGAAAGCTCGGGAATTCTCCAAAAACTTTACCACCATCAACGGCACCACCAAGCACAAATGCATGCCCACCCCAACCGTGATCGGTACCGTCACCATTACTAGTAAGCGACCGGCCAAAATCAGAAGCGGTAAATGTTGTCACGCTATTGGCCTTACCTAAGCGGTTAATTGCCGTTTGAAACTTAGTTAAACCGGTATCTAGTTGTCGTAACAACGGTGTCAATCTCTCGTTTTGATTGCTGTGTGTGTCCCAGCCGCCAAGCCCCACAAAAAAGATCTGCTTGCCCATATTTAGATCTTCACGAGCGGAAATTAAGCGAGCGACTAATTTCAACTGTGCTTCAAAACCTCCCGAGGCTGAAAAATCATTTAACGGGTGCCTCGTTAAGGCTACTGACAAACTATTACTGGTGTCTATCGCACGTTCAACCCCATTAGCCACTTCTTGTGCGAATGGGGTTGCAGAATTAGCTTTGGCTTGTTCGATTAAAGTCGCTAACACCGTTCGAGTTGAACTGGATGCTTGGTGTCCACGCATTAGCGCGATCGACGCATTTGAATTCAAGGAAACATAACTCTCGACTAAGTTGTTTAGCCAAGTACTGGAACCATTAACCGACATTGACGTACTCACATTCGACGTACTATTACAATTTGCGACATATTGTGCAATTGAGCCGCCCCAACCCCCTGATTGAGTCAAATTACCGCTGCCCGTTTGCCAAAGTTTCTGCTGAGCATTGTGCGCAAACAAGCTTTGCGGCAATTGTGTCGATGCATTAAAATCGGCTTTGCTTGTTGGCCTGACAAGGTTACCGACGTTATTGATAACCGCAAGGTTATTAGCCTGATAGCTAGAATGTAAGCCTGGCAATAGACTATTAAAACTAAAATCACCTATTGTCGAATCAGTGGCCGCCAATAAATTATCTCTAGTGACAGCTAAGTTACCTCGAGTCGCTAAATAATCGTTATATTGTTGGCCACTGGGGACAACAAAACTAAAACTATCAGCGCCACCCAATAAAAAAACACAGACTAAAGATTTACGGTCACCTTCATTACAGCTAGCTGCGAAACTAGGAGTGAAATTAACCAGCGGTAGAACACTGGCTGATTTTAAAAACGAGCGACGAGAAAATTTATGCTTAGTCATATCAATTCAACTACCCTTCAACCATAAATTGTGGCGACGCAACTATTATAAAAATGGCATCTCGCACGCGATCATAGTTAGACGGCACATTCACCAGGTGCTGTTTTATCGCCTCGCGCATACTCGGCGGCATCGTATTACCTAATAATAGACGAGCTAAATAATCAAGCAAATTATCTATATTGCCCCCCATACCAACCGCATCATCAATGTTCAACCTAGTGATAGTTGTTGAACCAACGCCACTTTGATTATTATAGGTATAGACCTGTTCATAAAAAGCATTATGTATAGAGGCAATATTTGCTTCAGTCATTATTTGCATCTCAGGCCCTAGCAAGCCAGATGCGGAGCTATTAGATAACGGGTTTTCAGGTAAAAAGAAATTAAACACCGAGCGCGATTTAAGTACTGCCTGACCAAACACCTCGTCAATTCGGTCAGCTGATTTCACAGACAAGCGATATTCGCCTTGAGCCGTTGTGCCTAATTGCGCATCAAACGCTCTCCATAATTGTGACAACTGCAGAATAGGTTCTTTAACTTTACCAAAGTCTGGATTAATCACCTTGCCGAAGCGCGCTTCGTTATCAAGTAAAATCGCTTTAACGACTTCGCCTATATCACCACGTTGACCACGGCCATTATTAACAAATTTATCAGCAACACGCTTAACGTAAGCCGGGCTAGGGTTACTCGTCGTTAAGCGCTGTATTAATAGCTTACTAAAGAATGGTGGTACATTGGGATGGTTGAAAATATTGTTGAGCGCAAAGCTGGTATCACTTTCGGTAGGCCTTGCAACGCCTGAACTATTGGCTAACACGGCCCCATTGAGTAAGGTCTTTGTTCCTGTGTCATGAAAGGAATTCGGCGGCGCTGGTTGGTAGTCAGCCACCATTGCACGTGTCTTATCATAAGACGTTAAATCGTTAGAGGTCCAAACACCAGGCGAGTCTGCAAAATTCCAGCCAGTAAACACTCGTGCAAAATTCTCAACTGTTTCTTGGCTATAACTATCAACCGGCGAGTTTAATGGAATAGTTTGACCATCTTGCCCTAGCTCATACAAGCCAATCGAAAATAATTGCAATACCTCTCTAGCATAGTTTTCGTCTGGTCGGATAAACAGCGCCGGATTAGCTTTTTGATTTCTCAGCATGCCCAGATACACGCCCATAGTGGGGTGTAGGGTGACTTTTTCTAATAATGTACGGTAATTGCCAAACGCATTTTCCGCCAGCATGTCATAAAAATCAGTGACCCCGTATTGAGAATTACCAAGTTCATAATCTAAATCTGAGATGACAAAAATCTCACTTAAGGCAAACGCCACACGTTGGCGTAATTGATCATCGCCCTGCATAACATTTTGCCACCAAATGTGATGTCTGGTGGTTCTCAAACTGCCATTAGAATTAGCTTGAACATATGGATAGGTTCGTGAAATCGGCAACAACATCTGCTGGTTAATCCACGCTTCAAGATTATTTTGTGCGACTAAGGCATTTATCGACGCCGTATTAGGCCCAAATGTCGCTTGTGTCAGAAACTTAGACGCCTGCATTGTCGTAACATCAATGTGAGGGTAATCACTCTCAGGGATCACCCTAACGCCATCATCAAGCAGCAACCATATCGCGGGCAACTGTTTCGCAAATAAGTCGCCTTTAGCTAATAAAGGACCTTGAGTGGATAAAGAATTATTCGATGCGGTTACGTTGCCTATGCCTACACAACAAAAAAGCACCATTAAAAAAATTAATCGTGTAAAGGCACAGAACTTGGTTAAGACTATATTTATAGGCATCATCTATAAAGCATCATGCCTGTCATTGCATTTAAAAGTAACTCACCTACTCGAATACATCATTAAGGTTTTGTAAGCACCTTGTTTCAACCGTAAGCGAGCACTAAACGGCCAAAGCGAATGGCTGAAATACGTATGCAACAGCCTTATCGAATATTCAGATAGGCTGTAAGTTGCCCTTAACGGGCGTTTCTAAAGCTACATATTTCATGGCTAACGAACACTTGCCTCATCCAGATTTTTGAAATTATCACAACCCACCTGATTTCCCAAATCGCAAGCTCTTTTATAGAATGCTTTCCCTTTACTCTCATCTTGCTCAACACCTCTGCCAAGTACGAAACTAACCCCAACACTATTGCATCCATACATACTGCCGCCATTACATGCACGTTCATAGAACTGGGCGGCACTTTTATAGTCCTGCTTTACGCCATTTCCTTTCTTGTAGGAGCTACCAATATTATAGCAGGCATCCATATACCCACCGTCGCAGGCCTGCCTATAAAACTTAAGCGCTGCGGAATAGTCCTGCTTTACACCTTCTCCTCTATCATGCCTAAGGCCTATGCTATTACATGCCGCCATATGGCCGCCATTGCAAGCTTGAGTATAAAGTTGAATCGCTTTTATATGATTTTGTCTTACGCCTTCCCCCTTAACATAACGCACGGCCAAAGAATTACAGGCCTCCATATATTCACCTTCGCAAGAAATAGTGTACAGTTGAACCGCTTTCTTAAAGTCCAGTTCTACGCCATCTCCAAACCTATAACTGAGTGCTGCGTTGTAACACGCTATCATATTCCCAGCATCACAAGCTGCAATACCTTTTTCTAATTCATCTGGTAGTCGATTATCTTGAGCAAGTACTTCAGGTAAAAAAGCAACACTATTAAGGATAAGAACGATTGTAAAAATAAAATGGTATTTACTCATAGAATATCAACTAACGGGTGTTTCGAAATGGCAGTTCTGAGTATACAACGCCGATTACCTTTCCCCAAACATCAGCATTTTCATCACGATGATTCCAAATCCAAATTTCGATGAGTTTAGCGCCTCTCTTATGCGCTATTTTCAGTTAGCTATAAAAGCACTTAATAAATAGCGCAAATAGTTTTCAACTCTAGATAATTATTAACCGCTTGTTGCCCACTATCGCGTCCCCAACCTGATTGTTTATACCCACCAATTGGCAGTGCGGCATCGTACATAAGGTGCGAATTAATCCAGACCGTGCCGACATTGAGGTCTTCTGACATTCTAAGTCCGCTCGAAAAGCCTTCGGTCCAGACACTTGCGGCAAGCCCATAGTCAGAATCATTGGCTTGCGCTAACACGGTGTCGGTGTTATCAAATCTGGCAGCGGCCAGTACCGGCCCGAACACTTCCTCTCGTACAATGTCCATGCTGCTATCACACTCGGTAAGAAT
>JALZVW010000078.1 GCA_023301745.1 Arenicella sp. | reverse complement strand
GAACATGCGATTCAAGTAGGAGACCATGCGACGAACGATGTCGCAGGTGCGATCCGTGCTGGCTTGGGGGGTGTATTCTACAACCCTGGTGAACTAATAGTGCAAGAGTCGTTTGCTGACCTCGTCGAACGCCCTACTCACCACATTAAACACCTAAGACAAGTATTGGATTTAGTTTAGTCGCGCCAACATTGCTAAACTGATCTTAAGCAGGCAGCGAGTAGGTGCCAACCGCATGCGCAATCGGCCGATCATCGCCGTCTGAATAGAGAGTTACTTCACCAACCACCAATTTCTTGCCTACTTTAAGCAATTCACATTCAGCGATCACATCAGCGTTCGCCACAGGCTTGCGCAGAAAGTTAAAATTCAGACTAGTGGTTACCGCCAGCGCAACTAAGCCCAACTCGCCCATGATAGCAACGTACAGGGCGGTGTCGACCACAGACATCATGAACGGTCCAGAGACTGTATTCCCTGGCCGTAAGTCCGCTTGGTTCGGTGTTCTGCGTATGCGGGCTTTTTTCTCGCCCACCATTTCGATGTTGAGTGAATTATTTGGAAATTCAGCGTCAAAAAACGCGCTCAACGCTTCTTTTGTAACCGGCCTGTAATTCATTGATCAATTCTCGTTTAAGTTGTCTGGGTAGGCATTAAACTTGCTAGCCGATAAACCCTTGGGCAACCATTCGGGGCTTTCTTTAATGAACAAGTTAGCGGAAGGCTCAATAGTCGGCCGCTCATCAAGTGAGCCCGCCGGAATAACCAAGCTGGTCTTACTCTTATTTACATGCGGCACGCCTGAGCCACATAAGGAACAAAATGTTTTTGAGAACGCACGCGACGGGTGATCAAAATGAGTAAGAAGCTCTTCGCCAGTTTGCCAAAAAATGCTGTCTACTGGGGCTATTAAATTAGCCGCGAAGCTCGAACCAGTAACCTTTTGGCATTGCTCACAATGACAAAAATAGAACTGCGACGGAGCCTGTGAAACGCAATAGCTTACCGCGCCGCAAAGGCAGCTGCCGTTAAGTGTTTTAGACGTACTCATAAGATTCCTTCGATTAAAGTTGGCAAACTAAACGCAGCATGTCTTTATGTTGAATGCCGTTTTCATAAATAGGCTCGCTGTAGTTATCTAGAAAGTGATTCTTTACTACTCCCTCAACCCGAAATCCATGACGTTGATAAAAGCTTAGCTGGTGGCCAAAAGTGCCGGTACTTAGCTCCACCTGCTTTATATCACTGTATCGGTTTGACCCGCGAATAGACTCTAAGGTGTAACTTAATAACTGCCCACCGATACCTTGAGCTTGGAGGCTAGGCTTAGTGGCGATGTTATAAAGCTCTACACTACCCGGCGTAAGCGACGCGACTAAACAGACACCAACAATGTCATTATCAAGCTTGGCCGCGTAGCACTGTGATGTCGTTAAGTATTGAGCAATACTCTTTTTCGATGGGTCGGCCTCAAGCAATAAATCGAGTGGCGCCAACTCAGGCGATATTTCCATTAGCTCAAGCATTCAAAGCCCGTGCATCTACCATTGATCGTCTGATTTAAAATAAGCATCGAACGTGGCTTCAATTTTCGCAACATAACCTCGCTTAGAATCTTGATTTTTCTCATCGATTTTACTAATTGCGGTCAGCAAGCTCATTACCGATCGCGCTTTTTCTGGGCTAAATGACTCTAACGAATTTTTTAAAACGCTCTCTGGTTTAGCAATGGCGTCAGCACCATCGCCAAATAAATAGATACTCGACATGAGTAAGTCAGATGCCTCTTTCTCGCTTTTATGAAATTCGCTTTGAAACAGTTCTAGCAAAATAGTCTTTTCTTCAGAGCTAAGGTCGCCGTCCAGCTTGGCCGTGGTTGTCGCTAAGAGCGCAGCCACTTCTAATGGGTCTGATAATGAAAATATAGGGTTGCCTTGATATTTATTTCTCCAAGCCCGGCGGCGACGCCATGCAAATGGATTCAGCCAGCCGATATCAATTCCGGCATCAGAGAGACGTTTAAATAAGACTAAAATTGTAACGATGGAGCCTAATAGGGCGAGAAGAATGTGCATCTCAAAATTCCATTTATTTTATTTTCTCTAATATTATCACTAAACGAATAAATTAGTCTCGCACCTTGCGTCACTAACTCCACGCCGACCAATCAAAGCTTACCTTGCCAATAGGCTACGTCTACCCAGTTATCAAACTTATGCCCTACTTCTTCAAAATGCGCGACTTTGCTCATCCCGAATTTTTCATGCAAAGCAATACTTGCGTCGTTGGGAAGGGAGATTCCAGCCAATACAGCATGAATCGACTTGCCTCTCAAACTATCGAAAAGCTTAGTGTATAGGGCCGAGCCAAACCCTTTTGAGGTCATTGAATGGGATAAATAGACTGTTACTTCAACCGAATAACGGTACGCAGTACGCCCCTTCCATTTGCTGGCATAGGCGAAGCCAACTACCTGTTGATCTTTTTCGACAACTAGCCACGGCAAATCGGCATCAAGATTATCGGCTAGTCGTTGCCGCATCTGTGTTGGCGATACGGCCAGCTCTTCAAAAGTAGCTACTGTATTTAATACGTAGTAGTTATAAATTTCGCTCAGCGCTGGTGCATCACTTGGTTTGGCGGTTCTAATCATTAGACGTTCTCATGCTCTTTAGCCCGTCGAATTGTTCAAATAGCGATAAATGTGCGCCCTTAGAAAAGCCATCTTCACGCGTTTCGTAATCTCTAATCCAATCTATCAACATGGCTAAGTTGTCATCTTGAGTTTGCTTTGATGAATATTTATGGGGTTCCCACGGGCGCTGCTTAGCGTTACGAACGCACTGGGCTATGGGTAAATTCATGAAGATCATTTCATTTGCCTGATCACTGACAAGTTCGATGAGATCAGTATAACAACCCTCAATCACCCACGAATCATTGGCGGCAAAAAATGAATCTATAAGAGCTAAGGATTCGCTAACGGGCGCACGCTGAGGTGGTGTGCTCGCTTGCCACGCGATAGAGTCCAAATCAAAATGTACCGCTTTATGCCGTTCGGCTAGCTGTCTAGCTAGAGTCGTTTTCCCAGAGCCTGAATTGCCAAATATGAGTATCTTTTTCAAGCGACCCTCTCTGTTTCTGTTGTGTATGGGGTTTTTTAAAACAGAACGTTGATAGGCTCAGTTACCCATGCATCGTTAGTTTAGTGTTTAACATGACGATCAATATCACTGAGTAAGACGACACTCAGACCAATTAAGGCGAGATTGGTGGTCACTGGGTTAAACGCCTCGATCAACAATACAGGCATCATAAACGCCACGTAGACCAACAAACCCAAAAGCACGGCAATGTTCAACAAGTGAATGGTTTTATTTTGATAGAATGCGATCAATAAAACACCAAAAATTATTTCACTAATGCCCGCACCGCGCGTAATTAGAGTAGACGTTTCCACTGAAAAGCCCATCGTCGCGGTGAGCTGACGCTCTAATGGCGCGATAGTCAACAGCTTAGGAAAGAAGCCTTGGTAGATCCAAGACAAACCTAAAATATACCGAACGATTTGTGTCGCGCCTTTATTCAATTATGTACCGTTACTTTCTATCAAAGTAGCTTGAGAGCGCGCTATCTAAATCGCTTATCTTATGATTCAAAGCTCGCGTGAGGCCTAAACATTAAACCTAAAATGCACTACGTCGCCGTCTTGCATTATGTAGTCTTTGCCTTCTAGGCGAAAACGCCCAGCTTCTTTGGCGCCTTGCTCACCGCCGTATTGATCGTAATCAACAAAGGCCGTAGTTTCAGAGCGAATAAAACCGCGTTCAAAATCAGTATGGATAACACCGGCCGCTTGAGGCGCTGTATAGCCCTTACGAATGGTCCAAGCACGCACTTCGGTTTTACCGGCGGTAAAATAAGTCTGTAAGCCAAGTAATTCATAGCCGGCTCGAATCACTCGGTCTAGGCCTGGTTCTTCTTGACCGATTTCTTCTAGGAATTCGACTTTTTCGTCGTCATCTAATTCTGCAATTTCAGATTCAATGGCCGCGCAAATAACCACGACACCAGCGCCTTCTTTTTCAGCAATCGCTCTCACTGTATCAAGATGCGGGTTGTTTTCGAAGCCCGCTTCGTCAACATTGGCAATGTACATGGTTGGCTTAGCCGTCATTAAACACATGTGTTTAATTCTATCAGCGTCATCTTTGTCTAAGTCTAAAGAACGAACTGGTTCACCGGTGTTTAGGTGAGCGTTGACTCGTTCTAATATAGCCTTGAGTTTGATTAGATCTTTGTCACCTGACTTAGCGCCTTTACCCGCACGGTAAATGGCTTTGTCGACTGTTTCCATATCAGCCAGGCCAAGTTCTGTGTGGATCACTTCGATGTCTGACGCGGGGTCAACTTTACCCGCTACGTGAATGACGTTGTCGTCGTTAAAACAACGAACAACATGAGCAATGGCATCGGTTTCACGGATATTGGCAAGAAACTGGTTCCCTAGACCTTCACCTTTTGATGCGCCTTCTACCAAGCCAGCGATATCCACAAATTCCATCGTTGCAGGAATCGTTTTTTTCGGTTCAGCAAGCTCAGTCAAACGTTGCAGGCGAGGGTCGGGCACTTCGACCATGCCGACATTGGGCTCAATGGTACAAAACGGATAATTCTCAGCTTGAATGCCTGAGTTCGTTAGTGCATTAAATAGAGTTGATTTACCCACATTTGGTAAGCCTACGATGCCGCATTTAAATCCCATAATATGTACCTGCTTTTACTAGCGAGTCTTAGTTAGCGACTTTAGCTAGATTTGTATGTAGTTCGTTCATTGCACGCGGGTAGTCACCCTGCGCAATCAAGTCGATAACGCGCAGCGATTCAGCCACGGCATTATCAATGTTCTGTTGATCGGCTTTATTAGCAGGTTTTAACACATAACCTGATACATCTCGACCGACCCCTGGGTGGCCAATGCCTATTCTCAAACGCGCGAAGTCTTTGGTGCCGCACTTTTGAATAATATCTCTTAGGCCATTGTTGCCGCCATGACCCCCGCTTAATTTTAGACGTGCAATACCTGCGTCTAAATCAAGTTCGTCATGGGCTACCAATACTTCTGACAGTTCGATTTTATAATATTGAATAGCGGCGTTAACAGCCTGACCACTCAAATTCATAAAGGTATCTGGCGCCAGCAAGCGAATTTCTTGACTAGCGATAGTCACTTTAGCACTACGACCAAAACAATGTTTGTCGGCTTTGAGGCTCGACCCAAGTTGATGGCACAGCGCATCTAAAAACAAAAACCCGGCATTGTGCCGGGTTTTCGCATATTTCTCGCCCGGATTGCCGAGACCGACAATCAGTTTAACTGGCGATTGGCTCATAAGGCTTACTCTTCTGAAGCGCCTTCGCTAGCCGCGGCCGAAGCAGCTGAAGCAGCCGCAGCGGCCTCTTCTTCTTCAAGAGCAGCCGCACTTGGGCCTTTCAATACTAATACTGACGCAACAGGAAGTTCCATATCGTCGTCTGAATAACTCGCTGAAAGAGCAACGTCTTTCGGCAATACAACTCCAGACAAGTAAACAGAATCACCCGTTGACAAGGCCGACACATCAACTTCGATGTACTCTGGCAAGTCACTACCCAAACAAGTGATATCAAGTGATGTCATGTTATGAGTCATAACGCCGTTTTCAACTTTAACGCCAGGTGAATCTTCTTCACCTTTAAAGTGCAACGGAATCGTCATAGTGATTGTGTCAGTACGACTTACACGCTGAAAATCAAGGTGTAAAATTTGTTGCTTGTAAGGGTGCATTTGAACATCACGTAAAATCGCGCGTTGTAATTCACCATCTACTTGCAGTTGGACCAGTGCGGAATGGAAAGCCTCAACGTCCAATTGGAGAATCATCTTATTGTGATTGACCAAAAGGTATTGCTCATCTTCTCCACCGCCATAGACTACTACTGGGACTTGACCATTGCGTCGCGCACGACGGCTGGCTGCTGTTCCAGAACCAGTTCTTACTTCAGCTTCTACTATAAAATTAGCACTCATTTTAAATATCTCTTTAAATGAATTGTTTTAAGAATTCTATCGATACATGGCTACCAGCCAAGCTATCAGGTCGAGTTCTTGTTTCCATCACAAACTGGCCTAAACCAACATGTGCTCAAATTCGCTTTAGAAGTTTTTAACTCTGAAAAGTTAAACGTTGTCTTCTTCAACGAACAACGAACTGATCGAATCACTTACTGTGATACGTCGGATCGATTCTCCCAACAAGTGAGCCACCGACAATTGTCGAATTTTGCTACTTGCTGTTGCGGCATCTGACAATGGAATAGTGTTAGTAACAACCACTTCATCCATTGTTGATGCGTTAATTCTATTTACCGCCTCACCGGATAATACCGGGTGAATTGCGTACGCCCGAACGGCTGTCGCGCCAT
>JALZVW010000077.1 GCA_023301745.1 Arenicella sp. | reverse complement strand
TTGGCGTAACTTTGTTTTAGGTGAGCGAGGTCTCGACCCTCTTCGATTAGCGAGCCGTCAGTGTCGATCACTCGATAATTCATTCGATAGAAGTCATCGAGTTTGTCTGTGCTGAAGTCGGCCGCGCTGACCTTCACCCCCCTGGCACGAAACAATTGTTCGGCCAGCACTTGAGTCAGCGGCGCATCACAGGGCACTAGTTTATCGAAAATTCGATCTACGGCATCCGACGCGGGAGCAAAGTTGCGCCGAATTGGCTTGGCTAATGTCTTGATCAAGGCAATGCATTTTTCCCTCAAGAGGCCAGGGACTAACCAATCACCAATGTGTTTTGGAAAGGGGGCTAATACCAAAATTGGCACGATCATGGTCACGCCGTCACTGTGTTTACCAGGGTCAAACTTGTAGATAATGCTCACTTCTTTTCCGTGAACCACTATTTTGTCGGGGAATTGTGACGTCTGTTGTGTGTCTAACTCAGCTTGTAACAGGGTTTCGCGATTGAGTTTTAAAACCCCCTCGTTTGCTTGAGATAACCAGTGTTCTAACGCATGTCGATTATGAATTTGCTCAGGCAAACGTTCATGGTAAAAATCGAAAATGATGCGTTCATTCACCAATAGGTTTCGTTTGCGTGTCTTGGTTTCAAGTTTTTCTATATCTGAGATTAGCGCTTCATTGTGTGTTACAAATTCAGCGATTTTCCCTTTTGGCTTATAACGCCCTTCAACCAGCGCTTGTTGTACAAACACGTGTCGGCTTTCAGTGGCATTAATCGGTGCGTAATTTACCGCTTCTTTGTCGCGCAGAGTTAGGCCGTAGAGCAAGGTCTCACGATAGGCTTTAATGCTTCCTGAGCGCACATGGTAATGTGGGCTGCTGTAGTTGTAGCGACACAAGTGCTTGGCGGTATCACTCACCCAATTAGGTTTTATTTCGCCAATGGTGTGAGCAAACAAACGCGATGTCTCTAAATACTCAGCCGACATAATCCATTTAGGTTTACGCTTTGCCTGGGCCGAGGCGGGGAATAAATGCACGTGTCGACTGCGTGTTGCTAGGTATTCACCGTCAACGTCTTTGGTCGCAATGTTACTCAATAACCCGCTCAATAAAGCGCGGTGCAATTTTTCATAGCGTTGATTAAAGTTCGAGTCGGGTTTGGCTTTTTTCTTGCCAGGTTCTGGCAATGTAAGTGAAGCCCATTCATCAACCTTCCAACCCAGTGATTTGCCTTGAGTCAATAATTGGCGGAACAGTTCACGCCATTCAAAAATACGCGCGATAGACCAATAGCGCTCAACACAATGTTGCTTAAACTTTGTATTGCTTAATTCATCTCGAGAATTGTTAATCGCCTGCCATAGGTGCAAATAACTAAAAAAATCAGATTGATTGTGGTGCAATTGCTGATGAGCTTGGTCGGCCGCTTGTTGTTTATCGGCCGGTCGCTCGCGTGGGTCTTGAATGCTTAGGCCACTGATTAAGATTAGAGTGTCTCGTAAACAGCCTAATTTGTTGGCTTCAATAAGAATACGCGCATATTTGGGGTCAACCGAGAGGTCACTCATTTGTCGGCCAACGGGCGTCAGCTTGCGCTCATCGTTAACGCCGCCTAGTTCTTCAAGCAGTTTAAAGCCGTCATTAAGTAGTCGGCTGTCTGGCTGGTCGAGAAATTCAAATTGCGTCACATCTTTAATGCCTAAGCGCAGCATTTTTAGAATCACCGAAGCGAGGTTGCTGCGCAATATCTCAGCGGGTGTGAATTGGGCTCGTTGCTTGAAATCTTGCTCTGAATAAAGGCGAATGCAAACACCATTTGAAACACGGCCACAACGGCCTTGGCGTTGATTCGCGCTGGCTTGAGAGACCGCCTCAATCGGTAAACGTTGCACCTTGGAGCGAAAACTATAACGTGAGATGCGTGCCAACCCTGGGTCAATCACGTAGGCGATACCCGGCACCGTTATCGAGGTTTCAGCTACATTGGTCGCTAACACCACCTTGCGTCTATGCGCTGATCTAAACACCTTGTTTTGTTCGCTAACACTTAAGCGAGAATACAGCGGTAATACTTCAAGCGGCAACTGAGCACGCCGTAAGGCTTGCGCGGCATCGCGTATCTCACGTTCACCTGCGCAAAATACTAAGATATCACCGCTGGCGTTGTAGTCACCCTTAGCCTCACCGCGAATTATTTGAGTGACCGTGTTGGTGATCAAATCCGGTAGATTCTGTTCTTCTGTGGCAGGTTCTTGATACAGTGTCTTCACCGGGTAGGTGCGCCCCGAGACTTCGATAATAGGGGCGGGCTTACCGCGTAAGGTAAAGTGTTTAGAAAACTTCTCTAAATCAATGGTCGCCGAGGTGATAATGACTTTGAGTTCTGGGCGCTTTTGACAAAGTGGTTTTAATAAACCTAACAAGAAGTCGATATTCAAACTTCGCTCGTGTGCTTCATCAATGATGATAACGTCGTACTTTTTCAGCAAGCGGTCGTGTTGAAATTCGGCCAGCAATACGCCGTCGGTCATTAGCTTTATTCGGGTGTTCTTACCTGAATTGTCAGTAAACCTTACCTGGTAACCAACGCCTTCGCCTAGCGGCGTCTTAAGTTCAGAGGCGATACGGTCAGCCACGGTTCTTGCGGCAATGCGGCGCGGCTGAGTGTGGCCTATCAAGCCTCTCTCGCCGTAACCCAGTGATAAACAAATTTTAGGCAACTGTGTGGTTTTACCAGAGCCTGTTTCCCCCGCCAAAATCACAACTTGGTTGTCTTTAATTGCCTTGGCTATTTCTTCTCGACGAAGGCTAATCGGCAAGTTTTCAGGATAGCTAATAGGCGTTGGCCATGGCTCTCTAGTGTGAGGTTTTGCTTTTTTTTTTGCTGCTGGCATTAGTAGAAAACGTGAACTTAATCGGTATGCCTGAAAGTATAGAACTTTTTTGTTGCCGAGATTGTAATCACTGGTCGAAACCTTGGGCAGTTTGCATTATAATCGCCCAACTTAAAGAGAGAGTCTCTTTGAACTGAAAGAATATGCGTCCGTAGCTCAGCTGACAATTTCGTCTGGAACGAAATTGAACTGCCAAAGGCAGCCCGAAGGGTGAGCCTAGGGACTAGGCGAATAATAGAGTTCGCCGTTTTAAAGAAGTATTATAGAATTAGTAAAGACATGCGTCCGTAGCTCAGCTGGATAGAGTAGTTGGCTTCGAACCAATTGGTCGGGGGTTCGAATCCCTCCGGGCGCACCACTACAAAAAGCGAAGTCAATCATCTAGGTTGGCTTCGCTTTTTTATGGGTTCACCTTTCTCTATTGAGCGAGCCTCATTTCGATCGATTTTGCTGTTAGAAGTTCCTTCTTCTCGTTATACCTAATAAAGGTACATAAGTCACTTCTCACTCATATCTAGGATATGCTTTTGAGTAAAAAGGAACACCGAATATATCAATTCAAAAATCATAGCGATTCCGTACGTAAACCCCTAAAAATAAATGAAGAGTTGGGAAGAGTTGGGGTCAGAGTAAAACCTGAGTAGTCGCGGAGGACAAAGAAGCGAGTTTCATTTGACTATTTAGGCTGACAGAAACTACTCGTAGTCCTTAAGCGAAGTTAGGGGAGGTATCCATATATGTCCCAGTAGTTGAGACGATGCCGTTCATAACGAAATTTGGCTCCAGCACCACACTAGTTCGATTCCTTCGACTCTTCATCATCCATCAACAAAAAAATGATCCCTGGGATTACCTTCGCTGCAGCTTCTTGCTCTGGAGTGATGTCGACCTCCCTATCGGGCTCAATATACGTCAAGCGATAAGTAGACTCACTCGTGCCATTTGAGTGAAAGAGGTCACCCTCAGACAATACTTGAAAATATAGACGACTACCTTCATTCCACATTGTCACTTGATCGTTTTCGCCTTGACCTGCTATGCGCCTCACTAATGTTGTCGAGCCACCCGGCTGAAACATCCTGAGTGTGAGGTCGACTCGTATCCCATTTTCGCGTGAAGAATCCCTAGAAAATTCAGGGAAAAGCATAAACAGTTGATTACCTGCGCGATGAAACCCTATCAACTGCTGGTCATTAAATTTCGACAATTCAACAAGCTCAATACTTGAACTGTCGAACTGAAAAAGGGCGGAGTCACCTCCGAATGATGCAGTCGCCAAATACAAATCACTACCTATGCTTGCGTAATCACGCAGCCCACTCTGATCATTGAACGTGGACGCGGATTCTATTATCTTTGGCGCCCTCGCTGAAAAATCTTTAAACCATAGGTCCGTACTACCAACTTGGTGAAAATAAATCGCACTATTATGCGCATGTTCAACCACTGAGTTTTGACAAAAGCTACCGTCATCGAAGCCCGCTCGAACGGATACAAGCGCATTACCTGAAAACGTAAGATAAGCTGAATCAACTAATGAGCACAGTAAGGCGCCCTCGCCAAAATTCGCTAAAATTCGCATCTCCGACGGCTCGGTCATACGAGTTCCTGCTGCAGTATAGTCACTTATCCACAGAGTTTGACCAGCGTCACCACAGGGGTTGATCGAACTTCTCAGAACAAGTCTACCCGGCACAGAAGCCGCTTGTTCCAAAAAAGCATCAAAGCCACACGCTCCTTGGCTGGTCGGAAACGAAAATATTTCACTAGAAATATTTTCACTAATTCTAAGCCGATAAAGTGTGTTGAAGGATACGAAAAATAAACTATCATCATCCAAAAAATAACTACTTCTGATAGCAAACGAAAGGCCAGCAAAGTCTGATGTTACGCTCGCGTCCACTAGCTTAGTCCCAGCGGTCGTACCATCACTCACATACAGTTGATTACCCCTAGTTTGCAAGAACACTCGCTCATCGTCTTGCGCGACAATTTCAACATCACCGGCGAAACTACCAGCTAAGCTTTTTACTAGGATAGTATTTTCCGACGTGCCGTCTGTACGCCATAGAGATAAACCTGACGCAGTATTTTCAGCTGTAAAATACAGAAAATCATTTAGCTTGAAAAAGCCACTGGGAGATGAGTCACCTGGGCCCAGATCGATGTCACGTAAGATTGATGTTCCTTCTGGCTCACCATTGCTTCTAAAGACCTCTTTACCTTTCTCACGATGCTCGGCACAAAAATAAGCTTCGCCATTGAACTCAAACACATCAGAGCAGGCCTTAACTGGCACAGAAGCAGCAGACACTATGTTGTAGCTTTGCGAAGTAGAGAAAATTATAAAAATAAAAAATAATCCAAATTTTAAATTCATAGCAAAAATCCTTGTAAATTGATATTCGTTTTTATTTCTGTAAAACTCTTGAGCAGAAATAATAGTTGCTCCGGCAACACTATTTCAGAGTAGCCATTAAGACTCTATTTAATATACTCTATGATCATAAGACATGCACTTAAAAATAGAGGATATTTCAGAGTATAAAAAAACGCTCACTGTAAAAAACTTAGTGACTATAGAACCATATAAAGAACCTCTACCTTTTGTGAATTTATTGAAGTATCCATATATGTCTAGCTTAACTCGGCGCTTGAGTCAGATAAGCCATCGAACAATTTGTCGCGCGCCATGACAATATGTTTAGCAGACTGCTTAGCCAAATAAAGATCAGCGCGCAGCATCAAATCGTTTTGAAATTTAGAGTGCATATTCAATACACAACCTGACTTCAGTATCTCCTTATCGCCTACCGGCTTCTTAAAAGGGCAGGATAAGCTCGACTAAAACTTGAAAGTACTACTCGCTAGTTAGAGAAAGAACTGCGCTTATAGTTTAGACAAGTATTAGTTATGGGTGATCAAGTAGTTGTCTTAATGGGTGTCTCAGTAGTTGGTAGTCGTGAGTAGTTGTGGCTTTAAGCGATTTAGCTGTTATGCAAAAAAACCTAGGTCTTGTTGGCCTGAAAAATTGCTTATATTAGGCACCACAGCAGACAAACGGCTTTGCGGTACGCCAAACCATTTCGCGATGGTTGCGGCATGCTGAGTCACCGATGTTGTCGGGATTATACGACCGTCACCGTTGTAATCATCATCACTATCAAGCTCTAAAACAGGGTAAGAGCCAAATAATTCGCCGCCTTTAATGCCGCCGCCCATTAATACCTGAGGGCCGCCCCAAGCATGATCCGTTCCGTCGCCAGTGTTAGTTAATGTGCGACTGAAATCTGATGCGGTATAAGTAAGTACGCTTGAATCCATACCCAACTGTTTCATTGTCTCGTTGAATGCCGCCAAGCTTGCACTGAGTTCAGCCATTGCAGGGGCATGAAATGCATTCAGTGCATCATGTGTGTCAAAACCGGTAGCTCGTACATAAATGATTTGTCGCCGCATTCCTAGCCCTTCTCTAATTGAAATCATTTCTGCCGCACGCCTAAGATGTCGTGAGACGTTAGTGAATGGGGCGGCCGGAAATTCTACCTCTAGCGGGGGAATACCACCTAAAAGCTCTTGCGCAGTGAGGCTTAAGTTAAGACCTTGGCTGAGTAATTGACCAGAGTGTTGCATAAATAAATTTTTATCGTTAACCCCAAGCATATTTAATTTTTCTAACGCCGCACGTCTTGCTGTCGCCGGCGCAGCGGCGAACCTAGCTGATTGAGATAAATTATAATCTCTCATTAACACCAAGCCAGCAGGAGAAATTCCGTAAACTGGTTGTTCGGCATGATTTAAAAATAAATCGTAACCAGCGCCTGATGAAATAAGCATAGGGAGTTCAGCGTTATTAACAAATTCGTTGGCCAGCCGGCCACCAATCCCGTCTCCAGAGGCATTAACTGTGCTGTCATGGTCGCCTTTCCAATAAGAACTCCCGGTGTTATGCCCGCCTAAACCTGTTGGCAGAAACGCACTGCCATTCGCGATGTCGGCTTTATTTGTTGGCTCAATAAGCGGCCCTACATTGGCGATGAATGACGCCTCACCATTATCAAACATGTTTTTCAATTCGGGCATGTTTGGGTGTAAACCAAAACTGTTTGCACCTAACCCCCTCGGCGAGATGCTCTGCAGAGCTAAGCGATCGTGCGCAAGTGCTTGCCTTGATTGTGCATAAGCATTGTATTCTGCTGTTGTATTTGGCACGAGCATATTAAATGAATCATTACCCCCATCTAAGTAAACACAAACGATGGTTTTGAAATCAGTTGGCGTTTGTGCGGCGAACGCTGAAGCTTGCGACAGGTTTAAGGCTCCAGCACCTGTTAATGTTGATGCGGCGCTGGCTTTTAAAAAGTTTCGTCTATTTATCATTATTCTTTCCTTAGCGCTGAACATTAAAGTCTGGTGACAGGGTAATTAAATATAAAATATCATTCACAACGTTAAGCTTGTTTAATGCCGCATAACCGTCAGAACCAGAGTGTAGATTGAGAAGAATTTCTCTCATTTCGTCCGTCATACTGCCGGCCAGCAAGACAATATTTAAATGTTCGACGAGTGCCTCAGGCCGCACTAAGTCGTCTGGTACAAGTAGTTCTAAATGGTCTGTTGCAATTGCGGTGAATGTAGCACTATTGGGGTTTTGGCTCTGATTAGAAATCAATGAAAAGTCAGTCAGTGTCGAGCCCATAGTAACAATGCTCGTCGAAGTGAGTAATTGGGATTCAGGTGAAAACAAGCCATTTTGAGACAATACGCCTGATGGTGAAAAGTCTGGCCTGAAAAAATTAAACACCGATGGCGCACTCAAAGGAGTCTGTTCCATTTGCTCAAACCTTATACTTGAGGGGCCGGCAAGAGGTACATTTAATAACAGACCAACACCGCGCCAAAAACCGGTTAGCTTCAATATCGGCTCTTTGATTTTACCGAACGTTTCGGGGTTGCGTAGATGACCTTGACGAGCTTCGGCATCCAATAAGATGGCTTTAATCACCGCTTGCAAATCACCATCCGTTTCATTGAATACGGTTGAAATACGTCTGACATAGGCGGGCGTTGGGTTACTTGTTACAAAACGCTGGATTAACTGTTTGCTAATGAACGGTGCCGTATTAGGGTGATTAGCCAGAATGTCGAGGGTTTGTTCTAGTTCTTGTTCGGCCGTTTGGTTTGGTGGTATTACCGAATTAAAGCCAGGCACACTGAGTAGTGTTTTGCTGCTCACATCATGAAAGTTTGCAAATGCACGCATTGGTCCGAGGTACCGGTTGTCTAATCCACGGTTTGTTTGGTCAAATGTTGCATCGCTAATGAACTCTAAATGCCAACCTGTAAAAACTTTGGCTAGTTCTTCAACATCACTTTGTGCGTAAGTCGGAATTTGGTTGCCATTGGCATCAAGCTTAGGTGTGCCATCAAGCTCTAATTCAACTAAGCCAATGCTAAACAACTGCATGATCTCACGAGCAAAATTTTCATCAGGCCGTATGATATTCAAATCAGGATTCGCTCTTTGGTTACCCGCCATACCAAGAAATCTACCCATAAACTGGTTTAGGGCAACTTTCTCTAGAAGCTCTCGGTAACTAACAAACGCATTATCGACTAAAAGGTCGTAATATCCAGTAGCAATAGAGTGAGAAGAGACGGCTCGATCACTAACAACAAAAATTTGACTCAAGGCGAACGCCATTCTTTGGCGCAGTTGGTCTGGCGCGTTCATTGCGATATGATTCCATACCGAATACCGTTGCGTTCTGCCGGGCACCGGCCCTTGAAATATTGTGCCGCCCGGACGAAAATGTCCTATCTCTAAGCCGTATTCGATGTGGTTTGTCGCTGGCAGAGAAAACTGATTATCTATCCATTTTTCATAACTGCTATTAGTAAGGGCCGTTATTTCATCTAAGGTTGGCCCGTATGTGGCTTGCATCAAGAACCGTGATGCACTCGCCATGTCGATTTCTTCATTGTCATCATCAAGCAACAACATAATAATCGGAGTCAATCCTGCTGCTCGTGTATCGGTAGCATGAGTTAATGGCGCAAAAGCTATAACAGTTACACACAAGGTAGTGCTGATAAAAAAGCTCTTTAAGATTTTGATAATCATAAGGATAATCTTATTCCAGAAAATATTTTTGTAACTATATCAGAGTCTATTAATCACGGATCACCTTTTATTTTTCGGGTATTGTAATGAAAACCAACAGCATAAATATGCGCTATTTGCTTACTTTTTTGTTTTCATGCTATTTGAGGGTGCCTCGCCATACATAGGCATAAAAAAGCCCCCATAAAAATGGAGGCTTTAAAATTACGGCTTAAGTTTATATTAAGAATTAAACCGAGTTCTAATTAACCTTATGCAAAGCCCGCCCGTCGACAGACAGCGCGGCTTCGTGCATCGCTTCAGAAAGGGTAGGGTGAGCGTGAATCGTTCTCGCAATGTCTTCAGTCGACGCTGAGTATTCCATTGCTAACACGGCCTCAGATATTAACTCAGAGGCATTAGGGCCTAAGATATGCACGCCCAGCACGCGATCAGTATCGGCGTCGGCGATCATTTTGACGCGGCCACCTTTTTCGTTCATGGCTAATGAACGGCCATTCGCTGCAAAAGGGAAGAAGCCCGTTTTGTAGTTGATGCCGCGTTCTTTTGCTTGTTCTTCGTTGATGCCAACCCAGGCGATTTCTGGGTGCGTATAAATAACCCACGGGATGTTATCGTGATTCATGTGTGGCTTCTGGCCGGCGATAATTTCAGCAACGAAAACGCCTTCTTCTGAGCCTTTGTGCGCGAGCATTGGGCCTTTAACTGCGTCGCCAATCGCGTATACGCCAGCTATATTTGTTTCACAACGATCGTTAACATCGACTCGGCCGCGCTCGTCTAATTTAAGGCCAGCCTCGTCAGCGGCTATCCCTTGAGTGCTGGCTTTACGGCCTACCGCGACAATTAATTTGTCAAAGGTTTCGGTGTGTTCTTCGCCTTTGAGGGTGTAGCTAACTTTAACGCTCTTTTTAGCGACCTTGGTGGCGGTAACCATGGCGCCGAGTTTGATATCTAAGCCTTGAACCTTGGTGAAGGTGCGTTGCGCCTCTCGTGATAATTGCTTATCGACTGGCGCTAAGAATGTGTCCATTGCTTCGAGAATTGTCACCTCGGAACCTAAACGGTTCCAAACACTGCCGAGTTCAAGGCCGATTACACCCGCGCCAATCACGCCTAGTTTTTTAGGCACCATGTTAATGTCTAGCGCACCGGCGTTGTCGACAATAATGTCATTGTCAACCGGGGCGACAGGTATGTTGATTGGCTCTGAACCAACCGCGAGAATTATGTTGTCAGCACTATAGGTTTGCGTTTTACCGTCAAGACTTACTTCGACTTGCTTGCCAGGCAATAATTTGCCATGGCCATGCAGCGAGGTGACTTTATTGGCTTTAAATAGGCCAGCAATACCTTTCGTTAAATTACTAACGATGTCGTCTTTACGAGCAATCATTTTTGGCACATCGACTGATATTTTACCAACAGAAATGCCGTGGTTTTCGAATTCATGCGAGGCTTGTTCTACTTTCTCAGACGAATCAAGCAGGGCTTTTGACGGTATACAGCCAACGTTTAGACAGGTGCCACCCAACGATGGTTTGCCATCGGCGTCTACCCATTTGTCGACGCAGGCGGTGTTGAAGCCTAGTTGCGCGCAGCGAATAGCCGCGACGTAGCCAGCAGGGCCAGCGCCTACGACAATGACGTCGAATTTATCAGACATGTTATTTCTCTATTAAAAAATTCTAATTAAAACAGGCCGAGGCACTCAATAGTGACTCGGCTTTGATCGGCTTACAGCTCTAAAAGTAAGCGCGCGGGGTCTTCTAAGCACTCTTTGATCGTGCGCAAGAACAATACCGACTCTGAACCGTCAATGATTCGGTGATCGTAGGTCAGTGCCAAATACATCATTGGGCGTATTACTACTTCGCCATTTTCGGCAACAGGCCGATCTTCGATGCGGTGCATTCCTAAAATGGCGCTTTGTGGTGGATTAACGATTGGTGTCGACATCATCGAGCCAAAGGTGCCACCGTTAGAGATGGTAAAGGTACCGCCCACTAAGTCGTCCATGGTTAGCTTGCCGTCTTTGGCTTTCTTGCCGTACTCACCGATGGTTTTTTCAACCCCGGCGAAACTCAATTGATCTACGTCACGTAACACTGGTACCACTAAGCCACGCGGTGACGATGCGGCAATGCCGACGTCGTAGAAATCGTGATAGACGATGTCATTGCCGTCGATTGATGCGTTCACAGCAGGGAACCGTTTGAGCGCTTCAATAGCGGCTTTTACGAAGAACGACATAAAGCCCAAGCGAGTGCCGTGCTTCTTCTCAAATAGCTCTTTGTATTGTTTACGAAGATCCATTACGGCTTGCATATTGACGTCGTTGAACGTGGTAAGCATGGCTTGTGTGTCTTGGGCTTCTTTTAGGCGACGCGCAATGGTTGTGCGCAAACGCGTCATTGGCACCCGGCGTTCATTGCGTTCACCCGCTTGAACCGTTTTAGCGGGCTCTGTCGCTTGAGCCGTTGTGGCTGGCGCCGATTTTAATGCATTTTGAACGTCTTCTTTAAGCAGTCGGCCATTTTTGCCAGTGCCTTTGATTGTGCTCGCGGTCAAATTATTTTCGGCCAGCATCTTACGAACCGCTGGGCTTAGTTTGTCGGCGTCGTCGTCATTAGCGGTCTCGTCTGCAACCGCTGGCGTAGCGGCTTCTTCGCTCACTGGGGCTGAGGCCGTAGCGCCTTCTTCGATGATCGCAATGATTTGTTGCTCACCAACAGTCGCGCCTTCTTCAGCACGAATTTCTTTAATAACACCATCAACCGTAGCCGGTACTTCTAGCACCACTTTCTCGGTTTCGATATCAACCAAATTTTCGTCGATGCTTACCGCATCGCCCACTTTCTTGTGCCATACGGCAACGATCGCATCGGCGACAGATTCTGGAAGAATTGGAACTTTTACTTCAACTGACATATTGCTTGCTCCTGCATAGGGTTAGTCTGCAGCTTCATTAGTGTTTAATTTCGGGTACGTATGTAATTGTTATCGCCTTGAGGCGCTTTAATTAATCGTCTCAACTTTTTTAGTATCGCTCTCATCAAGCGGCGAAAGCGCGGCTTTGACCAGAGTTGCTTGCTGTTCACGGTGAACCGCTAAGTAACCAGCCGCTGGTGATGCCGAAGCATCTCGGCCGGCATAAAGCAGCGTATGTCGGTCTTCAATGCTGGCCTTAATGTGGTGCATTATTTGGTACCACGCGCCTTGGTTCTTAGGCTCTTCTTGGCACCATACTACCTCATCGGCATTCGGGTAACGTTTCAATTCATTAACAACCGCGTCACGAGGGAATGGATAAAGCTGTTCGACACGACAAATCGCAATGTCTTTAATCTTTTCTTCACGGCGTTGCTCAAGCAAGTCAAAGTAGACTTTACCTGTGCAAAGCACGACTCGTTTGACGCTTTTATTGGTTAGTTTGTCGACTTCTGGTATCACCGTTTGAAATTCACCGCTGTGTAAATCTTCTAATGATGATGTTGACAACTTATGACGCAACAAGCTTTTCGGCGTCATTACGATCAATGGTTTTCGGTAAGGGCGCAGCATTTGACGGCGAATCATGTGAAACATCTGCGCTGGCGTGCTCGGGTAACACACTTGCATGTTGTGCTGGGCACAAAGCTGCAAATAACGCTCCAATCGTGCCGACGAATGTTCTGGACCTTGACCTTCATAACCGTGTGGCAAGAACATGGTCAGGCCACTCAGGCGGCCCCACTTGTCTTCGCCACTTGAAATGAATTGGTCTAAAACGACTTGTGCACCATTAGCGAAATCACCGAACTGGGCTTCCCAGATCACCATCGTCTTCGGGTCAGAACAGGAGTAGCCATATTCAAACGCGAGCACCGCTTCTTCAGAGAGTAGCGAGTTAATTACTAAGAACTCAGGCTGTTTTTCCTTGATGTTGCGAAGCGGAATGTGTACGTCTCGATTCACCGTATTGTGCAAGGTAGCGTGACGGTGAAAGAACGTGCCGCGCCCACAATCTTGGCCAGAGAGGCGCACCGAAAAATTCTCATCGATTAATGTGGCATAGGCGAGGTTCTCAGCCATACCCCAATCTAGCGCGAGCTCGCCGTCTTTCATCTTCTGGCGATCTTGCATTATCTTCTTGGTTCGAGCGTGCAATTCGAAACCGCCCGGTATATCGAGCAAGCGCTCAGCTAAAAAATCTAAACGCTTAGCATTAAACGCCGTGCTAGTCGGGTGATCCCATTTGATATTAAAGTAAGGAGACCAATCGACCGTATGATCACCTTGCTGCACCTCCACAAACTCAGGCACTACACGTTCACCGGCCACCATCGAGGCGCGGTAATCAGCGTTCATTTTCTTTTCATCATCAGCCGTAATGATGCCTTCGTCGATTAAGCGCTGGGCGTAGATGCGGCGAGTTGTTGCTAAGGCTTTGATGTTTTTATACATCACTGGTTGCGTGACTGACGGCTCGTCAGACTCGTTATGACCATGACGGCGATAACAGACTAAATCGATTACCACGTCTTTGTGAAATTTCTGACGGAATTCTAGTGCAAGTTTGGTCGCGAAGACCACCGCTTCAGGGTCGTCTCCATTAACGTGAAAAATGGGGGCCCCAACAATTTTTGCAATTTCAGTACAGTAGGGGGCCGAACGAGTGTCTTCTGGGTGGCTAGTGGTAAAACCAATTTGGTTATTGATTACGATATGCACCGTTCCGCCAGTATGGTAGCCACGGCAACCTGACATCTGGAAGGTTTCCATGACCACACCTTGGCCGGCAAAGGCGGCGTCGCCATGAATCGAGATCGGCAGTACCGTTTTACCGGTAGAGTCGTCTCGGCGCTCTTGCCTCGCGCGCACTGAACCTTCGACAACCGGGCTAACAATCTCTAGGTGCGACGGATTAAATGCCAGCGACAAATGCACTGTGCCGCCTTTGGTTTGAATGTCAGACGAAAAACCTTGATGGTATTTTACATCACCACTGGCAGCCAACTCATTGACGTCGTGTTTACCTTCAAACTCGGAGAACAAATTGCGAGGCGTTTTGCCTAAGGTATTAACCAATACATTCAGACGGCCTCGATGTGCCATACCGATTACAAATTCTTTAATGCCTTCGGCACCACCTTGCTGGATGATGTGATCGAGCATCGGAATTAAGCTTTCACCGCCTTCTAATGAGAACCGTTTTTGGCCGACATATTTATTGTGCAGGTAACGTTCCATCCCTTCGGCGGCGGTAACACGGTTAAGAATGTGCTTACGTTGATCGACATCGAATGGCTGGTGGCCAATTGGTTTTTCTAAACTTGTGCGTAACCAGCGTCGCTGCTCGGCACTTGCCATATGACCATATTCGTAGCCAATAGGGCCACAATAACTGTGCTTTAGAATTGCCACGATATCGCGCAGCGGTAAACGATCTGGTGCGCGCAGTGGGCCGGTGTCGAAGATGGTATCGAGATCAGCGTCTGACAAACCATGGTATTCAAGTTCGAGCTCTTTCGCGTCTTGCACTTCCATTTCATCAATAGGGTCAATCTTGGCTCGCTTATGGCCCATCGCGCGGTAGGTGCTGATCAGGCGAGATACTGAGCCTTGTTTGGTCGCCGCTACGGCGTCTAGGCCTGAGCCTGACGATGAGCTCGCGTCGGTGGTGCTGGCTGACGACGTCGCAAGGTTTGAAAAATATTGTTGCCATTCAGCTGAGACTGAATTTGGGTCTTCTTGGTATTGTTCGTAAACATCTTCCAAGAAAGCAATATTTTGCCCATTCAGCATGCTGAGTGGATCGAGAGACGGGGTTGAATTATTCGACATTATTCTTGGTCGCGATTTTCGCGTTTGGTTAGGCCCATTTCGAGGCCTAAGATGATATCCAAATTTCTTTTGGTAAGTGTGTATTAAAGCAAATTTTCTGGCTTTTTGTGACTCTTTTTTTGTACCTAAGTGATTTTGCCCAATAATGGTTTAAACATTGACGATTATGCTTCTTTAGTGTGCATTTTATAGCCCTTTTGTGATCAATGCTTATGAGTTGAGTTGGCAATCTGTAAACAGGGCGGCGGACTTCACATTTATTTAGGCTCTGAGGCTAAATTCGCTAACGATAGACATAAAAAAAGCGACTCATAAGAGTCGCTTTTTAAATCAATAAAATAATTACTCGAACTAACTTCGGTAATTGTCAGGAACGTGGCGCTCGCCTGAACCTTGGTAGTTCTGACGTGGGCGTGTAATACGAAATTCAGGGTCGTCCATTAATTCCATCCACTGTGCCAACCAGCCTGCGGTACGAGGTATCGCAAATAGCACGGTAAAGGCTTCCATTGGAAAGCCCATGGCTTCGTAAATCAAACCTGAATAGAAATCTACATTCGGGTACAAGTTACGTTTCACAAAGTAATCGTCTTCAAGCGCAATACGTTCAAGTTCCATCGCAACGTCAATAAGTGGGTTACGGCCGGTAACTTCAAATACTTCGTCTGCGATACCTTTCACGATGCGTGCACGTGGATCGTAGTTTTTATAAACTCGGTGACCAAAGCCCATAAGACGAAGTTCGCCGCCTTTACAGCGTTTAACGTAGTCGGCAACTTTGTCCTTAGTTCCGATTTCACGAAGCATATTCAACACCGCTTCGTTAGCACCACCGTGCGATGGGCCGTATAAGGCCGCCGCCGCACCCGCTACTGAAACAAATGGATCAGCCTTTGAACTAGCGATGTTACGCATGGCGCTGGTTGAACAGTTCTGTTCGTGGTCGGCATGCAAGATAAACAGCACATCAAGCGCTTTTTCTAGAACCGGGTGAGCTTGATAACGTGGCTCGACCATGCGGTACATCATATTCAAGAAATTGCCTGTGTAGCTCAACTCATTGTCAGGGTAAATATAAGGCAAGCCTTTACTGTTACGGTAGGCGTAAGAGGCGATCGTCGGCGTTTTGCCGATTAGACGGCACGCTTGAAGCATGCGAATCTCTTTATCGTCTACTTCTTTTGCATCGGGGTAAAAGGTAGAAAGAGCCGCAACGGTTGAGATAAATACGCCCATCGGATGTGCGTCATAGTTGAAACCGCCCATGAGACGTTTGGTTTTCTCATGCAGCATTGTGTGGTGCGTGATGCGCTCTTCCCAATCGCTAGACTGTTGAGCATTTGGTAGCTCGCCATTAAATAACAAATAGACAACGTCTAAAAAGGTGCTTTTTTCGGCAAGTTGTTCAATTGGGTAGCCTCGATAGCGCAAGATCCCTTCTGAACCGTGTAGGTCAGTAATGCGGCTCGTGCAGCTGGCGGTGTTTAAGTAGCCAGGGTCGTAGCTCATCATGCCGAAATCACCTTCGTTTTCTTTAATCTGGCGAAGCTGGGCAGCGCTGATGTTACCGTCTACGATTTCGATTTGGTATTCTTTTCCAGTTCGGTTGTCTTTAATTGACAGGGTATCTGACATGATTTCCTCAATAACTTTGTTTATTTTCTTACGTCGAGACTCTAATAACTTAAGTTACGACACTGTTATTTTAAGTGTCCATCGAGCAAGCAGTTTGCAATTTCGATGGGTAGTATAGCAAAGACGTGTCAAAAAACTAATACGACCGTCACTTGAAAGAGTTAATGGTGACTATCAATCTCGCTGATAGAGTTATTTAACACCCGTGTGTCCAAAGCCGCCAGTGGCTCGATCAGACTCAATGAATTCGTCAACGATTTCGAATTTAGCTTGCACGATTGGCACAAATACCATCTGAGCTATTCGATCGCCTGCCTGCACCGTGAATTCTTTGCTTCCACGGTTCCATAACGACACCATCAAAGGGCCTTGGTAATCTGAATCGATTAGGCCCGTGAGGTTGCCCAACACGATTCCGTGCTTATGGCCTAAACCTGACCGAGGAAGAAGTACCGCGGCTAACGATGGGTCGGCTACGTAGATCGACATGCCGGTCGGAATTAAGACCGTCTCACCTGGCGAGATACTGGTTTCTTGTTGTACGCATGCTCGAAGGTCCATGCCGGCAGACCCGTCTGTTGCATAATTGGGCACTTCAAATTCAGTGCCTATACGGGGGTCTAATATTTTAAGTTGAATAGCTGTTTTCATGTAAATAGGGGGCGTTTAACCGACAAGTTGTTTGTTTCTTTATTGAGCCTTATACGCTTTGGTGATTTCTGCAATAAGTGTACGAGCAAGTGCCGTCTTAGCCTGCCTTGGTAGTTCGATAACAGACTCCTCAGTAATAAGCGTAATAGCATTATCAGGCGTGCCGAAGCCCGTTTCAGAGCCGCCAACATGATTTGCGGCAATCATGTCTAATTTTTTGCGAACCAGTTTGCCTCGAGCGTAGTCGATTACATTATTGGTTTCGGCGGCGAAACCGACGCAAAAAGGTGGTTTTTCACGCCCGGCTACATCCGCTAAAATATCCGGGTTTTTGATCATGGTGATCGTCATTTCGTCGGCGTTCTTCTTGATTTTTTGATCCGCTGATTGTATCGGACGGTAGTCAGCAACCGCGGCGACCGCGATGAAAATATCTTGTTCATCAATAGAACTCATTACCGCCGAGTGCATGTCCAGCGCCGACACGGTGTTTATGATTGTTGCGTGTTCGGGCTTTGAAATGTGGGTCGGCCCACTCACCAGTGTTACCTCGGCACCCGCTTCAATCGCGGCTTGGGCTAGCGCGTAGCCCATCATGCCGGAACTATGATTGGTAATGCCACGTACCGGGTCTAATGCTTCCCATGTGGGGCCGGCGGTGATCATTACACGTTTGCCAGTTAGTTCCGTGCTTTGAAACAGGGCACCAACACGTTGTGCGATATCCGCCGGTTGTAGCATACGGCCGGGCCCGACTTCGCCACAGGCTTGTTCGCCAGCGTCAGGACCTAAGATATGTACACCCCTAGACTGTAGGGTCGCGATATTGGCTTCAGAGGCCGCGTTTTGCCACATCTGCTGGTTCATTGCCGGCGCGACGGCTATCGGCGCCTCGGTGGCGACGCAAACGGTCGTCAGTAGCTCATCGGCATTGCCTTGGCAAAGGCGAGCCATCATGTTGGCCGTCGCAGGCGCAATCAAAACAGCGTCGGCCCAACGAGCAAGGTCGATATGACCCATGCCAGTTTCGCTTTCGGCGGTCATCGCATAGCTGTGTACGGCATGACCGCTAACGGCTTGAAGTGACAGTGGTGCTACGAATTGATCTGCGTTTTTGCTAAGTATTACTTGCACTTGCGCGCCTAATTCACCGAGCTTTCGGACTAAGTCGGGAGTTTTGTAGGCAGCGATGCCAGCGCTCACGCCGAGCAGTACTCGTTTATTCGTTAGACTTTTCAATGTGTTGAGGCCATTTATAGTAATTATTGTTAAATACTCATCTATTTATAAGAACGAGATTATCCCTGATTGCTCACGCGTTTGTCATGTGTTTATTTAGAGGGTGTCGATAATCTTGCTGTCAACACGCTTGTAATCTTTGTGTCTACTGGCAACTTATGCTTTAATTATTGACACAGCTAAGGAATGGCTGTCAGCCCTGCACGCATAGTTGCAAACCAAATAGCTGATTTAACTTAAGGAGAGTGATCATGTTTTTTCAAAAAAATATCCAGAATTTACCAATCAAAGAATGGCCAGAGGGTGAACGGCCTCGAGAGAAGCTGTTAGCCAATGGCCCTGGCTCACTTGCCGATGCCGAGTTGTTAGCGATTTTTATCAGAACCGGTTTGCCGGGTAAAACCGCTCTAGATTTGGCGCGAGATGCTCTTTTGGAGGCAGGAGGTTTAAGGGCCTTGTTGAACCTCTCAGCAACACAGTTGTGCCAATTTAAGGGTATTGGCACAGCAAAATACGTTCAATTTCAAGCCGCTTTGGAGTTAGGGCGCAGATACCTGATGGAGCAAATGGAGAAAGGCGACGCTATAGCTAATCCTCAAATGAGTCGAGATTATTTGACATTGCAACTCCGAGATAAGCCGTACGAATCGTTTTTTGTTATGTTTCTCGATAGCAAACATAGAGTCATTCATCATCAAGCGCTTTTTCGCGGCACCATCGATAGCGCCTCAGTGCCGGTACGAGAAGTCGTTAAAGAGGCCTTAAAACACAATGCCGCTGCCTTGATTGTCGCGCATAATCACCCGTCTGGAGTGTGTGAGCCAAGTGCGGCAGATAAATCATTAACTCAGGCGCTTTACCTTGCTTTAGAGATGGTGGGCGTTAAACTCTTAGATCACTTTATTGTGGGGGAGTCTGAGGTGCTTTCGTTCGCTGAAATGGGCGCTTTGGGTTAGCTTTGCACTAGGTTTTGGGCTATTTGGTAGACCGAATTGCCAAAAGCTACAAAAGCCTAAGAAATAAAGCGTAAAAAAGTGAGAATCAGTTTTATTTTCAATGGGTTTCTGGTATAAATCGCCCCCTAGAACGGAATGACGAGGCTGTTAGGTCACGCATTCTAGAAAAAACAAACACTTAGGTTGATTGTAAAAAACGGCTGCTCATTATTCTGCTAGATAACTAGCGGTGCCGGGTTTAAAGCTGTTTTAGTTTATCAATCTAGGGTAAACAGTATTATTATTTAAAAGGTTAGAACAATGTCTAGAGTATGTCAGGTGACTGGTAAAGGTACGACGTTTGGTAACAATGTATCGCACGCGAAAAATCGCACGCGCCGCACTTTCCTGCCGAATCTGCATTACCGTAAATTTTGGGTTGAAAGTGAAAGCCGTTGGGTTCGTTTACGTGTGTCTTCAAAAGGCATTCGTATTATCGACAAAAAAGGTATCGACACTGTATTAAAAGACTTACGCGCCTCTGGCGTGAAAGTATAAAGCTGAGGTAAGCAATTATGAGAGATAAAATCAAATTGGTTTCAACAGCCAAAACTGGTCACTATTACACGACTACTAAGAACAAGCGTACAATGACTGAGAAATTGGTCATGAAAAAGTATGACCCAGTGGTTCGTAAGCACGTTGAATATAAAGAAGCTAAAATTAAGTAGTTAGTTTTAGCTTTGATTGAAAAGGCCAGCCTCAGTGCTGGCTTTTTTTATGCCTGTTAGCTTAAGCCCCGTCGAGCTTTTGCCGAGGTCTTAATCGTTCTCATTTAATGTTAGTGCTTTAGAGTTTGGCCGAAACAGTCTGATAATTAGCTGAACTCTATTTTTCAGCGAGCTTTTGCTCAATTTTTTCTAGCCCATTTTGAATCTGTTTCTTTAAGTCTTTGTCTGCTTTTAAACGATCAGCTCTAGCGGGTGCCTTGTCTGCTTTTTCTAGGTAGATTTTGGCTTCGGCGAATTTCTTTTGGCCATATAGATAAATGGCGTAGGTGAAGTTTGAGTCAATGCCGTCAGGCGATAATTGAAGCGCCGCTTGGTAATTTAATACGGCTTTCTTTTTATCGCCAAAGCCGATTGGCCAGCCAGGAACATGGGCATATAGAGACCCAAGCACGATGTGTGCGGATGAGCCATGAAGGCTGGGGTCTAGTTCGATCGATTTTTCTAAGAATTTACGCGCCGCCTTTGCGTATTTTAGTGCCCCTACACCTCCTTTATAACCTGCGTATTGGGCATTGTAGAAGCCGGCCATCATTTGAAAACCGGCGTCATCTTTATTTTTTTTCGCAAGCGTTTCGGTGTGCGGAACGAGCTCTTTTAGACGTTTTACACGAGCGTCTTTGTTACTCAGATCATAATTGACGATGTCGAGCTCAACGCGCATTTCGGTGATGGTGTTGGGCAACGAGGTTTGTGCGTTTATTGAGTACGACGCGAAGGTTAATAATAAAAATAGAGCTTTTTGTATTGTTGTCATAACTAAGTACAGGGTTGTTTCTATGTATGATTTCAGATTAATTGAAATACAGTGGCGTTTTTTTTGATGTCGAAATAGTAATTAGTCCGAGGCAAGAGGGTCTAAACGCACCGTGGCTTGATCGACGAGTTTGCTTCTAACATTCATTAGTGTCTGGCCATAATGGTTGTCGCCGCGATGGTCTCGCCCACAGCCCCAATAATAATCAAATTGGCTATTTTCAACGAGTTTGGACTGGCCTGTGGCTAACAATCGTTCGCACACTTCATTATGGGTTTTAGCTTGTATATAAACCGCCCTAGTCATCAGGGTTGTTTTTACTTGCTTTAAGTCACCACGACGCTTCTTAAACCGTGCATTGCCGAGCCGCTTTGCCAGTTCGGAGGTTTCGGCCACGCGAATTTTCTCTCGGTAACCCGCGTTTTCGAACTTCATTGCTTGGTAATAGTGTTCGATGGTTTGCCATGAGTGATCGTCTAAGTCGAATGGGTGAGGCGAGTTCCTCGACATTAACTCAAGCGGGTCATCCATGGAGAAATAGAGTGCATCTGATTGATAGTCTGGAAATAATGACATGTTATGGTTTACGTGGCATGACCTTTAAGTCTGTTGTTTGTGTTGCTCTAAGGCCCAGAGTATATGCTCTTCTAGGAGCGGCTCGGCTGTTAAGAGTTTTTGATTAAGGGCTGATACTACCGCTTTGTTGGTCTGGGCATTGCCCAAAGAAACAGCAATGTTACGTAGCCAAGATTGATAACCGATGCGTCTAATGGCTGTGCCTTCGGTGTTTTTTAGAAACTCATCTTCGCTCCAAGCAAAGAGGTCAACTAATTTTCTATCGGTTAGTTGCTCTCTCGGAGTAAAGTCAGGCTCCTTTGTTGTTTGTGCAAACTTGTTCCACGGGCAGACAAATTGGCAGTCGTCGCAGCCGTAAATTCGGTTGCCGAGCTTGCTTCTCAGGTCAACCGGAATAGCGCCTTTGAGTTCGATCGTTAGGTAGGAAATACACAGCCGAGCGTCAACCTGATACGGCCCGACAATGGCTTGAGTGGGGCAAATATCGATGCATTTTTGACAACTGCCACAATGGTTTGTCGCGGCTTTGTCGATCGGTAAGGGTAGGTCGACATAGATCTCTCCAAGAAAAAACCATGAGCCCGTTTTAGAGTCTAACAAGTTACTGTGTTTGCCGATCCAGCCCAAACCTGCTTTTTCGGCCAAGGCTTTTTCCATTACTGGCGCGCTGTCAGTGAATACGCGATAGCCAAATTCGCCAATTTCTTGTTGCACCCGTTGTGCTAACTTTTTAAGTCGTGCTCGTAGCACTTTGTGATAGTCGCGACCAAGTGCGTAACGCGACACATAGCCTATAGTATCGTCTTCAATGACCTGTTCGGCGGCTCTGATGTCGGCTGGCGCATAATCCATTCTCACCGATATCACCCGCTTTGTTCCTTCAACCAGTTGGCTAGGATTAGTGCGCTTGCTACCATGTTTTTGCATGTAGTCCATCTCGCCTTGCATGCCTTTATCGAGCCAGGCATTTAGATGAACTTCATGTTCAGACAGATCGCCGTCGCTGATCCCAACCGCATCAAAGCCGATTTCAATGCCCCATTGCTTAATGTTCGACGCGAGTTGAGATAACTGCTCGTCAGACATTTTCAGCGAGCTATTGCTATCGATATTCTTTGAGGTGCCGTTTGAGTTGGCCTGCGTAGCTGTCATAATAGTTGTATTCTAACGCAATCCTTGTGTATAACGAGGCCTTATCTATTGTGAATATTGAAACACACCGACAGCAGCACTCATATAGCGCCACTAGCCTCCAAGAGACCGAGTTAATAGGTCAAAAGATCGCTAAGCAATTAACCTTTCCGTCATGCGTTTACTTGCAAGGGGAGATGGGCGCAGGCAAAACGACCTTAAGCAAATCGATCATTCAAGCGTTTGGTTATGTCGGCGCGGTAACTAGCCCAACTTATAATTTGGTGCAAGAGTATCAGGTGGATCAAGGCGTTATATACCATATGGACCTTTATCGGCTAGAAGACCCTAGTGAGCTCGAGTATCTGGCGCTGGACGATCTGTGGTCGAATACCAGTCTTTTTCTCATAGAATGGCCTATTCGAGGCGCTGGTTATCTTCAAATGGCGAACGCTGAGGTTAACATCAGCAAGGCGCTCGATGCTGTCGACCAGCGAAATATTGTTCTGACGGTTTAAACTCTATATGCGCTTGGCGTCAGGCCGAGAGCGACCCAAAGCCACTGATTTAAATACATTACTTGCCTAATTTAAATGACACACTGTTTTACAGATAATTAAATAAATTTATGTCAATATCGTAGTCGTTAAAAGGTTTTGTGGTTGGTGACTTTTTAACAGCCAAAGATAATCCCCCCCCTCTTTGGGTTGAGTAAGGCTAATAGTTTTTAGTTTCGCTTAACACTCCTGAGCCGGGCCAGCGTGCTAATTTTTTAGCTGGCTCGGCTCTTCATTTTCTTTTTTAGAAAACTCGTTATCGCTGATCTTGGTTAATCGCTTGTTGTTTTCTTAACGCTTGTTATAAGTACTCGCACTTGGCCTAAAAACCTGATGTAATTGCTCGACAAATATTCACACTATTGAGTAAACGTCATTCAGTGACTCACAATCTACTGGCACTCAAGGCCAAACAGGTAGAAATACCCTTAATTAAACGAAGCCAGCTAAGCCGATTGCGTTGCTCGTCAATCTTTCTGGCTGCCCTGTCGGTGTTGCTGTTAGGCTTTTTGCTGCTTGCGCCAAGCGAGTTATTGGCGCAACAAGGCGCGAGACAAATCAATAGTGTACGACTTTGGCACTCACCGGATAAAACCCGTGTTGTATTTGATGTTTCTGAAAATATTAAGCACAAGGTTTTTGGCCTGAAGAATCCTGAACGCATTGTCGTCGATATCGAAAATGCTGGTTTAAAAGCGATTCTTCCAACTATGCAGACCGAAAATCACCATTTGGCTGGAATGCGCACAGGCTCTCCGCAAGAGGGTATGCTTCGCTTTGTTTTTGAGTTGAAAATTCCCCTACAGGCACATAGCTTTGTACTTACTCCTAATGAGTTATACGGTCATCGTTTGGTGCTTGATTTAGTTGATACTCAATTTGACCCGACATCGACCGATGCCACAGGGGCTTTAAATCAAAGCGCCGACTCACAAGCCCCTACTATTGTGGATATTGTGGAGTCGAGTGCTGTTGACGAAAGCATCGCGGATTTGGCGCCGTCTACCGACGTGTCGACGAGTTCAGCCGATCAACAGAGTTTGAGTGATGTACCAGCCGCGACCGTTATTAATGAACCTAGTCGAACGCAACAAAAAATCACCATCGCGATTGATGCTGGTCACGGCGGAGAAGACCCCGGGGCAAGCGGTCATCGAGGTAGTCGAGAGAAGGAAATTACCTTATCAATAGCAAAGCGCCTGTTAAAAGAAATTAACGCTGATTCTAGGATGCAGGCGTTTCTGGTCAGAGAAGGGGACTACTACATTGATCTGACTCGGCGCCGTGTAATGGCGAAAGAAAAAGGCGCTGATATCTTTGTATCAATTCATGCCGATGCGTTTACCAAAAAAAGCGCCAATGGTTTGTCTGTCTTTGCTTTGTCTCAACGCGGCGCTACCAGTGCAATGGCGCGGGCACTAGCCAAAAAAGAGAATGCGGCTGATTTGATTGGTGGTGTAAGCTTAGCCAATAAAGACGCGGTGCTCGCCAAGGTATTGGTGGATTTATCGATGACTAACACGATTAGTGAAAGTGTGAATTTAGGCGGCCGTGTTTTAAAGGAGTTAGCGAAGGTTGGGCGATTGCATTCGAAACGGGTTGAGCAAGCGTCGTTTGCGGTGCTTAAATCACCGGATATTCCTTCGATATTAATCGAGACCGGGTTTATTACCAATCTCAATGAAGAAAAAAAGCTACGCACTTCTAAGTACCAAAAAAAAATCGCTAAGGCTATTCATACGGCTTTAGGCGAATATTATGAACAAACACCTTATTACAGCCAAGCCAATTACTCGTCGCCGAACATAGCGTCGTCGACGGTTCAAAACAGAGCGTCAAAACGGCATACCGTCAAACGAGGCGACTCACTTTCGAGCATCGCATTTAAGTATGGAACGACCGTCAAAGAATTAAAGCGTATCAATAAATTACGCAATAATACGGCTGTTTTGGGCCAAAAACTCAAGCTGCCTGGAAGTGAAAAAGTATCTCAAAGCGCGCGTACATCGGGCGCAGAGCCCAGCGTACATATCGTCAAACGAGGGGACTCGCTCTCTAAGATCTCGGCGCGCTATAATGTAACAATCAGTGCCTTAAAACGTCATAATGGATTATCGCGAGACTCCGTTTACAAGGGTCAGAGAATTAAGATACCGGGCGGCCGTTCACCGGCCAAGCGCGATAGTAAACACAAAGTGACTCGCGGTGATACCTTATCTGAAATTGCTGAGGAGTACGGCGTGACAATTAAAGCCATAATGCGCGCCAATGGCCTGCGTGACCGTACCGTGCGACTAGGCCAAATATTAAAAATACCCGGATAAATGTCTTAAAATCTCATGATCGACAATACCTTAACTAAGCAACGTATACACGCACTAGACCCTCGTCTTATCAATCAGATTGCGGCCGGCGAAATTATTGAGCGGCCAGCGTCTATGCTCAAAGAGTTGATCGAGAATGCGCTCGATGCTGGCGCCACAAGTATTGATATCGAGGTTGAAAACGCGGGCGTAAAGCGCTTAAAAATCACCGACAACGGGCATGGCATCTTAAAGCAGGACCTAGCGATGGCCTTGTCTCGTCACGCGACCAGTAAAATTGAAAATCTGACGGATCTTGAGCAAATCGCAACCTTAGGCTTTCGTGGTGAAGCACTGCCAAGCATTGCTTCGGTTACCAGAATGACGATCAGGTCTCGTGAAATGAGTTCTGATCAAGCGTGGATGGTGTCCAGTGACGGAAATAATAAGACCACCGAGCCAGAGCCCGTAGCTCACCCGGTTGGCACCTCGATTGAGACCCGTGACCTGTTTTATAATACTCCGGCACGCCGCAAGTTTTTGCGAACCGATAACACTGAATTTAAGCATTTAGATCAAGTGGTTCGTCGCATGGCATTGTCGCGTTTTGATGTGGCGTTTAAGTTGCAACACAATGGTCGAGTTGTCTTGCACCTGCCTAGTGTGCCGGCTGACGACGCACGTCGTTTGAAAATGGTCTGTGGCGATAACGTACCCGAAAATAGTTTGTATTTTGATGAGCGGCGTGACGATATGAGGCTCTCTGGTTGGGCTGGTTTGCCCAGCTTTTCACGTAGCCAAGCTGACATGCAGTACTTCTTTCTCAATGGACGTCTGATTCGTGATAAAACCATCGTTCATGCGGTTCGTCTGGGTTACCAAGACGTTTTGTTTCACGGCCGCCACCCAATATATGTGTTGTATCTGGAAATGGATCCAGCCGGTGTTGATGTCAATGTGCACCCGACCAAGCATGAGGTGCGATTTCGAGAAAGCCGAAGTGTTCATGGTTTTGTATTTCGCTCTATTCAACGCTATGTGGGGGCAAGTGCCGGTGAGGTTGGAAGTCTTCAGGTAGATGCCGAGCAGGGTGCCGCGGCGCCTAAGCCGATTAACCCGAATGCGATGTCTGGAATGGCCGCTCGTTTAGCCAGTCAGTCACAAATGAATCAACAATCGCCGATTCGATATGACGATAATAATCGCTATCAAACGGGCGACCGTTTAACGGCAGATCAAGTCAGAGAGCAAATCGGTGGGTATAAACAAGTCGCCGATTCAGCCTTTCGACCAGACCCGTCAAGGTCGCTAAGCGAGTCGGGTTTAAATGTCGCACTAACGCCGAAAATCCAAGCGGGCGTTATTCCACCCATGGGCTATGCCTTGGCACAGCTCAAAGGTATTTATATCTTGGCCGAAAATGAGCAGGGCTTAGTCTTAGTTGACATGCATGCCGCGCATGAGCGCATTACCTACGAGCGGTTGAAGTCGTCAATGAACTCGGCATCGATTGCCCAGCAACCATTGCTAGTGCCGGTCACCATTGAGGTTAGTGAAACCGAGATAATGGCTTGGAACCAACAACAAGATCTGTTTGCTAAGCTAGGTTTAGAAGTCGAGCAACTTGATGAAAAAGTACTAGTGGTGCGAACGGTTCCTGATGTGCTGGTTAACTCTGACGTGTCACAGCTGGTTCGAGATGTATTGTCTGACTTAGTGGCGACTGAACACAGCAATAGAATCGAAGAAACCATGCACGAAGTGCTTTCTTCAATGGCCTGTCACGGCTCGGTACGAGCAAACCGCCTGCTGTCAATTGCTGAAATGAATGCCTTATTACGTGATATGGAAGCGACTGAACGCAGCGGCCAGTGCAATCATGGTCGACCTACCTGGGTTCAGATGTCCATCAGCCAGCTTGATGGTTGGTTTAAACGCGGTCAGTGATGAAACGTCAACTTTCTTTAGCGCCTGAGCAAATTCCGATTGTCTGTATTATGGGGCCAACGGCCACCGGTAAGACCGACGCCGCCGCGCAACTCTACGAGAGCGTCGATGCTGAAATTATTAGTGTCGATTCGTCGTTAGTGTACACCGGCATGGACATCGGTACCGCTAAGCCAGACCCCGATTTTTTGACCAATTACCCTCATCATTTGGTCAATGTCAGGCAACCGAATGAAAATTATTCAGTGGCTGATTTCTTTAAAGACTGCAGTGCCCTGATCAAAGATATTACCGAACGTGGCAAAATGCCGGTGCTAGCCGGTGGAACAATGTTTTACTTTAATGCCTTAGAGCGAGGTTTAACTGAGTTACCGCAAGCCGATCAAGAGCTGAGAGCAAGAATTACCAGTGAGGCCGAGAGTCTCGGGTGGTCGGCCCTTCATCAGCGCCTAGCGGTCTTAGACCCTAGAAGCGCAGAACGAATTGACTCAATGGATGCTCAGCGCATTCAACGTGCGCTAGAGATAGTGTTATCGGGTGGTAAGCCGGTTGCTGAATACAATGCCAGTCGAAAATTGCCGCCGCCGAACCCTCTAATCAAGATCGCGCTCTCGTTCTCAGATCGTGCCGTGTTGCATGAGCGTATTGGTCGCCGTTTTGACATTATGCTTGATGCCGGCTTAGAGTCAGAAGTTCGAGGTCTATTAGACAATGGTGTTGATGCTGATGCGTCGTCGATGAGAATGATCGGCTATCGACAAATGCTCGAATACATAAGAGGCGAGATAGATGCAGACCGCATGAGAGAAAAAGGAGTGGTTGCGACACGCCAACTTGCCAAGCGACAACTGACCTGGCTAAGAAACCAAAGTAACTTGCTTTGGTGGGTCGACCACGGCCTAGAAAACAAGGAATTTCAAGACCTTGTAACGCTTGTTGAACAATTTATATAATAAATGAGCGTTAATTAATCATTTTGCAGATATAAACTAGCTTATAATCATGGGAACATTCTGAGGGGAAAGTTAGTGCGTTAGTTAAGTAATGCCTCGTAATTAAGTGATTTATAGTTAACTTATCAGGCGGCGTTACGTTGAATAAGGTTCTAAGCCTATTGATAAATAACGATAAGACCATAGATAAGTGAGGCAAGATGAGAACCTTGGCATCGGTCATCGATATTTCACCTGTTAGCGTTATTATTAATATCTAAACTTAGTGTTGCTTTGTGTGGGCTAAGGTTACTGACTAAGGTTACCGACTGAGGTTGCCGACTGATGGTCTTTAGGCCATGTTTCCTCCTTGATTGGGTTCTAAGAGCCTCTCAGTAATGCTTATGATTTTTGCCTTTAGAAGGTCGAGAATTTTTAAGGCCATAGTGTAAGTCGTTTAGTGTAATTTGTTTGAAAAGCTGCGTTTGGGCTTGCAAATAGCGTTTATATTATTTAGTTATGGTTTTTATAGTTGATCGTGGTCACTAATTAATCACGACCGCGAATGGTCTATTTACCGCATATTAGAATTAAAAAGAGAATAAGAATAATGGCACAAAATAAAGGAACAGCGCTTCAAGACCCTTTCTTAAATGCGTTACGTAAGGAAAGAATTCCAGTTTCAATCTACTTGGTCAACGGCATTAAATTGCAAGGCCAAGTTGAATCATTTGATCAGTTTGTGATCGTATTACGTAATACAGTTAATCAGATGATCTACAAGCATGCGGTCTCTACCGTTGTGCCTTCAAAAGCGGTTCGCATTGATTTTGAAGAAGACGAATAAGTCTGTTAATTAACGTTGTAGCCCATTTAGAGATGGGCGCACTAACTAATAGAGAGCATGAGCTTAATTGCTAGGCCTCACTATGCCAGTTTGCTGCTAGCGTGTGTTCTCACAGGTACTTAAATAGATATTAGTCTGAGCGTATGGTTAACCTAGCTAACTCAAATTCGCTTCTAACTGATTTTGTTTTAGTTGGCTGGCACACATAATTTCTGTTAAAACTATATCGTGTTCGAACTCGCCCAAGCAAAGACTCACCCCAACGCGTTGATAGTTTATCAACGTGACTCATCGCAAGAAGATCAAGAAATACTTGAAGAGATTCAATTGCTTGCTACATCAGCGGGTGCGATTGTTGTGGATACGCTGACGGCGTTTAGGCGTTCGCCTGATGCCTCAACTTATATTGGCAAAGGTAAGGTTGAAGAGGTCGGCGCGATAATCGAGTCGTTAGAAATCGATCTGGTGATTCTCAATCATTCTGTCAGCCCCATTCAAGAACGAAACTTAGAGCGGGCGTTAAAAGTTCGAGTACTCGATCGAACGGGTTTGATTCTTGATATCTTTGCTCAACGCGCCACCAGTCACGAAGGTAAGCTTCAAGTAGAGTTAGCCCAGTTGCAACACCTCTCTACGCGTTTGGTGCGCGGCTGGACTCACCTTGAACGGCAAAAGGGTGGCATTGGGTTACGTGGCCCAGGCGAAACTCAATTAGAAACGGATAGACGGCTTATTGGGCACCGCATCAAAGTGCTGAATAAGCGTTTGGATGTGGTCTCGGCGCAACGTCAACTACGCCGTAAGTCGCGAGCTAAAGTGCCCGTGCCTACGGTCTCTTTAGTTGGTTATACCAATGCTGGCAAATCAAGCCTATTCAATAATATTACCAACGCCGGTGTCTACGCTGAAGATCAGCTTTTTGCTACCTTAGATACAACCATGCGCCGTGTTGAGCTGCCGGAGTTTGGTGCGACCATTCTTTCCGATACCGTTGGCTTTATTCGAGACTTGCCTCATTCCTTAGTTAACGCGTTTCATTCAACACTCGAAGAGGTGAGTAATGCTCACCTATTGCTGCATGTTGTCGACGTTGTTAGTAATTATCGAGAAGACTGCATCACCGAGGTTGATAAAGTCCTGGTTGAGATTGATGCTTCGGATATTCCGACGATCATGATCTTTAACAAAATTGACCTTAACGGCACAGTCGCTAAGGTAAAGCGTAATGATAAGGGTTTAGTCAATGCAATTTGGCTTTCTGCGCATACCGGCGAGGGCATTGACCTATTGCTCGATGCCATAACCGAATATTTATCGTTACTGCACATGCGGTGTCGGGTCGATTTACCTGCAGGTAATGGTAAGCTAAGGGCTGCGCTGTATCAAAAGAGCTTGGTTAAAACTGAAAGCATTAACGATGACGGCTCTTTTGACATAGAACTCGAACTATCGCCCGCTGATTTCGGCTGGTTAGAGAAACAAGATGACATTAATGCAATAAAAAGGCTCTAGGGCTTGCTTGTACTCACCCTAATCACTATATCTTTGCTAAACTCGACCACTATCAGACCTTAACCGGTCTTAATTCCCTTTTTGGAGAAATAACACATGCCTTGGAATGAACCTGGCTCAGGCAACTCAGGAAACCGCGACCCTTGGGGTAACGGTAATAAAAATAAGGGCAGCCAAAGCCCTGACATTGATCAAATCATTGATAACGTTCGAAAACGCTTTGGCGGCGGTGGCGGTAGCGGCAAGAGCAAGGGTTTGTTTTCGCCTTGGTTGCTGATTCTCTTGGCCGCAGTCTTTTATTGGGGAACGCAGTCTTTCTATCAAGTTGATGAGGGTAATCAAAGTATTGAATTGCGCTTTGGAAAGTTCAAACAAACCGTTGGTGCGGGCTTGAATTTCATCGCTTGGCCGTTAGAAGAAAAAATCATTATTGACACTCAACAAGTTAGAACGGTTGAAGTCGGTTATAGAAATGATTCTCCTGAGCTCAAAGAAGCGCTCATGTTAACTCGCGATCAGAATATCGTTGATGTGACGATGGCGGTTCAATATACAATTAAATCAATTGAAGACTTAGTGTTCAATGTTGGTGATATATTTCAACGCGGCGGCTTAGATCGTGTGGTTCGAAGTGCCACCGAAAGCGCGTTGCGTGAAGTTGTTGGTAGCACCACGATGGATGACTTATTGACCACTGATAGACCGATTGTTGACTCCGAAACTGAAACCTTGCTGCAAAATATCTTAGATAGATATCAGACCGGCATTCAGATTCAGTCGATTGAAATTCAAGACGCAAAGCCGCCACGTGAAGTGCGTGATGCCTTTGATGATGTTGTTCGTGCTGACCAAGATAAGACTAAGTTGACCAATCAGGCTGAGGCTTACGCTAAGAAGTTAGTACCGAATGCTCGAGGTGAAGCGGCTCGAATTTTACAAGAAGCTGAAGCTTATAAAGCCAAGGTTGTTGCTGAAGCAACGGGTGAGGCTGAGCGATTTAATAAGGTTTTAACCGAATATCAAAAAGCGCCGGCTATTACTAAGAAACGCTTGTACATTGAAACCATGGAAGACGTGCTTGCTGACAGCAGTAAAGTGTTAATGGATCAAAATGCCGGTGGCGGCAACAGCTTGATGTATTTGCCGATAGATAAAATTATTGAGAACAATAAACGAAGTTCTAGCGGCTCTACGTCTGTTCGTCGTGATGATGTTTTACCAACATCAGAAGCATCGGGCAAAGTATCAAAAGCTCAAAATACCGCCAACGAAAAGCGAGGAGGTCGATAAATGAAATCTGATAAAATTTTAATGGGTATTGTTTTTGCCCTAGTTATTTCTGTAGTGGTTTTTGCCAGCACTGTGTTTACTGTTAACGAATGGGAACGCGGGTTGAAATTTCAATTTGGTGAATTCTCAGGTGAAGAAATTCAGCCTGGAATTAACTTTAAAATTCCAATCGCGAATACCATCCAGACTTATGATATTCGTATTCAAACCATGGATAGAGCGCCTGAGCGTTTCATTACGGTTAACAAAGAAGAGTTGCTCGTTGACAGCTTTGTTAAGTGGAAAATCAAGGATTTACAGATTTATTATAAATCGGTTAAAAACCGAGCTAATGCTGAAAATCGCTTGGAACAGAAGATCAATAATAGTCTCAAGGCTCAAATTGCAAAGCGTACTATTAGCGATGTCGTTGCCGGTGACCGTGTTGAAATCATGAATGTGGTGCAAGCCGCAATTGTCGAAGAAGCGGTATCGATTGGTGTAGAGGTTGTTGATGTACGTTTAAAGCGTGTCGATTTAGCCGACCAAATTCAGTCGAACGTCTACGAGAGAATGCGCTCTGAGCGTCAACGTATTGCTAATGAATATCGAGCAACCGGTAATGAAAAAGCGATTGAAATACGTGCAAACGCAGATCGTACACGCGTTGAGCTAGTGTCTGAAGCTGAGAAAAATGCGCAGCTTACTCGTGGTGACGCAGACGCCTTAGCGACTAAAATCTACGCCGATGCATTTGGTGCCGACGAATCGTTTTATGATTTCTATCGTAGTATGAGTGCTTATAAAAACACCTTTAATTCTTCAGGTGATTTAATAATTTTGGATCCGAATTCTGATTTCTTCAAGCATTTCAATTCGTCGACAAAGTAAGCCAAGCAAAAAAAGGCAGTCAGAGATGACTGCCTTTTTTAGTTAACGTTCACAACGATTCACTTTTCTGTTTGTTTTTAACGCTCAAGGCTGTACTCAAAAGCGGGTTCACGTATAATCCGCCCGTAATTAACGTGACTCTTTCCAAGAAGGCGATTCGCCATGGTAAATGACGCTAACTGGCTACTACCAGAAGGTGTTGAAGAAATTCTGCCTGACGAGGCTATTAAGTTAGAAATGCTGCGTCGCAGCGTAACAGATGACTTAATTGGTCGTGGTTTTCAACTTGTGATGCCACCAGTGATGGAATTTGTAGATTCTTTGCTAACAGGAACTGGCGAAGAACTGGATACTCAAACATATAAGTTTATGGATCAACATACTCATCGTATGTTGGGCATTAGGGCTGATATTACTCCCCAGATTGCCCGTATAGACTCCCATTACTTGGCCGACTTTGATATTAATAAGCTTTGTTATGCGGGCACTGTGCTGCGCACTCAACCGTCTCAAATGGGCGGTCAGCGCGAGTTATTGCAAATAGGCGCTGAGTGTTTTGGTATTGCTGATGAACGTGCTGACATTGACGTGATTGAAGCGATGCTGGCGACCTTGCGGTTAAGCAATGCCAGCGATGTTACCTTGAGCCTGGGTCATGTTGGTATTTATCGAGCCTTGTTAAAACAACAAAATATTGAAGGCGCATTAGAGCAAATTTTGCGTGATGTGCTTCTGCGAAAATCGGCTCCAGATCTGAATGACTTAGATGACAAGTTAGATATATCGCCCTTTCGCAAACTATTAAGCCTGGCTGGTTCAGAAGGTGTTATCGAGTCGGCACGCCTTGCTTTTGCCGGCAATGATGAAATAGAGACCTCTTTGGTTCAACTAGAGGTGGTGCTGAGTCATTTAGACTCAGACAGTGATCTTAATATTCATATTGATTTGGCTGATGTGCTCGGTTATCGATATCATACTGGGCTTACCTTTAACGCCTTTGTTGCAGGGCGTGGCCGCACAGTTGCCCAAGGTGGTCGTTATGATCGTATTGGCGAGCAATTCGGGCGAGCTAGACCGGCAACGGGCTTTAGTGCCGATTTAAAAACACTAGTAAAGCTTAGTTAATGGTACTAAGTTAATCGCTAGTTAACCTATTTAGATAAAGTCGACCATTGAGTGTTCGACAATAAACAGAAATAAAGCATGAGCAAAAAAGTAATTGTTGTCGGTACCCAATGGGGCGATGAAGGTAAAGGTAAGATCGTTGATCTGCTAACCGAAACCGCGAATGTTGTGGTGCGTTTTCAAGGTGGCCACAATGCCGGTCATACCTTGGTTATTGAGGGTAAGAAAACTGTTTTACACCTTATCCCGTCAGGAATATTACGTGATGGTGTTCATTGTTTGATCGGTAACGGCGTGGTGCTCGCACCTGACGCCTTATTTGAAGAAATGGACGAGCTTGAAGCTAACGGCGTGCCGGTTAGCCAACGATTAGGTATCAGTGAAGCGTGTCAATTGATTTTGCCGCATCATATTGCCCTTGATCAAGCGCGAGAACTCAAACGTGGCAAAGCCGCGATTGGAACAACGGGGCGTGGCATTGGCCCCGCGTATGAAGACAAAGCCGCTCGCCGAGGCATTCGTTTAGGTGACTTAGTCTCTGATAACAATTTTGCTGAAAAACTCGAAGAAGTGATGGAGTTTCATAACTTTTCACTGAAAAATTACTACAAGGTTGATGAGTTAGATTATCAACAATGTTTGGACCAAGCGTTATCGTATAAAGAGCGGTTAACGCCACTAACCGTTGATGTGACTCAGTTGCTCGACGATTATACCGCTGACGGGCGCCCCATGATGTTTGAGGGGGCCCAAGGCATGATGTTGGATATTGATCACGGCACTTACCCATTTGTCACCTCGTCGAATACCTCGGCGGGCTCTGCCGCATCAGGCAGTGGTGTTGGCCCCAACGCATTTGATGAAGTGCTTGGCATTGTTAAGGCCTACACTACCCGTGTGGGAGCGGGCCCGTTTCCAACCGAACTCGCTTGTGAGGTTGGCCAGCACCTTGGTGAAAAAGGCCATGAATTTGGTGCCACTACAGGGCGTTCGCGTCGTTGTGGTTGGTTTGATGCGGTGTTAATGCGTCGCTCGCGCCAAGTTAACGGCTTATCATCGTTATGTTTGACTAAACTTGATGTTCTCGATGGTTTGAAAGAATTGAAAATTTGTAACAGTTATCGTTACAACGGCCAAGAGCTAAGCGTCGCCCCCGTTGGTGCTGACGCCTTAGCGAAGTGTGAACCGGTGTATGAAAGTATGCCGGGCTGGTCTGAAAACACACGCGGAGCGCAAACTATGGCCGAATTGCCACAAGCTGCGCGAAACTATGTAGCACGCCTGTCTGAATTGGTCGGTGTGCCAATCGATATCGTTTCCACTGGCCCAGATAGGGCAGAGACGATTGTATTAAAAGATCTCTATTCATAAACGCCGCCGACGTAATACTATGCAAAGGCGCTTTCTTAAAGTGCTTTTGCGAGTAGTCGCGACAGGCTTTATCGATAGAGAAATTAGGAATAAGAATAAAATTTGAGTAACAAAAAAAACAATAAAAAACAATCTACAAGAAAACATAAGCGGTTAAGTACTGACATTGTTTTAAAGTATTTATCGCAGCGCACAGAGCCTGCGAACACCAAAGCCATAGCCGAGACGCTAGGCCGAGTCGGCAAGGATGGTCGGCAAGAAACATTTGATATACTAGAAGTGTTGCGAGACGAAGGAAAAGTCTCTCAGATTAGTAAACACCGTTGGGCAATGAAGCACGCCATTATCGAGCACCGCGGGCGTATTGTCGGCCATGTCGATGGGCATGGTTATGTATTGACTGACGAAACCCGAGAGAAGGTTTTTCTGCGTGCGCAGGACATGCGCGATGCATTGCACAATGACATTGTCAATGTGCGCGTTACCGGGCGAGATCGCCGGCAGAAACTACTAGGCCAAATCACCGATATCGTTGAACGCGGTAACCTAGTGATCGTTGGCCGTTATTTTAATGAAAGCAATGCGCACTTTGTGGTGCCAGATGATCAGCGTATTGGGCAAGATGTTTACGTTTTGCCTGAGCACACAGCGGGCGCCCAAAATGGGCAAGTTGTGTCGATTAAGATCACCAAGTACCCGACTAAAAACTTTCAACCCTTAGGCGAGATCGTTGAAGTTTTGGGCGACTATCTGTCGCCCGGAATGGAAATTGAAATCGCTATTCGAAAACACCAACTGCCACACGAATGGCCATCGGGCGTTAAACGACAAGTTGAATCATTTGTTGATGAGGTGACCGAGAAAGACTTTAAGGGACGAACCGATATCCGAGACTTACCATTAGTTACTATTGATGGTGAAGATGCGCGAGATTTTGATGATGCGGTGTATTGCCAACCCTTAGACAATGGTCGAAACCGGCTGGTAGTGGCCATTGCCGATGTCTCTAGCTATGTGCAAGAGCAAAGCCCGCTAGATCAAGAAGCGTGGGAGCGGGGCACCTCAGTCTATTTTCCGAACAATGTCATACCAATGTTGCCCGAAGTTTTGTCAAACGGCTTATGCTCGCTTAACCCGAAAGTAAATCGTTTGTGCTTTGTGTGCGATATGGTGGTGGACGCCGATGGCGAAATTGAAAGCTATGATTTTTACCAAGCCGTTATGTATTCGCATGCTCGCTTAAGCTATACCCAAGTCGCCGCGTTGATATCGGGCGAGGCCGGCGCTTCAAATATAGACGCTGACTTACAGCCCGCGATTCATGATTTATATGCCTTATCGAATAAGCTCGGTAAGCGTCGCCGTGCCACCGGAACAATTGAGTTCGAAATACCTGAGCCAGTGATTATCTTTGACGACAATCGAAAAATTGAGCGTGTTGAAGCACGGGCTCGAAATGATGCGCATCGTCTAATTGAAGAGTGTATGTTGGCGGCCAATATTTGCGCCTCATTAATGCTAGATGATTCAGGTGCGGCGGGCATTTATCGTGTTCATGACTCTCCAGATGAAGACAGAATTGGCGATGCCAGAGTGTTTTTGCGCCAGTTTAAGCTTCTTTTAGGGGGCGGCGATGAGCCAACGCCTAAAGATTTTTCTGAAGTTATTAACAAGGTTGACGACCCGCTGACCGCTAAAATTGTGCAAATGGCATTATTGAGAAGCATGAAGCAAGCGCGTTACGACGTTGAAAATTCGGGGCATTTCGCGCTTAATTTTGATTCGTATACGCACTTCACATCGCCGATTCGCCGTTATTCAGATTTATTAGTGCATCGTCAGATAAGACGATTAATCGATAAGCCTGACCTACAAGATACCGACGAAAAATTCACTCAGGTGGCGAAAACCGCCGAGCAGACATCGACTACCGAGCGTCGTGCTGAAGCCGCCACTCGCGAAGCGGTTCAATGGCTGAAGTGTGAATTCATGAGTCACAAAATTGGCGAGAACTTATTTGGTGTCGTCTCTAGCGTTACGGAATTTGGCGTCTTCATCGAGCTTGAAGAGTTCTATGTTGACGGCCTTGTGCACATCACATCATTAGGGCAAGACTACTATCGCTATGAAGCTGACCACCGACGGTTGGTGGGCGAGCATAGTGGTAAGGTCTATCAAACAGGCGATCGCTTAGAGATTCAAGTGGCTCGTGTTGATATGGAGCAAGGGCGAATAGATTTTTCACTCACCGATGTTAAGAATGAAAAATTCAGTCGTGGTAAGCCGGGTAAAAAGTCAGCTCACCGAGGTCAAAAGAGCGGTCAAAAGGGCAGCCAAAACGGCGGTGACGACAAAGCAAAGCGTTCATCGCCTTATGGCAAATCCAAAAGTAAGAATAAGAAGCATAAATAAAGCGTAGAGATAATGGCTCAACAACTTTCATGGGTGCTTGGTCACCACGCGGTTAACGCGGTATTAGAAGTCAACCCAGAGCGCGCTGTCGCGCTTTGGGTGGTAATGAATACCAGTAATGCCTCACAGCAGAGCGTTGTACAGCAAGTGAGGCAGTTAGGCCTGCCGGTTCACTCGGTGGACAAGCGCGAACTTTCTCGACAATCGGGCAGCGAACAAAATCAGGGCATTGCTCTTCAAGCGAAGCCTAAGCAAGACGGCGGCGACAAAGAACTCGATTCGTTTATGAAAAAAATGAGCGATGATAAAACCCCGTTACTGTTAATACTCGATCAAGTTCAAGACCCGCATAATTTTGGCGCTTGCCTACGCACCGCCGATGCCGCTGGCGCTGATGCCGTGGTGGTCGCTAAAGATAACGCCAGCCCAATGACGTCTGTTGTTCAGAAGGTAGCGAGTGGTGCAGCCGAGACCATGCCGATCTTCAGAGTCACTAACCTCGCTCGCACCATGGAACACCTACAACAGCACGGTGTCTGGATGATAGGCACCTCAGATAAAGCCAAGCATTCGGTTTACCAAGAGGACTTAAGTGGCGCCGTCGCCATTGTTATGGGCGCTGAAGGCAAGGGCCTAAGAAGTTTAACTGAGAAGAAATGCGATTCACTGGTGAGTATTCCAATGGCAGGCAGCGTGGTCTCAAGTTTGAATGTCTCTGTTGCAACCGGCGTTTGTTTGTATGAGGTTGTACGACAACGCACTGCTTGAGTTTCAATGTTTGTTGCAACATACGAGCAAGCCTTTAACGGTTACTAAAATATGCGGCCCTTATCTTTTGGGGCAGACATGTTTAGGGCAAAAAACGACAACCTTGTGTCATAGCGAAAACTTATAGGTATCGAATGGAAATAATACATATGTCTGAAGGCGTAATTATGGCGTTAGGCACAACAAGTGGTATCTATGGAGCCTTATAATACCCAGTTTACATTATCTCGAGATTACCTTGCTGAGTGCTTTGATCAGTCTTTACCGTATGGAAAAAGAGCGAAGCCAAACTTTCTATTTCCTGCATTATTGTTTGCTTGCGCCGTGTGCTTGCTCGTTTTTACTGAGCAATCTAAATTCTTAGGGTTTCTGTTAATTGCTTTGGCTGTGTTGGAGTTGATTCATGTTCGATATCGACGAACATGGTGGCTAGCACGGCAGATGTGGGGGCGAAGCGCTAATAGTGAAGTGAGTTTAAGTATCGATCAAGAGGGGGTCCGCACACAGACCCCTTATACACAAACAGCATTATTGTGGGCTGATACTGAACGCGTTATTGAGACCGATTTAGGGCTTATTCTGGTCGCTAAACAGGGAGCTCAACAGTACTTGTCTAAATCGTTATTTTCTGTTGAATTGATTAGTGAAATTATTGCGTTGAATGGGAACTAGCATCTTACTTAGTTCACTTAGAGTCACTCTCAGAAAATATGTAGTTATTACGACAACAGAAGAATCAATGGTGTCGATGAAAAAATCTTTTGCAAATGTCTGTTAAGGGTAAATTCTAAGGGTAAATTCGGCCTTAATGCAAAAGGACTATAGTGATCGGAAAAAGGCTGTGGAATACTCCAAGCAGAAATTTGGCTATTAGGAAAAAGGCACATTTAATTAGGCTCTACACCCCTTTTATTTAATTACCTCTTATATCGTGTTACAAAATCAAATGAGGCTTAGACATTGAAAATTTCATTAGTTAGCGTACCAGTTCAGGATCCGGTCGAGGCTCATAAAATCTACACCACAAAGTTAGGTTTTGAGTCCAAAGAATATGATCCTACTGCCAACTTAGCTATAGTCGTTTCAGGGGATGCGCCAGATGGAACAGCTATCTTGTTAGAGCCCTGCAAGGACAGTTTTGCCGATAGGTCTCAAAGATCAGCTTTCGAAGCTAATTTGCCCATAATTGTGTTGGAGACCAATAACTTGGCGGCTGAAATTGAAAGGCTAAAAGCCGCCGATATAACACTTCGCCCAGAACTAAATAATCCGAGGTGGGGTATTCAGAATGTATTTGAAGACGGTTGTGGAAACTTACTCATGATCGAAGAAAAAACAGCTTAAAAAAGGCCTAATGAGTTAGGCCGTTGAATTATGATCAATGTCCGCTTAGGGCAAACTAGCGCCTTTTCAGTGTGTCGATTTAAATTGGGCAAAAGGCTCTGAGGCACTCAAAGTGTATATTATGAAGGGCGAAATCTAACAAGCTATTTTTTGAACTTTCAATTGCGCCTGTCCCCAACGAACTCCGTTCACATTAATCCACTATTATTAGTTTGTTATTAGGTTCTAAATTTTATATGAAAAAAATCATACTTTTTCTCATCAGCATAATGACTTTCTCTGCTTATGGAGGCGCAGTGAAATATAAGGGCAGTGACAGCAAGGAATTAACAAACACGGAAACCAAAAAATATCTGCAAGATTTGGAGAGAGACCAGGATAAAGAATTTGATCCAGAGTTCATTAGAACAACAAGCCTAGAAGTATTCCTGTTAAATGAATATGGTTTTGATGGTTTGAAATTAATATTTTCCTCCAGGAATAGTGAGAGTTATTACCAGCTTGGAAATATCCCTCAAGAGAGTCCATGGTATTTTTTAAATGGGAAGGAGTTGGGTGAAGCGATAGATAGTGTTTTTAAGCCAATCAATCAAAAAGTACCGCAGTTGATTTTACAAATGAAAGAACGGGTTAAGTTCATCTATGCGGAAAAAATAGATCTTGAATGGAGGCTTCACTATCTCTTGGATATGAAACTATCTGACGGGCGGGACTATTTTCAAGTTTATACTGGTGGTCAACCCAATAAAAAAGCATCACTCAATGATGCTTTAGTTAAATATAACTGGTCTCTACCAAGTGATTTGGTTGAATTTTATTCAATACATGACGGTTTTGGTGGTCATGATTCTAGCTTCGTACTGAGTAGTAATCAGTTGACGGTTATGGGTGAAATGATGAACCCTATTGCGAAAGAACAAAATGCGGTTCCGACTGAATATAAGTTTGATGACTTGCTTGAGTTTTTTCCTGATGGTTCAGGAAATGCTCAATGTTTCTTAAGAGTAGGTGCCGATATTGGAACTACTGTTGATTGGGATCATGAAGTTTGGGAGATATCTGAAAGAATGAATTTTTATGATTTCGTGGATGAGCGTCTCAGTCAGATAGATGAAGAATAGAAAGACAGATTGACTCATACGTAGCCAGATTCGATTTAACGAATATGTTGCATCGACCAGCTGAACTCACAGCAACTTAGAGCCTGATTAGAAAATCATAACCGCCCGTTGTATACTCGAAGCGGCCTTTGGGCTCTTTCGACATTACAGTGAGACTTTGACTAGGTAGGAAGCACTAAAGTAC
>JALZVW010000076.1 GCA_023301745.1 Arenicella sp. | reverse complement strand
GCCGGCTTTGCAGGCTCAACGGGTTCTCCAAACGATGATGCCAACACTAACAGCACGGTTGACTTTGGTTTCTATGAGCCGGTGAGTATTGGTAATGTGATCTTTGCCGATAATGGCGCTGGTAGCGGAATTGAGAATGACGGTATCTTAAATGGCGGTGAAGCTGGTATTGCTGGTGTAATCGTTCAATTGTTTGCTGAGAATGCAGACCCTGCGGTAGATGCGCCGATAGCGAGTACGGTCACCGCGGCTGATGGTAGTTATATATTGACTGCGCCTGAAGGCAATTATTTTGTGCACATTCCTGCCAGCCAATTCTTGCCAACAGGTCCGTTGAGTGGCTCTGTTTCAAGTGCTGGTCAAGGTCCAGCAGGTAATGCGCTAGATGATGATGTTAATGAAGATGGCGATGATAATGAAGCTGATGGTGTGAGCAGCCCCGTTTACACACTTGTTGCTAATGCTGAGCCAATTAATGAGAGCGGTTTCTCAGGTTCGACTCCGTCTCCAAGTGACGATGACAACACTAATAGTACGGTTGACTTCGGGTTCGTGACGCCGTTTAGCATTGGTAGCTTTGTTTGGCGTGATACCAACGCGGATGGCATTCAAGATGCGAATGAGCCGCCGATTGCGAATACAGATCTAACGCTTTTTGTTCAAGATGTAACAGCTCCTGTTGTAACATTCATTCCGGCTCTAGATGTAGATGGCAATCCAGTTGGATCTGTAACCACGACTATTAATGGTCAATACCTGTTTGCGAACCTTCCATCAGGTAATTACCGTGTAGAAGTGAGCCCGCCAAGTGGTTTATTCCCAACCTTGGTTCAAAACGATGCCAACGATGACGACACAGAAAATGATTCAAATATCGTTTCTGAGACGACTCTTGGGTCGGGTATTTACCAAAGTGGCGAGTTTATATTGAGCCCCAATGCGGAGCCAAATGAAGTTGGCCCAGACTTGAATCGTGGCGATAACCAAGACGGTGTTGCTGGCAGTAATGTTGACCTCAATGGCAACATGACGATTGACTTTGGCTTTGTTGAGAGTGCGTCTATTGGTAACTTTGTTTGGTTAGACTTTGATATGGACGGTATTCAAGATGCTAACGAAGATGGCATTGCGAGCGTGACGGTTAACCTGTTTGTTGACACTAATCGTGATGGGCTGATCGATGGTGCTGAGCTAACGACACCTGTCTCTACCTCAGTCACTGGCGTGAATGGCGAGTATCTATTCCCAGATCTAGAGCCGGGCGTTGCTTACTTGACGATGGTTGACCCTGCTAGCCTGCCGGTTGGTTTGGTTCAAACGTTTGATGAAGGCCCAGCGGGCAATGTTGGTGTGCTTGATAATACCTCTGACATCATTGTCTTGGAGCCGAGTGAAGAGCACCTTACGGCTGACTTTGGTTATGCACCACCGGTCGGCTCAATTGGCGATACAATCTTTATTGATACTAATGATGATGGTAGTCAAAACCCTGGCGAGCAAGGTATTAGCGGCGTGACCGTTACATTGACCCCACCATCGGATGTTGATGCGGGCGCTGGTTTGGGTGTTCCTGTCACAACGGTGACCGATGCGAATGGTAACTATCTGTTTACGGGTTTACCGCTTGATGAAACGTACATAGTGGACGTTGATGCAACGACATTACCAGCTGGTGTTAGCTTGTCGAGCAGTGGCTTGGGCGACCCGGATGTTCGTGACGGAAATTCAACCGTCGCTGATAATCAAACAACGGTGCCGTTAACCACAGATCAACCGGTTAACCTTGATGCTGACTTTGGTTATTTACCATCAGCTACTCAGAATAACAGTGTCGGAGATACGATCTTTATCGATGCGGATTCAGACGGTGTACAAGGCGCGAACGAGCAAGGTGTTGGTGGTGTCACGGTGTCATTGATTGATAATGCCACTGGTGTTGTTATTGCAACGGACATCACTGATGCGAACGGGCAGTACTTATTTACGGGTGTGCCAGATGGTTCTTATACGGTTAGTGTGACGGATCAGAACAATGTGTTGGCGGGTCTTGAACCCACAGTAGATGCCGACGGAATCACAACTCCTGGAACTTCTATCGTCGATTTAGACAGTACTGGTAATAGCGCTTTGCCAGACGACGATCGCGTTCAAGATTTTGGTTATGTAACGGCCGATACAGGGTCGGGCGTTGGCGTCATTGGCGACACAATTTTCCTAGATCAAGATAACTCAGGGTCGTTTGATGCGGGTGAAGGGATTGAAGGTGTCACGGTTTCATTGTTTGGCCCAGGACCAGATGGCGATATCACCACAAATGCTGACAACGAGTTGCTTGCCACCACGACCACCGACGAGAATGGTAACTACCTGTTCAGTGGTTTAGATGTGAGTACCGCCGGTGTTGATTACGCAATCAGTGTTGATGACTCGAGCCTGCCTAATGGCGGTGCTGGTTTGACCAATACTATCGACCCTGATTCGATTGGCACGGGTGACGGTACCAGTGTTGTTACATTAACGGATGTGGCACCGGTCGATTTAGATCAAGACTTTGGCTACTTTGGTAACGACAATAACTCTCTCTCAGGTACCTTGTTTGCCGATACTGACGGTGACGGAGTGCAAACAGAAATTGGTATATTCAGTGGTGTGACGGTTGAAATACGTGATTTAGATGGCAATGTTATTCGCCGGACAGTGACTGACGAAGATGGTAATTATCGAGTTGATGGTCTACCGGATGGAACGTATGTTGTGGTCATTACCGACGACGATAACGTGTTGAGTGATGTGGCTCATACTGATTCGCCTAATGGTCTTTCAGATACCTCTGATGAGACCAGTAAGGACGATACCGGTTATGTCGTTGATCTTGACTCGGCGGGTGTAAATCCTGACCCAGTAGATGATGCAACTGGTGACTTTGGCTATGAGCCAGTGATCACTAACCCGATTTCTCTAGGTTCGATTACGTCTACGGCGCTCGGCTCAGATCAAGTTCGATTTGATTGGGCGACCCAAACTGAAGTGGGCAATATTGGATTTAACCTTTATGGTCTGGTTGATGGACAATGGTCGTTGTTAACTGATTCTGCTGTAATCGCACAGGGCGACTCGGTTTCGGTTCAAAGCTATAGCCTGGTAGTGTCTACAACGGCTGACGTGTTTGCCTTGAGCGACATCGACATCACTGGTAAAGAAACACTCCACGGCCCTTATGCTGTAGGGCAGTCATATGGTGTCATAGGCGACCGACAAGAAATTGATTGGACCGAAATGAACTCAGAAACTAAATCCAATGAAGTCGAGCGAGAAGCGAGCCGTCAGGCCCAGCAGTACATTCGTTCACTCAAACGCAGTTCTAACTTAGTAAGGCCTGCGGGCATCCACAATTAAGGGTGGCATTATGAAAACAAATATGAAAATAAAATCTCTTGTTATCGGTGTTTCGATAAGTGCCGCCACGGTTGTTTCTTCGCTGGCGAGTGCCGAAGAAGTATTGGTTAATTTGAAAACCACCGAAGCGGGGATACATGAAGTTCAGGTATCAGACCTTACCGCTTATGGGGTGTTAATTGAGGGGCAGAATGCTGATCAACTAGCTGTCACTAATCAAGGTGCTCCGATTCAAATAGAAGTAACCGGTGGGGCTATTTTGTCATCAGCGTCAACAATTCGGTTTATCGCTGAAGAAATTGATACTCTGTACACTGGGACTAATGTTTATACCTTGAGTCTAGACGCGCAAGCGGCACGTAGAGTCGCCGTCGATTCATCGCCGATCCCTAGCCGTGTAGCTACTGCGACTAGCTATCTTAAGCGTGCGGTATTTGATACACCGACTCGTTACTCGTTTATTTCGCCTAATGATCAAGATGCGTTTTACGCAAAGCGAATGGTGGCAATCGGCGAGCCGCTGAGCGAATCGATTACGCTTGAATTAGACGATGTTGCGGTTGGTGGCAATACCGGCAGCACCAAAGCTAAATTAAACGTCGACATGTGGGGCGGTGCGGACCAACCGGGTGACGGCAATGATCACAGTGTGACCGTGTCATTTAACGGCGATGAAGTAGCTGGAGCACGGTTTGACGGTCTGGTTGAACAAAAAATCGAGACAACACTCGAACAAGTGAAACCGGGCGCCAATGTGGTGCGCCTGACTATGCCGCTTGATACTGGTTTTGCTTTTGATGCGGTTAATGTCAACTCGGTGACGGTCGATTATCCAAGCCAGTTTGTTGCTAAGGGTAACCGCTTAAATTTTGAATCGATCTTTGCTAAGTTCCGAATTAGTGGCTTTGACTCAAGTTCGCTAGAGAACCGAGGTGATGACTTAGTGGTTATGCGACAAGACGCAAACGGTTTGGCGTCGATACAAACTAAGCAAGTCTCGTGTCGAGGCGATAGCTGTACTGTGCAGATCGGCGGAACGGGTCGATTGGCGCAGTACTATGTTAGTAGCCAAAGTGCCTTGCCCTCGCCTGAGTTTGCAGCGCTTCCGGTGGACCAAGATATTACCAACGGCGACGCACGCTACTTGATTATTAGTCACCCTGATTTCATTGGTACAACGGGTAAAAATTTACTCGAGACACTGCAAACAGAATTACTGAGCGAAATGGGCAGCGTTGATATTGTTGATGTTGAAAGTATTTATGCCCAATTTGGCAATCATTTATTCGACCCGCTTGCAATCAAAGACTATATTAAGTTCGCGCATGAAAATCGAGGCACTGAATATGTTGTTCTGGTTGGTGGCGATGTTTACGATTACCGTCGTTTTGAAAATGAAGATGCCACCAGTTTTATACCGAGCCTCTACGCCGCGACTGGCAACAATATCACCTATGCGCCGGTTGATGCGAAGTACGTAGATCTCGATGATGATAATGTTCCTGATCTGCCAATCGGGCGGTTGCCGGTTAGAACCGTCGGCGAGCTAGAGATCTTGATGAAGAAACGACAAGATTATATCAATCGAGATTACGCCGGCAGTGCATTATTAGTTGCCGACCACTTTGATGAAGCTCAACAATATGATTTTGCTAGTGATGCGAACGAAATTTCGTCAGATTATTTAGGCGATTTTGCGGTTGAGAAAGCTTATGCCGATGACCTGGGTGCCAGTGCTGTAAGAGCAAATGTTCGTGACTCACTGAAACAGGGCGTTACACTAACGGCATTTTTTGGACACAGCTCGACAAACCAATGGGGTTTTAACGGCTTATTCACTGGCCCTGACGCCGCTAGACTAGATAATCCAGGCAAGCCTACAGTAGTAATGCAATGGGGTTGTTGGAATGCGTATTACGTTAGCCCCAACGAAGACAGTATGGGGCACCGCTTTTTGATGGAAGGCGACCGTGGCGCTGTTGCCGTCATGGGCGCTACCACTCTCACCAATGCGAATAGCGAAAGACGCCTGGCTCGTTTAGTTTTTAAGCGTTTATCTAATGGAGAGCGTTTAGGAGAGGCTGTCACCAACGCTAAAAAAGAGTATGCTATAGATTCTCCATTTGATTTGGATGTCTTACTTGGTTGGACAGTGTTAGGACTTCCAGATTTATATGTAAATTAGCAGTACGAACCGCTTACTTTTTCCTGCTTTATATAAAAATAATATGAATACACGTAGAAAAACATTAATCGCTTTAACCGGCATATCGGCGATGGCGTCATGGCATAAACCCATTATCAACAGCATTGTGACACCGGCACATGCTCAAACGTCAATGGACCCGGTTGATCCGCCAGTTGATCCGCCAGTTGACCCACCTCTACCATCTGAAGTCTGTCCGATGATTATCATTGGCAATCTTACGACGAGTTCATTGTCTGGGGCTAATTCTTCGATTGCGTGTGGCGCGACCTTTGAGATAATGAGTGCCGATGCGGCCGTGTCATTAACGATTATCAGTATTGATAACAGCGCACTTTCAGCGGGTTCAACGATTGACGTACAGGACCTCGGTGTGGCGACTGACAGCACTGGCCCGCGAGTTTCTTGGAACGGCCCATCAGTCGATGCGCCAACCTGTAGCAACCCGGCGCCAACCGATGACATCACGTTTACCGTTACTGCCACGTGCGCGGCAGCATCAGCACTAACACCAACCACGTTTACACAAGAGTTTTTACTATCAACAATACTTGCTTAATCAACAAGCGTTGATTTGTAAAATCTTTAAACGGGCTGGTATCTTATGAATTCTAAAAAAGTGTGTGCTTTTTTGGTTTTTTGTAATGTTGTGACCATAGTGGCTGCTTGGTTTTTGCTGAATAGTCAGTCGGCTGAATCCCAAGCGGTTATTGATCGGTTACAAGCAAGCATAGAAAAAACCAAGATCGCTGAAGAACCTAATCCTTTGGTCAAACCTCAGGCTAGCATTAAAACTGTAGCAGCCCCCAAAACAGTTCAGATTCCGATTTATACTAAAGCGGCCGGTTTAGGGCGTATATTTACAACCTTTAAAGATCGGGGCGAGCTAATCGTTATTAGCTCCGAGGGTGAGTGGGCCCAAGTGATATCAACTCGTGGGTTTCCTGTTTGGGTGAGGGGCGATTTGGTTGAAAGTTTTAGTAAGGGCTACGTGACGATCGTTGTTAAGGCGGCAAATGCTCGAACTTCACCAGGGACTAGTAATAGTGCTTTACTGGGTCAACTGCCGCAAGGCGAGATTCTGAAAGTCAACAAGAAGCAAGGGCAGTGGTTTCGAGTTTGGTCACCGATTAAATTTAAAGCATGGGTCAAGCTCAGCGATTTCGAATAACGCCTTTCGAATAACGCCTTTAGTTACAGCCGAACGCGATTGATCATTTAGTTGGTCGTTCACAGTGAGTGGCTGCTAAAGGTATCAATGAGAGAGCAAGCTGTCTTAACTACACGGTTGCGCATTCGGTCAATATCAGTCGAGTAAAGGATTGTCGGCACGCTGCTTTTTCAAAAACAAGCCATAAAAAAATAGCCAAAGCTGTTATTTTATAAATTCCAATCATAAGTTTCGGAATCAGAGCCTTGCAGCCTATAACGGATGTATACCCTACCTTAGTTGAAACCCTGAAGAACCATGGTATGGCTCTATTGCAAGCGCCACCTGGCGCCGGAAAATCGACTTGGTTGCCATTGCAGTTAATACGTGACGGGGTGTTTGAGCATATTGTTATGCTTGAACCAAGGCGTCTTGCTGCGCGTAATATCGCAAGCTATTTGGCAAAGTGTCAAAACGAAGCGTTGGGCCAAAGTATCGGGCTGCGTATTCGACAAGAAAAGAAAATCAGTAAAAACACCAAACTAGAAATAGTCACCGAAGGCATGCTGACTCGTATGCTGCAAAATGATCCAGAGTTGAACGGGGTTGATTGCATTATATTTGACGAATTTCACGAACGTTCTGTCGCCGCAGATATCGGCTTGAGCTTTGCCCTAGAGACCCAGCATGCGTTAAGAGATGATTTAAAAATATTGCTCATGTCGGCTACCTTAGATGCGGGGAAGATCGTCGCTAAATTCGATTGTCCAGTCATTACGTCTCAAGGCCGTAGTTACCCGATCGATGAATTTTATTACCCTTTAAGAGATGAGCGGCGTTGGTTAGATGAGATATCTGCGCTGGTTAAGGTGGCGATGGCCGAGCAGCCTGGCAGTTGTTTGGTATTTCTCCCTGGCCGCAGGGAAATTAACCGCGTTGCGCAACAGCTTTCGGGCCTTGGTGATGATGTTCATGTTTGCCCGCTCTATGGAGATCAAACAAAAGCCGTGCAACAAGCGGCCATTGCACCTGCCAAGCCTAATCAACGCAAGATTGTGTTAGCAACGAACGTGGCTGAAACAAGTTTAACCATTCAAGGAATTCGTATTGTTGTTGATAGCGGTAAGAAGCGTGCCGCTAACTTCAATTTGAACACGGGGGTGACTGAACTTAAAACGGTCAACATATCCATGTCTTCGGCTATTCAGCGAGCGGGCCGTGCGGGCCGTACCGAGCCGGGGGCCGTGTATCGACTAGGGTCTAAAGAAAACTTTAATCGCCGAGAGTCACATGATATTCCAGACATATTGTCTTCTGACATTAGCTCGCTATTATTAGAAACCAAACAATGGGGCACCGATGTAAATGAACTCGCCTTGTTAGATCCGCCTAGTTTGGCGCAACAACAGCAGGGCAATGGTTTATTATTTATGCTGGAAGCTGTCGACCAGCAGCACAGAATGACGCCTCTTGGCAAGAAAATGCTTCAGCTAGGCACCGATATTCGTTGGGCACATATGTTGATAAAAGCTAAGGAACTTGACCCGGTTTTGCCAGGTATTGAATCCTTAAGTATCTATTTTCTTGCACTATTAGACAGCCGTGTAGGCCAGCAAGCCGAACTTAGCTCAAGCTTGCAAGCGCAACTTCATTCACCGCACCCCGCATTTTCTAAACAACTTAAGTTTTGGTTAACGCGCCTAAATCATAAACCTCGTTTACCGTTAAGCATGTCGTTGCTCCCTTTATTAGTGGCGTTGGCCTATCCAGATAGGTTGGCTAAAAGGCGCGGTGAGGGTTACGTTTTAGCGAACGGCGCTGGTGTTGATTGTCGCCGAGATTACTGGCTTAACGATGACTTCATCGCCATAGCTGAACTCGGCGGAAAACAAGGTAAGCATATTTTTTCGGCTACCGCGATCGACATTCAACAGCTAGAGACAACGTTGCCACACCTTTTTCAGCAAACAAAAGTGTGCGAATTTAATGAAAAGACCGGGTACTTTTTGTATGAAAATCGCTTAATGCTAAGTGCGATTGTCGTGAGTAAAAAAACGATTAATAGTGAGGTTGATGAGCAGCTTAGGAATGGCGCGTGGATAGAGCTCATACAGAGAAAGGGCTTAGGACTATTTCATTGCTTTAGTAATAGCGTTGCCGATAGAAGCACTAACGAGGTGAATCAATTGCTAATAAGGATGACCTTAGGGCATCAAAACTTGCCGAACGAATTTCCCCCAATTAATGAGCAGTGGTTACTAAGCACGCTAGAAACGTGGCTTGCCCCTTATTTGAGTCAGGTTAAAAACCTCGATCAATTAAAGAAAGTGAATTTGCTCGAACCCGTAAAAAGCTGCTTCGACTGGAACTCGCAAACCGCACTAGACTCACTGCTGCCTAAGAGGCTAGTTGTGCCTAGTGGCTCAAACGTGCCGATCAGCTATCAGCTTAATGGGCCTGCTAAATTATCGGTGCGAATGCAAGAAGTCTACGGTCTGTCATCAAGCCCGCAGCTGTGCAAAGGTCAGGTTCCCTTACTAATTGATCTACTCTCACCGGCACGTCGATCATTGCAGTTAACGCAAGACCTTGAAGGGTTTTGGAAGGGCAGTTATCAAACTATTCAAAAAGAAATGAAGGGTCGATACCCGCGGCATTTTTGGCCAGATAACCCTGAACAAGCAAAAGCCACCAGTAGAACTAAGGCTAAGATGTAAAATTAGACCTAGCCTGCGAGCCCAAGGTTGATTGAACAACAAAAAATGAACTCGAAGGCTAGTTTACCGGCGCCTCTTTTTGGGGCTTAACAATATCATCGCATTATAAATAGTAATATCGGTTTTCAGCTTGAAAACATCGTCGGCAGTCATATTTGAATCAATGACTTTGTTAACGGATTAGACCATTATCGAATTTAAAAGGAAGACTCATATGAAAATTCTCATCGTACTCACGTCTCATGACCAACTCGGTAGTACCGGGATGAAAACCGGCTTCTGGCTCGAGGAGTTTGCTGCACCGTATTATGTTTTTGCTGATGCGGGTGTCGAAATCACCTTGGCTTCGCCTAAGGGCGGTCAACCACCCCTTGATCCAAAGAGCGATGAACCTGACTTTCAAACAGCCGCAACGGAACGTTTTAAGCAAGACAATGCCGCTCAAGTGGCGCTAGCAAATACCGTTAAATTATCAGATACGTCAACGGTTGACTTCGATGCCGTATTTTACCCTGGTGGACATGGGCCAATGTGGGATTTAGCCGAAGACCGCAATTCCATCGCACTGATTGAGGCAATGCATTCATCAGGGCGGCCTGTAGCCGCGGTATGTCATGCTCCAGCGGTGTTCCGGCATGCGAAAGCTCCTGATGGCACAGCCTTAATTAAGGGTAAGTCGGTAACTGGTTTTACCAATAGCGAGGAAGATGCCGTTCAACTCTCAGATATTGTTCCTTTTCTGCTCGAAGATGAGTTAAAAGCCATCGGCGCAAACTATACAAAGGGCGACGATTGGCAGCCTTATGTCGTAACGGATGGAAACTTGATAACGGGGCAAAATCCAGCGTCATCGGAGCTCGTAGCGAAGACTATGCTGGACAGCTTCAAATAATCAATGATTGCTTTGTATGATGTTTGCTACACAGAGTACCTCTGGGCTGTGTGCGGGTCACTTCAGGATAACCTACCACGGTATTTAACATATAAAGAACAACACTAATTAGCTCTATGCGTTTAGACAAATTTATTTGTAAAAGCACCGAATACTCTTTACTCGAGGCATCAGGGCTAATCGAAGAGCGCCGTGTTCGTGTTAACGGGCTTGTTGTCACAAAGGCCTCGAGTCAGGCACATATAAATAACATTGTGACGCTTGATAACGAACCGTTAACACCAAGGCCTTTTCGCTATTTTTTGCTGAATAAACCTGCTGATACGGTTTGCTCTAATGTTGATGAAGTATTTCCTTCTGTACTCAATCTTCTGAATGCGGAAAGGTTAAGCGAACTGCACATGGTGGGGCGTTTAGACGCAGATACGACTGGCCTGTTGCTTGTTACGGACGACGGTCATTGGTCTTTTAACCTAACATCACCGGAGAAAAAGTGTGAAAAAGTTTACAAAGTGATGTTGTCTCGGCCAATCTCACCAGATGTGGCTAAGCTTTTTCGAGAAGGTATTCTTCTTCAGGGCGAATCAACACCGACGCTTCCAGCGAAATTGAAAATCATTGACCCATATAATGCCTTATTAACGCTGACTGAAGGTCGCTTTCATCAAGTAAAGCGCATGTTTTTCGCGACTGGCAATCGAGTTAAAGCGCTGCACCGCCAAAGAATTGGTAACTTAGAACTGGACGTTGATATCGGCCACTGGCGGAGTTTGACATTGGAAGAAGTCGGCGATCTCTCACTTTAGTTTCTGGCGGCTAGTGCTTGAGTGCAGAGTGAGGCGGCTATTGTTTTACAGGTGTATTAAATTATTTAAAATCAACTCTTCACACGATAGACAGTGGTTACTTCTGCCGCTTAGGCTCAGGTGCTACCGCTTGGGCTCAGGTGCTACCGCTTAGGCTCAGGTGCTACAGCTTGGGCTCAGGTGCTACTCTGCGTGCCGTGGCATCGGTTCTCAGAGCCATCACTACCTTTTCTAATTCACGATCAAACACGCTCTCATCGCCTTGCCAACCGCGAAAATTTCCAGCTATGCGTGCTTTCACTTGCTCCCGCTTACCACTTTTCCATTCATCACTAAATAAATAGCCATCCGTATCCAGAGGTATTAGCACAAATACTTTTCCCCCTCGTTCTCTCATTAATTTGCGCTCTTTTTCAAAGGCGGTGTCAATCTCATTGTCTACCCACCAGCTTGTCAATGACTTCTCAGAACAGCACAATAGTACTTTGTCCCATAACTCAATGCCTTGCTGAATCTTCTCATAGATATCATCACCCGGAAGCATTTGATGCTCATCTAACCAGCAACGTATGCCTCTATCTTGAAGTTGAGTATGAAGGCGGCGAGCAAAGACGGCATCTGTCTTGTTGTAACTGATAAAACAAGAGTAGAAATCAATCGTCGGGCTTAGTGCGGTAGGTAAATAGTCGATCATCTTTGCTGGCAAGCCGACTCCTCGAAGAAAAGTAATGGGCAGCGGCCAAGATTTCTCAAGTGTTCGCTGATCTACTGGGCAAGGGCCACGGTAGCTGGCTTTTTCTAGATTCAATACGGCGCTTAAATCCACATTGATAAATAGCGACTCCAGAAAAACCGTATTCGTAACATCGGCCCCTGCGAGCTTAGTCCTTCTGAAGGCAGCACCGGTTAAGTTAGCACCGCTCAAGTCTGAGTCTCCTAGGTTGGCGTCTCTGAGGTTTGCGCCGCTAAGAATCGCATCAGATAGATTGGAACCGTTTAGGTTTGTTGATACCAGGTTAGCCCCGCGTAAAGCCACACTCTTTAGGTTAGCATTGCTCAGATTGGCGCCGCCAAGGTCTTCACGACTGAGGTCAGCCCCGCTGAAATTCGGTTGAATATGAGTGTTTTCTTGGCGCCACTTGTTCCATTTCGAAATGCCGGATCGAAGGAGTTCTAGCTGTTGTTTTTGATTCATAAGACTATTAAATCACAAAACTGTTGCCGTAATCAGGTTTTGGCGCGGCCGGCTGAAACGTATTTCTCTATTGTTCTACCGCATTAGTAACCCTGTAACAAGACTCGGCTCAATACGGCTCTTTGTCTAATTCGTTTGGTAGCAGTAAGCTTTCCGGTTTATTAGCTATAGTAAAGAAAAAACTAGGCTAAGCATTTTAAGGCGGCCATTCGTTTAGATTCAGAATCCTTGTTAGTTCACATCCATGTGAACCAACATCCATGATTTAAACGTTCATCCGTGACCCCCCCCACATCCATGGGGTTAACCTGCACCAAAGTCTGCCCTTAGTATTTTCTGTTTTTTGAGTTAACCCTTAATAATATTCAACTAGAATGCTTTCTGCTGATCATTTTGGCTATCGCTAAACAAGGTGAATAATGTACCTTTGCTATTGCGACAAAACTAGTGTCGCTAATGTAGAATGTGATGTCACTTTCAGAGAATGACTGAATAGTAGGGCTTGTGTGATCGATTGAGTTAGCGATCGCTACCATTTTTCAATATGTACAAACAATGACACTTACAGATTTCCCTTTTTATTTTCTAGTTGCGGCCGTGATTCAGCTTCTTCTTCTTATATTTTTGAAGAAAGAAAAAATTGATAGCCGGAATTTATATTCACTGGTTATTTTATTCGCTGTGCAAAATGGCATATATCTAGCTGTCTCGATTGTTCCTCAAGAATATGAGGTGATTGTAGAGATTTTGGTGCGTTTATTTTATGTGGCATCGATTTTGTCAATGGCCTATTTTCTTAGTTATGCGCTAGAAATCAGCCGTACCAAACGAAGTCGCTATATTTATCAGATTGAGCAGGGTGTTTGGGCCGTTACACTATGCAGCGTCATATTGTCTATATTTACCGATGAAATTATTACTGGTTACCGCTCTTTGTCATTTACGGTCACGGCGGTTCAAGGTGATAGTTATTGGGTACGCCAAATACAAGGGATTTTAGCCTGCCTCACCGCATGCGTGGTGCTGGCAGGTGAATGGGCTGGTCTACGTCAAGGAGCGCAAAAAAGCCGCTATCTCTTTTTACTCGCTGGGTATTTTTCTTTTGCTGGCAGCGCATTGATGGCGGCTATTTTGATGCGCTATGGGGGGGGCACCTACTTTGCGGTCATGTTTCCGTTTGCGACAACATTTTTCCTGTGTTCGATTGTTTATGGAAATATCAAGTACCGATGGCTTAGTGATGACCAGAAAAGAGTGCTAAAAAAAACTGATATGTCAGACGAAGGCCAATTGAGCGACATTTACTCTGGCTTTATTGAGGGTAGATATTCGTTCACCGAAGCCAGCGAAAAATTCGATTTTTTACTATTACGACACTCCTACGATAAAAATGATGGAAACATGATGAAAGCGGCCAATGAGATAGGTTTAGCTCGTTCCACATTGTATAAAAAATTGCAAAAATACAAATTAAAATAATACCTACTG
>JALZVW010000075.1 GCA_023301745.1 Arenicella sp. | reverse complement strand
TTTTGCCCCGTTGACGGTTACTCGAGCAAATACCGGGAACGTGACTCCATAGTTGGTTTGACAGAAGTTTTTAATCGCTTCGTCATCGGCGGGGTCTTGATTTGCAAACTGGTTACACGGGAACCCCAATACCTGAAGCCCTTTATCTTTGTATTCTTGATTGAGCTCTTCAAGCCCTGCAAACTGGGGCGTGAAACCGCATTTGCTGGCGGTATTGACAATCAGCATCACCTTACCTTTAAAGGCGCCTAGATTGAGCGCCTGCCCCGTTCGGTATTTCACTTTATAGTTATAAATCGACATCTGAAAACACCTCTTTGGCTACCTTATCTCTAAACACATCTCTAAACACAGAAGTTGATAATAGTTATAACTAACTCTGCGCTAAGCAATAAATACTATTATAGTATAATAATATTTATTGCTTATTTCTAGTGAGTAAAATCGCTTTTTTGAGCCGGCTTTAACCAGCAAGGTGGTATTGGTTCAATTGATCTAGTGACAACATAGCAATAGCAAACGTGGCACCAAACGTACTCAGGCGCTGGGGGTTATAACTGGCATCCGTTGCCAATAATGCTAGGTGAGAAATGGCTCCCATAAAAAAGGCCCGCCTAAGCGAGCCCTTTTCAAACAACTTAATCAAAACTCAAAGCAACAGCCCCGAGCCCTAGCGAGCTTGAGCTCGCTACATATTAAGACTTGTCTACCGCCTTCATAGAAAGACGTACACGGCCTTGCTTATCAACTTCAAGCACTTTAACCGTTACTTCGTCGCCTTCTGACAAATGATCGGCTACGTTCTCAACACGCTCATCAGAGATTTGCGAGATATGAACTAGGCCGTCTTTACCAGGAAGCACGTTTACGAACGCACCGAATTCCATGATTTTGACAACTTTACCGGTGTAAACCGAGTCAACTTCGATATCAGAGGTAATCTCTTCAATACGACGACGCGCTTCAGCACCAGCCGCTCCGTCTACAGACGCAACGTTGATCGTACCGTCGTCTTCGATATCGATAGTCGCACCCGTTTCTTCGCACAATGCACGAATAACAGCGCCGCCTTTACCGATAACGTCACGGATCTTATCAGGGTTGATTTTGAAGCTGATAATACGTGGTGCATGGTCAGACATTTCTTCACGATGAGTTTCAAGTACTTTAGCCATTTCAGCCAAGATATGAATACGTGCGTCTTTTGCTTGCGACAATGCTTGGGTCATAATTTCTTCGGTAATACCGTCGATTTTAATATCCATTTGCAATGCTGTAATACCGTCTGGCGTACCCGCTACTTTGAAATCCATGTCGCCAAGATGATCTTCATCACCGAGGATGTCTGTCAATACAGCAAACTTATCGCCTTCTTTGATCAAACCCATTGCGATACCCGCAACTGGAGCTTTCAATGGTACGCCAGCGTCCATCATCGCGAGAGATGAACCACAGACTGACGCCATTGAGCTTGAACCATTTGATTCAGTGATCTCAGAGACAACGCGAATAACATATGGAAACTCTTCAGCGGTTGGAAGCACCGCTTGAATACCGCGACGTGCTAAACGGCCATGACCGATTTCGCGACGCTTAGGTGAACCAACACGGCCAGTTTCGCCAACTGAATAAGGAGGGAAGTTATAATGCAGCATGAAACGATCACTAATATCGCCTTCTAGTGCGTCAATACGCTGCGCATCACGCTCGGTGCCCAAAGTTGCCGCAACAACCGCTTGAGTTTCACCACGAGTGAACATCGCTGAACCGTGAGTACGTGGCCATACGCCAGTGCGTACATCAATACCACGAACCGTCGTTGTATCACGGCCATCAATACGCGGTTGACCCGCGATAACGCGGCCACGAACGATGTCTTTTTCTAGGCCTTTGAACGCCGCGTTAACCGCGTCGATATCAGCTACTGACGACTCGTCATTCAACAAATCAGCCAATACAGCACTATGTGCCGCCGAGATCTTAGCTACACGCTCTACTTTGCTTGCTGTTGAGAAAGCGTCTTCTAGAGCCGACTTTGAAATCTCAGCAACTTTAGCCGTTACCGAAGTGTCTTCCACAGGTGGATTCCACTCTTTCATTGGCTTAGCAACTTCTGCTGCTAGCTCTTCAATAGCCGCAATTGCTTTTTGTGACTCGCGATGACCGTACATTACCGCGCCAAGCATGACGTCTTCTGGCAAGATATTAGCTTCTGATTCAACCATCAGAACCGCTTCTTTAGTACCAGCAACAACTAAGTCTAGATCAGACTCAACAAGCTGGTCTCGGTCAGGGTTTAGTAAGTATTCGCCGTTGATATAACCAACGCGTGCAGCGCCAACTGGGCCGTTAAACGGAATGCCAGAAGTCGCTAAAGCCGCTGAAGCACCTACTAGAGAAACAATCTCAGTATCGATGTTCGGGTCAATAGAGACAATCGTGATAACCACTTGCACGTCATAACCGAAACCTTTAGGGAACAGTGGGCGTAGTGGGCGATCGATCAAACGACAGGTTAATATTGCTTTCTCGGAAGGTCGTCCTTCACGACGAAAAAAGCCACCAGGGATTTTGCCGGCGGCGTAAGTACGCTCTTCGACATCAATCGTTAGTGGCATGAAATCTCTTGGTTGGCCTGACATCTTGTTGACGACAGTGACCATAACCGTAGTATCGCCACAACTGGCGATGATAGCCGAATCGGCTTGGCGAGCAATCTCACCCGTTTCTAAAGTGAACTCACGCTCACCGAATTGAAAGGTTTTTGTTACCTTTGACATACAATTTACCTATATATTTAATAGTCCGCTGGCCCTATTGCCATTGAGACTTTCTGCGTTATCTGCAGTTTCACACTGCGCGAACCATTTCGCACTTTGCCTTCTCCGTTTTATGACACTCCCCCGTGGGAGCTGACAATGGGTAGAAAGAAACACCCTTAAAACGTCAAAAGCCTTATCGCGAGATAAGGCTTTTGCAAAAACGTTGGTTACTTACGCAAGCCTAATCGGCTAATAAGTGTTCTATAACGTTCAACATTCTTTTTCTTCAAGTAATCAAGCAATTTGCGACGCTGATTTACCAAACGCAACAAACCTTGGCGCGAGTGATGGTCATGAATGTGCTCTTTGAAGTGTGGAGACAAGTCTAAAATACGAGCTGTCTGCAATGCGATTTGAACTTCAGGTGACCCTGTATCGCCTTCTTGTACTTGATATTCTGCAACAATTGCAGCTTTGTCTGCGGCGGTTAATGCCATAATACTATTCCTCTTCAGAATTTGTTTGTGCCTCAATTCCCTGAAGGGTGGAAAATGAAGCGATTAATACCTTCAGGCAGCAGCCTTTGGTAGGCGCGTATTCTAACTGTTTGAGCATAGAAATCACCATTATTTAAATGAAAATTAGCTGTTTTTCAGACTTTTAACGGTATTTTTTCAGTTTTACGGCTATACGCGCTAATTAGCGGTATCGACAAAGGTTTTTTGCGCCTTAATAAACCCATCGTCGCTCACTTTCCCTACGCCATAAAGGTAGCCATTTGGCTGATAGAAGCGAGTCAGTTCACTCGTCACTAAGTCGCCCGCCAGTGTCGGCTTGCCCTGAATCATGCTGTTCGCTTGAGCATCTGAGATTTCAATTTTTGGCATGTCGTTTATCAACACATCAAGCGGCAGCAACACGTCTTTTAAATCGGCTGCGAGTACTTGCTCTAAAGAGTGAGCAACCTCAACTGAAATCGCTTTAATGTCGGTTCTTCTAAGCTCTACCACATGCGCGCCGCAGCCCAACACTTGACCTAGATCGTGACAAAGAGAGCGTATATAAAAACCACTAGAACAATGAACGCTGAGTTCAACATGATCAAGGTCTATACGCTTTGCTTCGAGACTATGCACTGTCATGTCACGGGCTGGGCGTTCAATAATTTCGCCTTTGCGGGCTAATTTATACAGCGGCTGACCGTCCTTTTTTAAGGCACTGTACATAGGCGGCACTTGCTTGATATCTCCTCGAAACTGGCCTAATGCGGCCTGAAGCTGTTCGTCGCTTACATCGACAGGCATCGTGATAGTCACTTCACCTTCACTATCAAGGGTATCGGTGACTTCGCCAAGTTTCAGAACAGTAGTATATTTTTTATGTGATTTGAGAAGGTATTCTGACACTTTGGTCGCTTGCCCCAAACAAATTGGTAGCAAGCCAGTCGCCAACGGATCTAGGCTTCCTGTATGGCCGGCCTTCTTTGCGTTGAAACCATGCTTTATCTTTTGCAGCGCCGCATTCGAACTCATGCCGGTCGGCTTATCTAGGAGTATTACGCCATGGATGTCTTTCTTCATAGGTTACTCTGCTCGCCAACGCGAGAATAGATCTTCTGGTTAAGTTTTCGAGCGGGCCAACTAAATAAGAAAGCGACCCTAATCTGCCAAAATTTGGTCCATGAACTGTCGTACACTATTTTCTCGCGGTTCCTCATAGTGAAACCTTTATTGCCCATTGCGATGTGAGACGAGTTGTGGTGAATAGATATGTCTTTATTCGACCCTAAGCCGATTCGAGCTAAGCACTTCTCCATTTCAACATTTGGAGCGCTGCATAAAGCCTCATAGAGGCTCACGCAGGAGCATAGGTCAGATGTATCTAAAAACTTTAGGAATTTCCTATTCTGGCCCAACCAGTAATTAAAGCTCCGCATCACCGACAATAGCGAAGGCTTGTTCTCACTTCTCTTGATCATCGACGCGGCAAAGCTGCGGACGTCTTTAATGCAAAGAACAATCGCAATATCGTCTTTACTAATATTGGCCCTCTGAGCCATGTTTAACACTTGTTGCAGGCTCGCTAAGTTTTTTGACGAATCGACGATCACAGAGTCAGTACCATAGAGACTAGAAAAGTGCTTTACCAACTCAATATACTTCGACTCTAACGGTAAGTCAGAAAACCCACCATTCAAATGATTCAACGACGACCAAAACTCACACTTTGACCATTGGCTACCACAAGAACAAATATCGTGGTCGTCTAGATCGCCACATTCTTTAAGATAATAACGCATATGAGATGGTGAAAAGTATGAAGATACTTCTCCTAAACCAATGACATTTGGTTGTGAACTCAACAAATGGTCTGTGAGCGTTGTGCCGCTATGCTCTAAGCCTAATATGTAAACAAGCTTCATATTATGTTGCGATAAAAGATGGCGCTAATCTTTAGGCCCCAACGCCTTAGCAATTAAAGCCGACATTCTCGCACCTTCAGAAATTGAATTATCGTAGCTAAACAGCAAATTCGGGCAATGGCGCATATCAATAACCGCAGCCAATGCCCTGCGCAAGAAACCATTGGCTTTGTCTAAAGCTTCCATCGTGTCGGCTATATCAATTTCGTCTTCGAACATTGAAGTTACAAAGATTTTTGCTTGTCGTAGGTCTTTGGTCACCTCAACATCGGTCACTGTTAAGCTTGAGACACGCGGATCTTTCACTTGATTACGCAAAATCATCGCCAATTGACGAGTGATTGTCTGTGCTACACGTTCGCTTCTGGCGTACTCTTTTGGCATTGCTCTTTACCTTCTTTGGCTGAAGGCTCTTACCTTCTTTGGCTGAAGGCTCTTACCTTCTTTGGCTGAAGGCTCTTACCTTCTTGGCTGAAGGCTCTTACGCCGTTAAAGCGTAGAACCTATCAATATTACGCAACGCTCTAAAGCGTTACTTTAACCTCAACCTTTTCGAAAATTTCTAATTGGTCGCCTTCTTTAATGTCATTGTAATTAGTCACACCAATACCACATTCGGTACCAATTTTAACTTCGCTGACGTCGTCTTTAAAACGGCGCAATGAGTCAATATGACCTTCAAAAATAACAATGCTATCGCGTAAAACTCGTACATGAGCATTACGTTTGACAACCCCTTCTGTTACGAAGCAACCGGCAATGGTGCCAATTTTCGGTGCGCGGAATACTTCACGCACTTCAACATAGCCCATCACGTCTTCACGTATTTCTGGATCTAGCAGACCTTCCATCGCGGCTTTTACGTCATCAATTACTTCATAAATGATGCTGTAGTAACGAATTTGCACATCTTCTTGCTCAGCGAGCTTTCTCGCTTGAGAATCAGCACGCACATTAAAACCAATCACAAATGCTGACGAGGTCATCGCCAAGTTTATGTCTGATTCGTTAATCGCACCAACCATGCTGTGAACCACACTTACTTTCACAGAAGGCGTTGATAGCTTGATCAGCGATTCAGAAAGCGCTTCGATAGAACCTTGCACATCGCCTTTGATTAGAACATTTACGTTCTTAACTTCGCCTTCGCTCATTTGTGAGAACATGTTCTCAAGTTTAGCGGCTTGCTGGCGCGCCAAACGAGCTTCACGATCACGGCTGTAACGAAAGCTTGCTGCTTCACGCGCTTTGCGCTCATCTTCAACTACTAAGACTTCATCACCGGCGGCAGGAACACCGCTTAAGCCTTGAATCTCAACCGGCATTGATGGGCCAGCCACTTTAATTGTTTCACCAGAGTCATTAACCATCGCACGAATACGGCCAGTCTCTTGACCAACCAGCACAATATCGCCGTACTTCAACTCGCCCTGCTGAACAAGAATAGTACAAACTGCACCACGACCTTTATCTAAGCGTGCTTCAACAACCGTACCGGTTGCATTGCCTGATGGGCGTGCTTTCAATTCAAGTAACTCAGATTGCATGGCAACCGATTCAAGTAACGTGCTTACACCGTCGCCAGTGTGGGCCGAAACTGGAATCATCATTACCTCACCACCCCAATCTTCAGGGATAACTTCTTGTGTGGCTAATTCTTGCTTAACACGATCAGGATCGGCCGAGTCTTTGTCCATTTTGTTGAT
>JALZVW010000074.1 GCA_023301745.1 Arenicella sp. | reverse complement strand
ACAAGTTCCAAAACTACCGCTCACTGCGTTCGCTCGGACGCGCAAAAAACGCGCGTTAGTTTTACCTCAATTCAAACTTAAATTTACTTCTATGATAAAAAATATAGCTCTAATAATTTCGATTTTATATCTATCCGGTTGCGTATCAGGTGGCGCGATCCCAGCGGACTACAAGCTTGGAAAACCTGGTACAAGTATTTTTGTAATCGGGGTTAAAACTGATTATGAATATACATTTCTTAAAAACGGTGTAAACGATGAGGTTTTTAGTACCGCAGGGTTCGCCGGAGGATGGCGAGGAAAAGCAGAGAATGGTTACCTTATTGGAGAAATTAAATCTAACGAATCATATGGTTTAGGAGAAATATCAGGGTACAACCCCAACCTATTTCTGCATTCATTTTGTGGAGGTGGCGAAACTATAACTTTTTCGTTACCTGAAAATCGCATTATATATCTCGGTCATATTTCTGAATTTGAATTTAGTAGAACTAAAGATAGTCAATTGGATGCGACCATTGATTTATTGAAAGTAGAAAATAAATTTGAATCTGCTCTTAAGCATGTGAACGAAAATTACCCACATTTAGCTGAAAAATTGGAGCAAGGAAATTACAAACTTATTCCAACAAGTGACTGTGTTGTTGATACTCCGGTCTACATTTACTAAATGAAAACTAACAAGTAAAAACTGCAGCATGTTTGGGTTTGTATACTGCTGGTTACTATTCCCGTTGTTGCTGTTGGTTTCGCGGCCTATTTAATATTGCGGCGTAAACAACACTCGATTAAAAATAAAGAAAAAGCATGACCTGTTTAACAGCTACCTGTTTAAAACCTTAGGAAATATAACGCCATAAATAAATACCTTTTGTTGCTCATAATTTCATTACTGTCAGACTGCGGTAACTCAACCTCAGTAACGATGAGAGAAGCGGCAATTGGATCTTGGTCAAGCAATAAGGGCGATTGTAAGCAAAAACAAACTTACTCTTTTTCAGATGATGGTATGTTTATGTATGCCTATTCTGAAGATGGCTTTATCTCTAACAAAGCCGGAGATATAGAGAATCTTTCAAGCTATTTAATATTAGGTGAATCAGATAGAGTCATTCGTTCTGAGATCAAAGGCGAGTATCGAACAACTGAAAGCGGCGATACTGTTATCTGGGATATGTATCTCATAAACGATGATGAATTCTGTTGGCACAGAACGGACTGGTCTGTAATGGCCTGCACCGCGTCAATGTACCGCTGTGAAGATTTCTAATAATTTCAAAACCACCCTACTTAGTTAACTCGGGCATGCTCACAATACACGCCCATTTTTAACCGACTAACCTAGCTAAAAGACAAGCCCTTAACGCTACCGGCCTTAGACATTCCAACAGTCACTATTTGGCCAGACTCATCGCACAAAGAGAGCTGACTGTGGCCTTGTTCGTCATCTAGCCATTTTGACAATTTAATTTTGGGCATTCGCCCTTGATATTCCTCAGGCGCTTTCAATGAACTAGACCCCCAACCTGAGTCGCTTTTAGCTCGATTAAGTGCTGATAGGCCGATGTTGTAGTATTTTTCGAATTCAATAAGATCTCCCAGATCGGGAGACTTTAGTGCGTCAATGAGAACACCTAAATCTTCTTCTGAGACGCTGTCTTTTAATTTTTGTGCAAACGAATAAGTGTGAGTCGGCCGATAACTCATTCTTATTGGTGAGTACTCGTCGGTTGGTCGCGGCGCTGGTTTCACACGTTCTTTATCTTCTATGTAAGCGGCCGCCTTTTCGATATAGACCTCTTCAGGGTTTGCTTCTATGATCTTAGCTAACCTAGCACCTTTGACATCATCCCATTCTCTTTTGGAAACAACGGCTGGGCTAACGCCCTCCTCCTGCGCCAATTCAGAAAGACAACTTGCGTGGCAATGTTGAAAAAAATCTTTGACTCTTGGGTTTAGCGACAGATACGCTTCTATTTTCTCCATGCCAGCTTTTCCAGAATAGCCGGCGCCAAACGGGGGCTTGGCCTCCACGTAATGCCTGAGAGTTCGAAACGACTCACCGTTTTCATCTTTGAGCTTTTTCCAGCCTTCAACACGACAAAACCGGCCCAGTGCATCAGCAAACTCTTCAATTTTACCACCCTGCATAATCGTTTGGTGTTGAGAGTTAACCGCACCTTCTTGTGATTTTTCGTCTTGTTCGCTCATAGATAATGACAACTCTTAACTCAATTAAGAAATAGAATAATATGGGTGTGCATGATAACGCTTGCGAAAAAACCCTTCAAACCTAAAACTCACTTAGGCCCAGATCGAGGGCAGTTTAGCGTAACAATTTTAAAAAAACCCTACACCCAACCGGTTAGCCATTGGCTTCGATCATTTAAATTTTGCCACTCGATTGGCGCTTGGCGCTTTGTCATAACGGCTTCGATAACACACAATAAAACATTAGCGTTTTCGTCGTATTCAACTTCAACCACAAGAAAATGTCTTTCCTTGTTCTCTACCTTGGTCGCGGTCCACTTACTGTTCAGTAACTTCTTAGGATTTATCTTATTCATTCGCTTGGCTTCTTGTTTTTTTTGATCGGTCGTTTCATTTTAATAGCATTGGTTCTAAGCGCGGCTTGAAAACCAATCTCAGCCCAGAATTGCGCCTCGTCAGGGTCGTCGTATATTTCTTCGGGCGCCAAATAGTAAGACATCTTAGACACCTTATTTTTAGCAACAAATTCAAACGGCTCCAGGCCTCGCTCATCAAACAATGCAACATTGATGGAATCTGTCTTAAGATAGAGTTGATCAGCGGCCACTAAGCCAAACATTAAATCGTTATGATAAATTCCATAACCGCCAAACATTTTACGGCTCCGAATTGGGCCAAAGGTTTCGAAGACTTCATGCAAGTAATCAACGAATTCACTCATTGTAGCTGCCCTTCGCCTTGCCTAAACTGTTGACCAAGGGGTCTAAATACTCTGAATAGTTTTGCCATTGCTGCATCGAGCTTTTGTAGATTGGTTGGCGTACCTGCTCAGAACTCGGTGTTCTCACCGCTCTTTGTGTTTTATGAAAATCAACGCAATTTTGCTCGAACTCCAAACCGCAGTGATCGAGAATACGGCGTACTTGTGCTTCAAGATTGTCGATCACATCTTCGTGTTGCACTCTTAGTACACGGCCGGGTAACACAGTGTCCCAGTGGTTCATTAGTTCAACATAGGCTTGATAATAGGCGCCAATCGATTCTAAGCCATAAGTGAACTCTTGACCCTCTGCAAATAATTGCTTGAACCCGCTAAAACAACACGCCATGGGCTCTCGCCTAGCATCAATAATTTTTGCATTTGGTAACATCAGGTGAATCAAGCCGATGTGGCGGAAATTATTCGGCATTTTATCAATAAAGAACAAACCAGATTTACGATGGATTTGAGTGTCATCAATAAAATCACGACCAAACTTGCTCACATGTTCATTCGTTAGCATTTCCAAAACCTTAGGGTATTGCGGCTTTCTATGAACCGTGGCTCGGCCACCTAAGCGGTTTGCTAAGCCAATCACATTAGCCAGCTCCATAGTGCCATCGACTTGAGAGTGAGATGCCAGAATTTGCTCGAGTAAGGTTGAACCAGCTCGCGGTAAACCTACTATAAAAATAGGCGCCGACGAGTCATAACCAAAACCATCTCTTTGAGAAAAAAAATCAGCGGTGAAAAGCATTTTCTGTTCCGCGAAGTCGGCTAAGAGTGTGTCAGTAGAGTATTTACTCGATGCTCGTTTCAATTGATTACCCAGGTTATAAAACTCAAATGACTCCGCATAATCTTGGCGATCTTCTAGGGCTTTTCCTAAGGCAAAACAAAGATGGGTTTTATCGATTGCAGAGGTTGAGCTTAACGCTTGCTGTGTTCTCATTTGTTCAATTTCGAAATCGGAAAATTGATAAGTTTTGAGATTTGCCAAACTCCAATAAGCGTCACCATAACTTGCTTCGACCGCGTAGGCTTGTTGGTAAGACTTAACCGCTTGTTCGGTATGCCCAATGGTTTTCAACGCGTGACCGCGGGCTGAATAGACTGAATAATTTTCTTGGTTTTTCTGCAAAATATCATTGTAGATATCTAAGGCTGTTTCGAAGTTACCAACAGCTTGGTGGCTGCTCGCCAGGCTGAGTTCGAATACAGGGTTATTCGCGTCAACGGCGTAAAGATGTTTAGCTTGCTCTAGCGCCGCTTCAAACTTCTGGCGCTTGTGCAACACTTGAATATAGTCGCATCTGGCATGATGAAAATCGGGATAAAATTCGACGCATTTTTCTAATAGAAGCTCAGCGTCATCTAGAATCTGAAGCCGACTGCCGATGTCGGCTAATAATCGCATTGCTTCTGGGTGATGAGGTTTTTTCTTTAGAAACTGCCGGCAAAGCTGTTCAGCCAAATAGATTTTATCGTCGTGCAATAAACTACTAACCGAGGTCAGCTCGGGAGGTAGCGTTGAGAGATGTTGAATATGGCGAGCCGCTTCATCAGCTTGGCTAGCGTTGCCATTTTTTTTATGGTGTGTGACTAAGAATTTCCAGCTTGCAACCAGCGTTGGGTTTAGCGACACCGCTCTGGTGAAACTTTCACAGGCGTTGACATCGTCGTTGAGTGCCAAATAATTATGACCGTACTCTTGATACGCTCGCCCATGATCAGGGTGTGCGCTTAGAAGTCGTTCAAGCACGTCAAACGCTGAACTGTGGTTCGCTTGGCGACGCAAACACACCGCGAGAAAATACAAGGCATCTCGGTGCATTGGCTGTTGTGTTAGAACCTGTTCGAGTGCCTTAATAGAGCTTGCGATATCGCCGCTTCGTAATGCCGTTTTTGCATCGCCCAGCCGGGCTTCAATGTCATTATCTTGAGAGCTTATTGGGTCAGCGTTTTGTGCTTCGCCACCTAAAGTGTCGAGATTTTGAGTTTTAAAGATTAGGTGGCTCGCTTGATCGGTTGATTTTGAAGAGTCTTTAACATCTGACATTAATAGCTTCCTATAAAGGGATGTGTCGCTAGAGTTAAAAGTCTGTCAAAATTTAGCTTTAAATGAAAGCGCTAATACCAACTAATCTAATTAGGCTAAATACCCATAACCGGGCCACGCCAAATTGCACCTGCAATAAACCGACATGCCGCTGCGGCGACAATACACCCATCTAACATTTGCCACTCATCTAACATTGAATAAATCCATAATATCCTCCGGTTGTTTAGGGCATTTTTACGCTATTATTTTGTATTCGCGCTACAACACGCCTTAACCATAGACATTATTCAAATAGACTCATATTCTATGGCCATTGTTGTAACATTAATTTCAACCGGACCCTACCCATGCAATCAGTAATGATTTCGGCTCAATTCGACAGTGGCAATATCGATGTGATCGATGCCTCTAATCCGCAAGATATTAGACTGGCCATCGCAAAAGATAACGCCAGTGAATTTCTTCAGTTCTTTCATTTTCGTTTAGAAGCTGAGATTGGAGAAACCTGTAAAGTAAGCATCGTTAACGCAGGCAAATCGTCTTATACCGGTGGCTGGCCTGGGTATTCAGTGTGTACTTCGTGGGACCGGTCTGATTGGTTTAGAACACCCTGCAAATACGAAAATGGGGTGTTGAGCTTTGAAATTCAAATGACACAAAACTCGGTCTACTTCTCTTATTTCACGCCCTATAGTCATGAACGCCATTTGGACCTTTTATCTTGGGCTCAAGGCGACACACGCGTGACCAATGAGACACTGGGCCAAACTCTTGATGGCCACGCAATGAGTATGCTGCGAATTAGTGAAACGGAGTCGCCTAAACGCAAAGCGTGGGTCATTGCTCGGCAGCATCCAGGAGAAACAATGGCCGAGTGGTTTGTCGAAGGCTTTTTACATTCCTTGCTAGATGAGAATAATCCGGCCGCGCGCAAACTGCTTAGTGATACCGCGTTCTACGTTGTCCCTAACATGAACCCCGATGGTTCAGCTCGAGGTAATTTGAGAACCAATGCCGCTGGTGCCAACCTCAACCGGGAATGGCAAACACCGTCAATGGAGACTAGCCCAGAAGTGTTCTTAGTGCGCGAGCGCATGATGGCCGAAGGCGGCGACCTGTTTTTAGACATCCACGGCGATGAAGAGTTGCCGTATAACTTTGTTGCCGGTTGTGAAGGCAACCCTAGTTATGATGAGCGCCATGCCGAGCTAGAGAAACGCTTCAAAAACACCTATATGAGCATCTCACCAGACTTTCAAGATACTCACGGTTACCCCAAGGATAAGCCTGGCCAAGCCGACCTACGCATTGCCGCAAATTGGCTAGGCGAACACTTTAAAACCTTGTCGTTCACAATAGAGATGCCGTTTAAAGATAATGCCGACCTACCGAACGAATCAACCGGCTGGTCTGCTGAACGAAGTGCTCAACTGGGCAGTGATGTGCTCTTTCCGATTGCTAAAACGTTTCGCTTAATGGACAAGCAAGAACAAGCGTTATAGAAACAATGTGTTTATTTAGGCGCCTGATTATTAGCTGAATCAGGCGTCCCACAAAAAGGTTTTCAAATAGATTCTCCCGGCAGGGTTAAATTCAACACCCTCTTCTTCTAGCAATATACGTTGATAGTCTTCATAACCTGCCTTAGCTCTAGCGCTTATCTCGCCTTTGGCATTGACAACACGGTGCCAGGGTACCTCATGCTCTTCAGGCAACGCCGCTAAGGCGTAACCAACTTGCCTCGCATTTCGTGGCCGACCAATGAGCCTCGCAATTTGCCCGTAAGACGCGACTCGACCCTCTGGCACTGAGCACACCATATCGTAGATTAAGTCATAGAGACTAGGCTCGCCTGGGGGAGTAATTTTAGCCATTTAAACTAAATTTCTCGGACAAAATTATGCTTAAATTCGCACCAGCTCTTCGATCTGCGACAATTTCCTTATACTGTGGCGAGCCGGCCCATGCGTAAAACGACGCTTCACTGGGAAACGACATTAAAACAACTTTATCTTTCGGCCATTGCCCTTCAAGCACCTTAGGGTTCTCATCGTTCACCAACAAAGAACCGTCAAACTGCTTAAAGACATCCCAAAATTTAGCTTGGTATCGATCGTAAGCCTCGCGATTAAAAATTTCTATTTGAGCAATTGCGTATACGGTCATGATTAAACCTCAGGGTTCGTTTATCTTAAAAGTCTAAGCTCTAGAGCTTATTTTCCGGCATGTAAATCGGGAACGGTTGTTCACCATTTTCAATTCGCTTTATATTATTGGCAATCACCTCGCAGGCTAGCGTTGGATATGTGCTGCCCGACATATGCGGAGTTATGTACACATTATCACGCTGCCAATAGTCTGATGTTTTTGCCAGAGGCTCTTCTGTAAAGGTATCTAATGCGGCGTTCGCGATATGACCTGAATCGAGCAAGTTCAACAATGCTCGGTCATCAAGTACTGCACCGCGGCTAATGTTAATTAGGCTGGAGCCTTTGGGAAGCATCGATAATTTTTGATGATCTAAAAAATGCCTAGTCGCGCGGTTCAACGGTAAACAGTTGACCAAGACATCACTCGATTTCAATATAGTTAGTAGACCTTGGTCGCCATAGAAACTTTCTACATTATCAATTGTTCTCTCGCTACGACTCCAACTTTGCGATGCAAAACCATTTAGCGCTAGGCGCTTTGATATGAATTGGCCAATCGGGCCGGCGCCAACCACCGATACTCGAAACTGTCTCGAAAGAGGCGTCATATGACGTTGCCAAAATTTTGCCGCGGCTTGCGCGCGATAGCGCTCGTAGTTACGTTGAAAATGCATCACCCAATACAAAACGTATTGAGACATTTCATCATTCACCGACGGGTCGACCAAGCGCACAATAGGCACATTCGGTAGTTGTGATTCTTGATCAATGTGGTCCATACCTGCGCCGAGAACCAAAATAGCTTTTAGGTTTGGGTAGTTCAACAAATCACCGTGAGGGTGATGCCACACAACGGCATATTCAATATCATCTGCATTGGGAATATTCGGATATACATGAATGTCTAATTCAGGTAAATAACCAGCTAAAGCATCAGCCCACGGCTGGCTTTCGCCTGTCTGATTGTTTAACAAAATAGCCATGAGTCGAATTATTCTTTACATCTGAGTTCGTTGTATTGCAGGGTATCGTAATGCGCCGAACCTTTGGTGTAAATTTTTTTTGTTCAAGAGGTTAAATCACAAACGCCGTTTTAAGCTTAGACCGTCGCTAAGCAATCACCATGCTAACCCTTAAGCGACATTAAGAGCCGTTTTCAGGCATTGAAGCTGTTTTAAACACGCGTATTCTAGTTACCACTAACCTTTTCACTTTTTTGATTAGCGGTACGCTTATGAGCAATAAATTATTCAACTTACTCCAAGAAAAAGCGGTATTACTGCTAGACGGCGCTACCGGCACCAACCTATTTGCGATGGGTTTGCAATCAGGCGATTCGCCCGAATTTTGGAATGTTGACTACCCTGACAGAGTCGCTAGACATTACCGCAGGTTTATTGATGCTGGCTCAGATGTGGTGCTCACTAATACCTTTGGTGGCACCTCATACCGCCTAAAGTTGCATGATGGGCAAGATCGTGTTGCCGAACTGAATATCGCCGCCGCGCGATTATTGTGCGAACAAGTTGAGCAATCAGGCCGTAACATTGTGGTCGCAGGCTCGATGGGCCCAACCGGTGAAATATTAGAGCCCGCGGGTTCGCTCAGTATTGAAGACGCTCAAGCCGCCTTTACTGAGCAAGCATTGGCCCTAAAGCAAGGTGGTGTTGATGTACTTTGGATCGAAACAATTTCATCGATTGAAGAATCTCATGCGGCAATACGGGGTGCTAGTGTTGCCGGCTTACCCATAGTGCTCACCTTGAGTATAGACACCAACGGTCGCACAATGATGGGGGTTACCGCCGCCGACTTAGTTAACTTACAAAAAGAGTTAGAGGTGCCGCTCATCGCCTTTGGCACAAATTGCGGTGTTGGTGCCGCTGAAGTCATCGCGGCGATCATGAACATGAGAAAAACAGTGCAAGAAAGTGGTTTAGATGCGGTACTGGTCGCCAAAGGCAACTGCGGCATTCCAGAATGGGTCGGCGGTGAAATTAGTTATAGCGGCACGCCGGAGTTGATGGCTGACTATGCAAAAATGGCGATCGATTCAGGAGCTCGGATTATTGGTGGCTGTTGCGGTACGACGCCCGAGCATGTCGCGTCTATGCGGGCGGCGATCGACCAACATACTAAAGGCGAAACACCGAGTATTGAAACGGTAATAGCCACGCTTGGCTCGGTGACCGCTGGCGCGCAAGCTCAGCTTAACGGTGACCAGAGTGTCGAAGGTGGGGTTATTAGTAAAACCCGCAGAAGTGCGCGTAATCGCCGCCGATGAAGGCGCTTTTAGCGTTTGAGAAAGCCTAAGAAAGGATAATAGCCATAACAATTCAGCCACCTGAGCCTATAGCAAACAGGGGCGATGGCATGTGTTACCAAGGTTGACTATTCGCCATGAAGCACGCAAACTTCTGCGACTAAGAAATCTAGCCATTAATGCCCCGCGATCATTTGTTTCGCTTTTTGGGCATTAAGTCAGTCAAATCTAGTATGACAAATTTAGGCTCGATAAATATAAGGTTGACGCCACGAGAGTATACATTCCGCGTATTCAAAAATAGTCGCGTTGCGGTTGGTGCGTTGTGATTAAAATTTAATTAGGTTAGGTAATTTTTCATGCTTATTCACCGTTTGAAAAGCAGTATCAAAATAGTGTTAACCATTATTTTATTGTGCGTCACACGAGAAGTATTCGCCGTCGCTACATTTCTAAATGATTGGAGAGACTTTTACCCGGACTCAACTTCTAGCGATATTAATTGCCAGCTATGCCATGCTGACCGCGACGGCGGCGCACCATGGAACGCTTATGGTTCAGCGCTGCAGCAACACTTTAGTCAATCAGACCCACTGACTCGCGAAATAGAAGATTCCTTTAGCTTCGCCGAAGGCCTCAATTCGGACCAAGATAACCCGAGCACGAGTAACTTAGCTGAAATAAATTTAAACCAGCAACCGGGTTGGCGCGCAGGTCAGGTCAACAATATATTCAATGCCGATGGTGAAATTATAGGCGTTACATTCCCACCGACCAGCGTCGACCCATTCCCAGAAAAAATAGCAACGCAAGAGGTGTCGTTGGAATTAATCGAGATCGCTAGCGGCTTCACATCGCCATTAGGCGCCTCACAAGCACCCCTTAGATCATTGAGTTCACAATTTTTTGTGGTCGACCAAATTGGAATCGTATGGCGAGTAGACCTCGAGACAGGCGATAAATCGGAATACCTTAATATACAAAGCCGCTTGGTACCTCTCGGAGCGTTTGCTCCTGGCGGTTATGATGAACGAGGCTTACTTGGTTTCGCGTTTCACCCCCAATTTTCGAGCAATGGCCGGCTTTACATTCATACGTCGGAACCGACTTCAGGCATTGGAGACTTAACAACAGTAGCCAGCATTGAGGCGGCCAATCATCAAGGCGTCATTAGCGAGTTTATCGTCGCTGATCCGTCTCAATCTCAAGGTTTAGCGGCCATCAGTTCAGAACGTGAATTACTACGAATTAACCAACCCCAATTTAACCATAATGGTGGCGACCTGGTTTTCGACTCACAAGGCTTTTTGTATATAGGCTTAGGCGATGGCGGCAATGCCGATGATCAAGGGCCCGGCCACAGCATTGGCGGAAATGCTTCAGACCCGTTAAACCCATTAGGTTCGATTCTACGCATAGATCCACTGGGCGACTCACATGGCGCCTATGGTGTCCCTTCAGACAACCCGTTTATTAATGACAATTCAGCGTTAGACGAAATATTTGCTTATGGTTTCAGAAACCCCTGGAAGCTCTCATTTGATAATCAAGGTAACTTATATGCAGCCGATGTTGGGCAAAACGACATCGAAGAAGTAAATCGCGTCACCAAAGGCCAACACTACGGCTGGCGCTTTAGAGAAGGGAGATTTTTCTTTGATGCCAATGGAGAACGTGACGGCATATTGACCTTTGATATTCCCAATAACCTGCCCTTTATTACCTTAACCCCTCCTCTATTAGAATACGATCATGACGAGGGCATATCGGTAATTGGTGGCTATGTATACAACGGTTCGCGCAACCCATCTTTGCGCGGAAAGTATATTTTTGGTGATTTTCTATCAACGCTTTTTATTGGCGATCTTAATGACGGCTCTATAAGTAAAATGAATTTAGCGCCTGAGATCGTTATCTTTGGTTTTGCCCAAGATTCAACCGGGGAAGTCTACTTTATGGGCAATCAAGATGCCAACACCTCGGGCACCACCGGAAAGCTGATTAAGTTGCAATCGACCTTGCCTGAACCACCAGAGGACGACAGCCTGTGCTTTCCGATTGTGGCTGAAAATCAAAACGTATCGGTGGTTTGTTTATAGTCGGTGTACTTTTTATCTAATGACCGATTCAGCCACACAGACTCATCAGGCGACTTAGTATGAGTTTACTTGCCCATGATCATGTGCATCAATTGAGCGCCTTTATCTAACGCCGCTTGGCCTTTGGGGCGATTAGTTGACCACTCCACATGATCAATCAACGGCTTCGTTTGATCTAAGGTGATTCCCCACATGCCACGCACTTGGTTGGGGACCAATGAATACCTGACATCAATAATTCGATTACTATTATCAGGATCAATTCCTAGGTGTTGATTAGAAAACCAACGAAAGCGTTCAACGTCTATGGCTTGTTGAGAATCAGGCTTCAACCAAGCAAAGTGAGTATTAAGATCAAGCTTCTCTACTGACACACCGGTATATATTTGACTGCCCGTCAATACCCTAACGGCGTCTACATAGTAACGCCCCTGATGCTCATAAACGCTCTTCCAAACTAACAGATTTGCCATACTTGGCTTCACGCCTAAGTTAATCGGGGTATGACCACGACTCATTGCAAGCTGTTCAGCGACATCAAGCGCACGATTATTTTGCATCACCCCTAGGCCCAAATAGCCGGCTGCGTATAGAGAACCCAACCAAGCCAAACGAGTCGATCGTCTTAACACCGCAAAAATCATCAAAAGAAGTAGCGGTATGGTAAACAGCGGGTCAATTACCGAGACTGTATTCCACGCCACACGCATATCACTAAACGGCCAAAGCAATTGCGTGCCATAGGTGGTGCAAGCATCAAGTAGTGCATGGGTGGCATAGCCAACAAAACTAAATAAATAGCTTCGCCCAAAGCTCAATTGATTTCGCTTAAACCATGACTTAAAAATGGCTCTGAAAGCAACGGTACAGATAAGAGCACCGACGGGTATGAAGACCAGCGCATGAGTAAAGTGACGATGAAATTCTAGAAAAAGTAGTGGGTCGGTTGACGACGAAATCAGTACGTCTAAGTCAGCCGCCATACCAGAGAAAAAACCGATAACGCCGGCGGCTACTTTCTCCGCTCGCCTAGAGACAAGCTGTGACGCCGCCGTACCTAATACACCTTGGGTTAATGGGTCCATACGGTTCTAATCTGAGCTTACGATACTTACGGTCATTCCGCTTTGAGCATCGCTCATTGATAGCTGGCACGATAAGCGAGACGTCGTTTGATCATAGTCGTCAGTCATCGACAGCAACATTTCTTCATCTTCTTCTATTTCAGCCAATTTATAAGTTGCCTGATTATCAATTTTTACATGACAAGTGGCACATGAACAACAGCCGCCACACATGGCTTCAATTTCTTCATACCCCGCTTCTCGCAATACTTCCATCAGGCTGTCGCCTTGATTAAATGTTACTTCTTGTTGTTGGCCGTCAACAGCCACTACGGTGATCTTATTCATATTTGCGCAATAGAGGTTTAAAGAGGCCAAATTATACACTCAAACCACCTAAAATTTAGATGAGTAAAACAGCTTACGTTATACTATTAACACAAAGAAAGGTTGGCAACGCTGATTCGTTGACAACACTGAATAGTATCGCTGTTATGACAATAATGGCTCTTTAAGGTTTATTGAGGAAATTTATGCCTGCATACAATGCATTCTATGCCCAATCAGGTGGAGTCACGCCTGTCATTAATGCGTCGGCAGCCGGCGTGCTGCAAACCGCCGCAAAGTACCCAGACCAAATCAACAAGGTTTACGCAGGTCAAGATGGCATTCTAGGCGCTCTCAGCGAAGACTTAATCGACACTAGCCTAGAAAGTGCGGCTGACATCGAAGCCCTGAAGATGACGCCAGCGGGCGCCTTTGGTTCATGCCGCTACAAACTCAAATCACTCGAAGAACATCGCGCCGAATACGAGCGCTTGATTGAGGTATTTAAAGCCCATAATATCCGCTATTTTTTCTACAATGGCGGCGGTGATTCGCAAGACACCTGCCATAAAGTATCTCAGTTATCAGAGTCTATGGGCTACCCCATCACCTGTGTTGGTGTGCCCAAGACAATCGATAATGACCTACCGTTTACCGATTGCTCTCCAGGTTTCGCCTCAGTCGCTAAGTACGTTGCTGTTTCTATTCTCGAAGCGTCAATGGATGTCGCCTCAATGAGTTCATCGTCGACCAAAGTGTTTGTCATGGAAGTAATGGGCCGTCATGCCGGTTGGATTGCCGCGGCATCGGGCTTAGCCGCCGATGAGCGTGGCCTAGGCCCCGACATTATTCTATTCCCTGAAGTTGATTTTGACCAAGAAGCCTTTCTTGCCAAGGTAGACGCCACGGTTAAGGCTAAAGGGCAATGTAGTATTGTTGTTTCAGAGGGTGCGCACACGGCCGATGGAACCTTTCTAGCCGATTCAGGCATACGCGACGCATTTGGTCATGCCCAATTAGGTGGTGTTGCTCCTGTGGTTACCGGCATGATTAAGGAATCGCTTGGTCTCAAGTGCCACTGGGCCGTTTGCGACTATTTACAAAGAGCCGCACGCCATATTGGATCTAAAACCGATGTTGAACATGCTTATGCCTTGGGCGAAGCGGCTGTGGAGCTAGCTGTTAGTGGCAAAAATGCCGTTATGCCGACAATTGTGCGCACAAGTAATACACCGTATACGTGGGAGATAGGCCATGCGCCCTTGGCTGACGTGGCTAATGTTGAGATTAAAATGCCAGCGAATTACATCAGTGATGACGGTTTCTTTATTACCGATGAATGCCGCGAGTACCTTAGCCCTCTAATTCAAGGCGAAGATTACCCAAGCTATACCAATGGTCTGCCGGATTACGTGGTTCTGAAAAAGAAAAAGGTGACAAAAAAACTGTCACCTTTTGATATTTCTTAAAAACACTTAAGCCTATTGAAACCTATCGCTCTGGTTAGGACATCCCTACCAGGGCAACAATCATGTTGTGCTTATAGATTAAGGAACCAATACATTAAAATCATTAGCCGCGCCGCTCTCACCGAAACCGATTGTGCCACCTAAGGTAATATCTCGCACGTCACCATAGGAAATAAGAACGGGAGCTTGATACGGCTTAGCGCCCTTTTCCACACTTGTGCTAGCGACTAACTGATCACCGACAGGCTTTTGGCAGCCTTCATCATGTTGTCTACTTCGATCTTTCATTGTCTAACCCAATTTTTTTAGCCATAGGATAATAACATACTGACTTCCAGTAATCATAGTAACCACAACGCCACTTAACAACATGAAATAGGTGGTTTTGCATAGCTTTTTCGTCAATGTAACACTCTTTAACATAGTGCGACCACTGCCGAGCTTGCGAATCACCCCACTCGGCATTTTGTTTATCGTTGACCATTCCATCCAATGTCACATCGGCAAAGTAAGTCTTACTATTGCGCTTGGCGATGTTCTCGGGAAATTCGCTTAAAAATGCGCGTTTAACGATGGGACGTTTAACCCCATTTAACGCCAGCTGAGTACTTGGAATAGCCAACATAAACTCGCATAGCTCTCTGTCTCTAAATGGGTAGCGACGCTCAATTTCATATTCCGATTCGAGAAATCGACCGAGTGCCGCATCGGCCCCAGAGAAATCACCGAATACGACTTGCCATTGAGATGGCCGCAGAGCGCGTCGGCTTTCTTTGACCAAATAGTCAACTTGCGATTCACTAGCCTTTAGTTGATTAACAATAGGAGGTTGCAAAATATCGTCGCGAATACTATTACGACGAGCGCGCCAAACTAGGAACCGGTTCACGAGAGGCAATGGCCGCAAGATAAACTGCTTAAGAAACACCTTTATCGAACCACTCGATCTCAATAGACTGCTCGCTTCAGCCAATGCCTGACGCAATCGACCAGCCTTAACTAATTCATAAAGAATGCCCTGAGTGTAGTTATATAGTACATCACCGTGAATACCATTCAGCATCACCGTCACTGAATGAGATTTAGCCTGTTTAAATAGTTCATGGTTATACGTCATGAACGGATTGTAGATCGGCGTCGTAGGGTCGAGTGTTGCGCTGTGGCCGTAATCGAACCATAAGTCGTCGCACTTTATTACATACTGTTCGATGCTGAGTTTCTGACAAAGAGGCGCTGAGTACTTTATCTCGTCGGCACCGAGGCTGTCATCAAACGCCCAAGAATAAGCACTTAAATTTTGATCATTCTTAGAGGCCTGATTTTTAGCCAAAATGGTAATTGGCACAGAGTCCATGCCGCCGCTTAACTGTGTTCCGATACTCCCGCGGCAGCGCATGCGACGTGTCACCGCTTGAGCAAGCAAACGCTTAAACTCGGCGGCATATTCCTCGTCACTTCCTAGCAACACTCTGTGCTCAGGGTCTGGCA
>JALZVW010000073.1 GCA_023301745.1 Arenicella sp. | reverse complement strand
TTTTGAAAAGGCCATGAATTCACCATTTTTACAATAATTACTAAAAAGGGCGCTTAAACATCATAAATACGATGTTTAAGCGGCTTTTCCGCGCTTTTTCAGGTAAACCAGCAATAAAGACACAGCGGCTGGAGTCACGCCCGATATTCGAGAAGCTTGTCCAATCGTTGTCGGCTTGTGATCGTTGAGTTTTTGCGCCACTTCGTTTGATAAGCCGTTGACTAAGGAATAGTCCATTTCGACACTGAGCGACGTCGTCTCATTATTTTTATGCTTTTCAATCTCAGCATACTGGCGCTCAATGTAGCCATGATACTTGGCTTGAATCTCCAGTTGTTCGGCGACTCTTGGGTCACTTACGCCGTCTCCAGAACCAGGCAGTGACATCAAGGTTTCATAGCTCACCTCGGGGCGACGAAGTAGTTGCATCAAGTTGGCTTCTTTCTTTAGCGTATCGCCAATGGTTGCTTTGGCAATCTCGTCTGAGATCATTTCTGGGCGAACCCAAGTATCATTCAACCTCTGTTTTTCACGATCAATTGACTCGCGTTTTTTACAAAAAGCGGCCCAACGAATGTCGTCGACTAAGCCTAATTCACGTGCGGGCTCGGTTAACCGTAAATCGGCATTATCTTCTCTCAAAATAAGCCGATATTCGGCGCGTGAGGTAAACATGCGATAGGGCTCTTTAGTGCCCATAGTAATAAGGTCGTCTACCAACACACCGATATAAGCTTGGTCTCGAGTTGGGTACCACCCTTCTTGGTCGCGCGATTGACGCGCGGCGTTCAAGCCGGCAAGCAAACCTTGGCCGCCCGCTTCTTCGTAGCCTGTGGTGCCGTTGATTTGGCCAGCAAAATACAAGCCATCTATATACTTAGTTTCTAAGGTTGGTTTCAAACCTCGGGGGTCGAAAAAGTCATACTCAATAGCATAGCCAGGTCGTACAATTTGCGCATTTTCAAATCCGACAATCGACCGTATAAAGTTAAATTGAACATCATATGGCAGTGAGGTCGAAATACCATTTGGATAAACTTCGTGGGTTTTCAGGCCTTCTGGCTCAACGAAAATTTGATGCGAATCTTTATCAGCAAAACGCACGATTTTATCTTCAATAGACGGGCAATATCGTGGGCCAACACCCTCAATTACACCAGAGTATAAAGGCGAACGATCTAGCCCAGCATGAATAATGTCATGGGTTTTTTTATTGGTGTGCGTGATGTAACAATTCACTTGTTGCGGGTGTTGTGACACATCACCTAAAAACGAGAAGACGGGTACTGGAGTATCACCAGGCTGGGCTTCGAGTTTTGAAAAGTCGATTGTACGAGCATCTAGGCGTGCGGGGGTGCCGGTTTTTAAGCGATCAACAGTAAACGGCATTTCACGTAAACGTGTTGCCAAGGCGTTAGACGGTGGGTCGCCGGCGCGGCCTCCTTGATAATTCTCCATACCAATATGAATAATGCCGCCCAAAAAGGTACCCGTCGTTAACACCACCGTTTTGGCTTTGAACTTCAAACCCATCTGCGTAACCACACCGGTAACTCGCCCATTCTCTACTATTAAGTCATCGGCAGACTGCTGAAACAACGATAAGTTTTCTTGGTTTTCAACCACTTCGCGAACAGCCGCTTTATATAGCACACGATCAGCTTGTGCGCGGGTTGCTCTTACCGCTGGCCCTTTACGAGCGTTCAAGGTTCGAAATTGAATACCGCCTTTGTCGGCCGCTTCGGCCATGACGCCCCCCATAGCGTCGATCTCCTTAACGATATGGCCTTTACCTATGCCACCAATCGCTGGGTTGCACGACATTTGGCCGATGGTTTCTATATTGTGAGTCAGAAGAAGTGTCCGTGCACCAGTACGCGCTGACGCGAGCGCCGCTTCAGTGCCAGCATGGCCACCGCCAATAACAATAACGTCGAAAGATTCTGAGTGAAACATAATCGGTGAAAGCCTATTTATACCGATGACTAATTTGTATCGGGTTTAACTATTTGTTGGGGTCATTACCGGCTGATTCTAACGCTTTGCTGCGCCTCTGACTAATTCTAAAGACTGAATTTTACAACTTAATCGGTGTTTAGATCTCGTAATGCGGCTTGAGTTCGATCATGGGGATTGATGAAAAGCCGTTGTTGAAGCTCATTGAGTTGCGTTTGATACAACTGAGGGTCATCGGCTACACGCTCTCGCAAATCACGCTTGGCTTGTTGATAGCGGCTATATACAGAATTGAATTCTCGCTGTTGCTGGCGACGACTAATAATAGAGTCGATTTGTTGTTGTTCTAGGCCTTGTTCGCTTAATGATTCATAAACTTGAGCGTCGTCTTGCTCCGAATTTACCGCGGTTTCAATAGTCGTTTGCCGCTGGCGGCCTGCGTTTGTTTGCCCAACACTGGCTGATACATCACTGGGTAGTTGTGACTCAAGCGCACTTAGCTTTGCTCGCTTTTCTTCATCGCTTGTACTGTCATCGGCCATCAACTCTAAGCTCATCAAAGTATGCTTGGCATAACTGTCTTCTAAACCAAAAAGTGCTTGATCTTGCTCAATACTAAACAAGCTTTGGCGCTTATATTTTAATTGATCAAAACTCGCCCTTAACAATTGCAATGCATCGCTGTCGTTTAAACTTGCTGGGGTAATCGGAACTTGCTGAATTTGAAACTCTGTTTGCTTATACCGCAAATAGTTTCCTAATAGAGACAAGGCTTGTGATCGAGCGGGCTCAGGTAGGTAGCTTTGCGCATAACGTTGAATCTCGCCAATCGCTTGCTCTGGGCCGGTGTCGTCAGCAATACTCAAAAAGTAGTCGAAGAAATCTCTTACTTCAATATCTAAAATAAGATGGCCATGGCTGTCGGCTTTAAGTGCGCCATCAATACTGGTGCCTTCTAAAATCGACGATATGACCAGCTGATCATGTTCGCGTGGCGTGGAGGTCACCGCTACGTTTTTCGTTAGAGGCGCCAATACATTGTCGCCAGCCGCTGGCAAGGCCACGGGTACTGATTGACTCTGCGCGCGATGATGCACAAGGCTTGGCTCGCGACTATCTAACAACCTTAAAAACAAGACGGCCGCAAAGGCTATTAGCGCGAACGCTAATAGCCCAAAGAAAAGCGGCTTTGATTTAGACTCAGACACCGCTAAAGGTTTTTGTTTCGCAATCTATTAGCGTGGGTGCGATAAAGAGTTACAGGGTTGGTCCACCCACGCACGCCAAATAAATGATTAATCGCATCAACATGGTTCATTTGATAAGTAGTGCTAATGACTCGCCCGAGCTTTGAAGAACAGACACTCACTAGGCCATCGTTTCGCTCAAAACCAAATGCCAGTGAGGTCACACCTAAAAAGCCATCGGTGATATCAAACACATTGGTAAATGGTCGATTGCCGGACCAAGAAAACATTTTAATATTGTTACCATTAATGTTCACGTTTTCAGACAACGAGCTACAAGAACTGCTAATACCTTTATTACCCAGTGCTTGGTTAAGCTGCAACGTGCTTTGGGTGCTCAACGAGATTGCACTGGCTAAAGCATCTTGAGGGTTATTACTACCTGAGAAAAAATTAATTAGGCTTCCCGCTGAATTCAAGATTCCGGCCACCAAACTTTGGCCCACGTCGCCAGGAATTATGCCCAATAATACGTCGGCCACCTTAGACCCGCCGTTGACACCATTTACTGAGGTGATAGAGGCAACTTTTTGCGGTATTAGTGACGCCGCCACTCGGGAAGTTGGCGAGCCTTGGCTATGCCCAATCAAATTAAATTTGCTCTCAGGCAAGGTCATTAGATAATTGGCTAACTGTTCTCCACGAGCTTGAGATGAGTTAAAGGCTGAGACCGACGGAACATAAACTTTCGCACCTGATCGGCGCAAGTTGTAGGGTACTGTGTGAAAATACCCGATTAAACCCCCAACGCTATCAAAGCCTGAGAACCCGTGTACCAACACGATGGGATATTTTGTTTTAGTGTAGTTAGCGTTCGCCGATGCACTGACTACGAGTAACAGAGTACACAACACTAGCGTACTCAAGGTTTGAATGGTTTGTTTCATACTTTCCTCTGGTCTTGATTATTATTTTTGGTTGAGTTGGAGTGTTTCTAGCTATTCGCTACACTCTCTATAATTGTCCACAACAAAACGTGGGGTACAGATTGCTAAGAAAAGTAGATCTTGTTGGTCTAAATTTTCTATTTTTTGTGGCTCGTCTGGCTTAATAACCACAACATCGCCTTCGCTTACTTGCCAAGACTTTTGACCGACAGTAACCACGGCCGAACCACCCAACATGACATATCGTTCAACGGTGTTCTTTAGTGCATGTAACTTGGTGGCTTTACCGGCTTCGACTCGCACTCGAGCTATTGAGCAAGAGGCATCTTGTTCGAGGTTGTGCCACTCTTCGATAAAGCAACCTTCTTTAAAGTAGTATTCTTCGGGTCGAGACATACTGAAAACCATTTAGGTTGGGAAAAAATAGGCCCTCAACTTTTGAAAAAAGTGAGGGCCCTTAAATACTAGTTTTTACTCGCGCTAGCGATTGAGCGTGTCAAACACGGTTGCTGACATGCTTTTTCTATCACTGTCACGAACGCGGCGAACGGTACTGCGTAAGAAGCGACGTTGGTTATAGTCATCAAAATCTAAGCGTACTCCGCGAGTCGTATCATTAACGACGGTAGTCATATAACCACTGCGATCATTGCTAATTGCTTCGAAATGATCGGTGCCGCTGCCCATCAACACGGGAAAGTGATTAAAATACAACGATGACGGCGCACTCGCGCTTCTCAACGCGCCATCCGCTTGAACATTGCGGTCACAGGAATCGAAAGAGCCGATGGTTCGCGATCCACAAGAGCTATGCAAACCAACAACGGCGTCATCTTTACCGGGAATGAACGCTTTGGTGATTCGAAAAAACTCACTACCCGTACCAGCAAACCTTAAGCGTGGGGTAACACCATTTGACGTAGCAATGGTTCTTGCGGTCGGCGGACGAAGGTCATATAACACACCTAAGTTACCTGGTTGTGGAGTAAAACCTAACGCTAGGTCTACAGCAGCTCTAGCCGCTGCATTAATAATACCGCTGCCTTCTGAAATGTTAGCCGCTAAGCTCGCAAGCTCGCTACCACCACCCGCGCCAGCAAAATCCAAGCTCGCAATTACTTTAAAATTATTGGGGTTTACGCCCCATTGGTTGAGTCTTTTTAAGGCATCCCTTAGCACTAAGTCGCCGGTGGAGTGAGTTATAAACACGCACCCGTCGCTACAAAGGCGTTGAGACTCTAGATTTAGAATTTGAGTGCGCATGTCATCTTTGATACCACCCGACACTCGTTCGCCAGCAGACCAGTAGAGGATAGCCTCCGCTCGGCTTCCCCAAAACGCAGTCCAATATTCGTTGGCGTCTCGTTGCAACCCGGCGTCATTAGGAGCACCTCCTAAGTGGGTCGTTTGTAAGCCATGTACTAATACTACATTTTTGCCGTTGAGCTTCGCCTGCACGTTGAAACTAAACATAAGTGCTGAGACCAGCACTAATACTTTGGTTTTCATTTTATCGTCCTCATTTTTAGGTGAAATTTTAATTATCGCCAAACGTCTAAACACGTTTTCTGGCCAAGCCTAGTTCCACTTAGAGGCTAACAACATCTGCTCTACGGAAAACTAAGATTCTTCGGTTTTTTGCGACCTTAAGCCGCAAATATAAAACCTTGTTTTGTAACTGATAGACCTACTGATCAGTTTGCGTCTCTTCATCGGTTGATCCAAAGTCCTCTAAGAAATCTAAGGTATCTTGGCCCGCTTCATCGACATACTCCTCGTCGTCGTAGGCAGTGAATGGAAAGCCTCGAACATTGAACCGAGCTTTCGAGGTTGACGCTGGCGCATCGAAACTTTCGCCAACTTCAGACCCTCTATAGCTAGTTAAACTACGAAGTACATAGGGGCCTTCGGAACCCTGTTGCCTTAATGCGGCGATATGAGCCGCTAAATTAATAATGCCATTGCCTTGTACTAAACGCTGTTCGGCTTGAAGCTGTACTAACGGTCGGCCGGTCTGAGCATCTTCTAGTACCCCACTTACGAAATAGTAGCCGCTTTGAAAAACGTTTAGCTGAAGCGGCATCACTAAGTTGGGGCCTTCTGTTCGAACCTGTTGTACCCCCACAATTTGAGCCGAGGCAACCGCGTAACGAAATGCTACGGTAGTGAACAGTGGCCGATCACCGACCGTCACATTTAGCTTTACAAGCATTTCTGGGGTGAGTGAATTAGGCGGGGCAAGTTTTGTGTCAAAGGCAGCTACGAACTGAGTCAAACTTCGGTCACTGGGGTCAAATACCCCTTCGATAGGCAAATCACCATTACCGCCGGAAAGAACACCACTCACCTGAATGAAGGTGTCTTCAGGAGCGCCGGTGATTTGTACCCGCACATTGATCACATCGCCTTCGAAATATTGAAACGTGTTAGTAGACGCCGCAATCCGAATTGGGTTGTCATCATCGTCACCATCGGGAAAAGGTAAGTCGACTTCCGCTTGCTCGAACTCTTCATATTCGCGTACATCTTCCGGATTACGAATCGGTTGTGAGGTTATAGGGTATTTAATATTTTCGGCATAGATATCGGAAACTTGTTGCAGTTGTGCTTTTAGGGCGTCATCGTCAAATGGGTTGAATTCTTCTTCTTGATCAACCTCAAACAGCGCTTTCTTGTTTGCCTGTTTTGCGACCAACGCTAGCGAGGCCTTTGGCTGACTATCATTTAGTTGGGCAGCTGGAGTTTGATCGCCACTGACATCTCCTGAATGATCAAAGAGTGTCCAAAGCGTGAATGCGCAGACACCAACAATCAGGGCTAATACTACCCAAGTGGGGTTTTTCACCCGTGGCTCACTCGCGCACAGCGCGGTCGGTAAAAAGATGAGGCAGGGGTCGCAACAATCATTCGATTAAACCGATTAGTAAATTGGATCATTGGTATTGGCCTATGGTTGCGTTTTATATTATGAATATTATTCATAATCGACATTCCTAAACTTGATAACGCTTTGTAGCAAACTTTATCAAAACTTACCAGACCAAATGTCCAGCAACTTGTAATTAGATGTTAATTAAGTTGTTTTATGTCTTATATAACACCCGTTTATGCAAACACACACTAACGCCTTAGCTCTTCAGAGTTGCCTAATCACCTTTGATGGCTCATGAAATGTTTAATTAAACACGGTAATTGGGCCAAATTTTTGATTAGTTAGGCTATCTTTCTTAAGTTTGAACGCGTTTTTATATGGAACACTTTGTCGCCGTTACGTTATTTCACGCTTAGCGGTCAGCCCACCCGTTATTGGGTTGGTTGAGCTTTAGTTCAAACTTTTTCGCGGGCGTGCAGTCTTTAGAGACAACCGCTGGCGATGATGAGATGTCTAACAAATCAGTGGTTCTCACATAACAGGTTCGCTTGCCATTATCTTCCGTCATAAAATCACCGCGATTTCTTACATCGGTGGGGTTGGGGCTAAATATCGAAAGTTCTTCTGGAGATTGATAGGGTGCTGGCACTGTAAACGTTTGATCAAACTCACCAACCGACTCAGGGTTCTGATTACTAAAAGTATCTGTCTCAGATTTAAGCCAGTTTTTAAATAACGCACTTTCTTGTGAGGTTTGAATGACGACCCTTGGTGCAGCCTCTTTATCGGGCTTAGTGGCGATGATCAGTTTATCAACTTGTGGCGGCGACGGAGATGGCTGGACAACATCAGGTGACACCTCTGTCTCTTGGGCTTCAGGCTCTGGCTCTCGGTTAATGCGCTCTTCGAATAGGCTAACGGTTAGTGGCTGCTCTTGAAAATAGCGATCTTTACTGACGCTCTTTGCTTGAACCAATAGCAACACATGAAGCAGTGCTGCGGCAATAGCGGCCAAGCTTAAGTTACGTGTTGATGCCTCCATTCCCGATACCCGCCAATAAGTGTGGGTAGATAATAATTAACTGCTCACAAGGTGCCACTAAAATGGAAAATTATTAATTATCTAGCTCAAAGCAATGACTAACACGCCGATTTAGTCGATTTATTTTCCAATACAAAAGCCGCTGAAGATTTCTCCCAACAAGTCATCGGCTGAAAATTCACCGGTGATGTCATTCAAACTATTCTGCGCTTGTAATAATTCATCGGCGAGCAACTCTCCGGCATTGTGCAGGGTAAGTTGATCTAGACCTCGCTCGACAGCATCGCGCGCCTGTGCCAAAGCCGTTAGGTGTCGTCGCCTTGCCGTAAACACTGTTTCACTATCTTGGGCATAGCCCGCAAGATCTTTTATGTGCTCTTTTAGCTCGCGCATACCTGCGCCCGTCAAGGCTGACACTCTTAGACCCGTTTGTGTAGTAGGTGCGCGCAGGTCAACCTTGTTATAAACCAGTGTGGTGTTGTTAGAACCAATATCCAGCTGCACACCGCTCTCACTAGCGTCAATGATATGCAATACATGGTCAGCCTCATCAATCGCTTTTCGTGCGCGTTCTATTCCAATTTTCTCAACCGTGTCGTCACTGTCTCGCAAACCCGCGGTATCAATGATGTGTACCGGCAAGCCGTCTATATCAATTGTTTCACTAACAATGTCTCGCGTAGTGCCCGCGACATCGGTAACAATCGCCGCATCATGACCCGCTAAGGCGTTGAGTAAACTTGATTTCCCAGCGTTGGGTTTACCGGCAATGACTAAGCGCAGCCCGTTACGCAAAATAGCGCCTTGCCCAGCTTGCTTGATGGTCTCGGCTAGACTGACTTGTAAGGTCTTAATGCTCTTGTGAACTTTATCGTCGGCTAGAAAATCAATTTCTTCGTCTGGGAAATCGATCGCGGCTTCGACATACATACGCAGGTAAATGAGTTCTTTCAAAAGCGCATTTACTTTATTTGAAAACTCACCCTGTAAGGATCGCATCGCACCTTTTGCAGCTTGTGCTGTGGCGCTATCTATTAGGTCTGCAATCGCTTCGGCTTGCGCTAAGTCTATTTTGTCATTAAGGAATGCACGTTCAGAAAACTCTCCAGCTCTTGCTTGGCGCGCACCAAGGCGTATCACTTCTTTCAACAGGAGATCTTGAATAATAGGGCCGCCATGCCCCTGTAGCTCAACAACATCTTCACCGGTAAATGACTGCGGGCCAGCAAAGTAAATAGCTAAGCCAGTATCAAGGGTGTCGTCAGATTGATCCTTAAAATATGCGTAGTGAGCTTTGCGTACACTAAGCGCTTTAGAGGTTAAGCATTCGCCTATCGCTAATGCCTTTGGGCCCGATAAGCGAATAACGCCGACACCACCTTTTCCTGGTGGTGTGGCGATTGCCGCAATAGTGTCTACTAGTTTACTAGACACTGCTCAGACTAAGCGGTTTCTTGTTGACGATAGTTAAACCATTGCTGGGCCATGGTCAACACGTTGTTGACCACCCAATAAAGCACTAAGCCTTGAGGAAAGGTCATAAACAAGAAAGTCAGCGCAAACGGCATAATCATCATAACTTTCTTTTGAATTTCATCCATTGGCGCAGGGTTTAATTTCTGCATCAAGAACATTGATACACCCATCAAAACAGGCAATACGTAGTAAGGGTCTTTTGCGGACAGGTCAACCCACCAAAGAGCAAACGGCGCATGGCGCATTTCGACACTTTCTAACAGCACCCAATAAAGCGCAATGAACACCGGTATCTGAATTAGAATCGGTAGACACCCGCCGGCCGGGTTTACTTTTTCTTTCTTGTACATGGCCATCATTTCAACTTGAAATTTTTGACGGTCATCTTTGTATCGCTCTTTTAAAGTCGCCATACGCGGCTGCAGTTTTTTCATCTTACCCATGGAGCGATAACTCGCGGCAGAAAGAGGGTAGAACATAAGCTTAATAAGAATGGTTAGCAAAATAATAGCCCAACCCCAATTGCCTACCACATCATGAATCCAGCTCAATACCGTAAAAAGAGGATCAGAAATTATGGTTAACCAGCCATAATCAACGGTTAAATGAAAACCTGGAATACCGGTATCTTCATGCCTCTTTAGCCTCGATTGCTCTTTGGGGCCAAGGTAAACACGCGTGTTTAAGCTCCCTAAACTGCCTGCAGCAACTTGCTCTGCGACGGCGGTTCGGTAACCCACTCGGTACAAGCCTTCTTGCTTATTGACCGAAGTGTAAAATTTATTTAATTGATCACCAGGAATCCATGTACCAACAAAGTAATGTTGAAGCATAGCAACCCAACCGCCTTCATTTTCGATGTCTAGGTTGGCATCATCCATGTCGTCAAAATCAACTTTCTGATACTTCTTCTCTGTGGTGTAGTAGGCGCCGCCGGTATAACTCGGTAACCGCCCAAAACTGCCACCAGAGTCAGCCGGAATACTGCGGTTAAATTGTGCATATATATAACCATTCCAAGGCGCACCACTTTGGTTATTAACCTTGTAATCAATATCGACAACATAACTGTCTTTAGAAAAGGTGTAGGTCTTAATAAACTCTACTCCATTATCAGAACGCCAAGTTAATGGCACGACAACGTTATCTTGACCGTCTAAATTATATTCAAGACCTGAAAATTGGTATTGAGTTTCATGGTTCGGTGAGTCTGTATTTGCCAAAAGCCCATCTTGAGCAACAAATGTTTCAGACGCCAACTTCTTCAACAATGGAAAACCTTGGTCAGGTTTATCTAAAGAAACTGGGTTTTTCTTGAGTTCTAAGCGTTCGATAACGCCGCCATGAGTGTTAATAGTGGCTCTAACCAAGTCTGTCTCTACAATAATTAGAGATCCTGTGGCACTTTTCGCCTGGCTACCTGGCACACTGGGTAAATCGGTGGCCGCGTCTACTTGAACGCTAGGCACACCTGTACCAGTATTTGCTTGACTCACGGGTGTACTAGGTACACCTGAATCGGCAACTTGTACTGTATTACTCGCTGCTTGATCTGTGACCGCTGAATAGTCGATCCACTTAAACCATAGAATGGCGCTAATAGCGACGAGCGAGATAGTTAATAAATTACGTTGTATATCCATGTTCCAAGGAGCTATTCAGCTAATGTATTTTTGGCTTTTATATGGGGGCGTATTCTAACCTTAATAGGGGGCGATAAAACAGTCTAGAAATGGCCTTACTTTAGATGATCAGTTTAAAGCGGGTAATTAATCGTTTGATGACTCGCTACCACCGCTTTTATTGCACCCAGGAACTGGGTCAAAGCCTGAACCGCCCCAAGGGTGGCAACGACATAAACGTTTGCTAGTGAGCCACAAACCTTTAACCACTCCATGCGCTTCTAGCGCTTGATTAGCGTATTCAGAACAGCTCGGCGCATAGCGACATCGTGCACCTAAGAATGGACTAATAAGAATGTGATATAGCTTGAAAAGCTTTTGAAACATTTTAACCATTGATTCGCACTCTATCGAACCTTGTTAATTATTCAACGTTTGATTGTTTTTGCTAACTCCGAGGGAGGTCGCTTGATCAAGCTGATGGCTTTTTTCAAGCTGATGGCTCTTTTCGAGTTCGCGGCGATGCCAGCGCTGCCACTTTAGTATCTTAGCCCACAGCTCATCTAAACTTTGTAAACGCTCTATACTGCTGGCTCGTTTGCTGCTTGGCTTAGCGGTTAGCACTAAGTTAGCACCTTTGAGCTCGCTTTGCCGGTGACGAAAAAACTCTCTCATTATTCGCTTTAACTGATTTCTATCGACCGCTCGCTTTGAAACTTTTTTTGAAACGGTTACGCCAAGGGTGTTCTCTTGGTCGGCATTATTCGCAAGCACATTGAATGTAAAGTGTTTACTACCACCCCATTGCTTTGAATTATAGACCTGTTGGAAGTCAGCAGGTGTTCTCAATCGCTGCGCCTTTGTCAGACAAAATTCACCCTGTGAGCCTTGCTTAGATAAAGAAATGAGAGAAATATTTGGAGAGGGCGGTTTCGAGTTCATAGAGCTAAAGGCTTAACGAACAAATTGCCAAAAGATGACAAAGAGGGGACTGAATTAGAAGGGTCAACATTAAATTTTGTTCCGTTTTCTTAAGTCATTAAGAAAACGGAACAAATTAACACTCTATACTGTTAATTCAGCACGGCCTTTGGCACGACGAGCGTTGATAATAGCGCGACCACTTTTGGTACGCATACGAGCGCGAAAACCATGAGTACGCTTACGCTTAATTTGACTTGGTTGAAAAGTACGTTTCATTTTAAATAACCTTTATAAAGTCCTAAATTAAAAAGCAGCTCTGCTACTCTGTAAATAGGTGTTGCTAACTAGTTGCCGCTGGACTTAACTTTCTTTCTTTGAATGTCTCTGTAGAGGTTCAAAGCTAAAGAGTTCTTAAGTTGGCGTTAGTGAATAAACAACCAAGAACACTCAATCAGAACAAACAGTTAATTAGGCTGTTTAAAGGCCAAGCTCTGAGCGGGCTGCAAAGGTACTGATTTTGCTGTTAATAGTCAACATGATATGACCATTCTTTGAATAATTTTGTTACACCTATTTCTATCAAAAACTTGGCCAAACCATTTGTAAAGTCTAGGCTCGGGGCGGTATATTATTCGACCGCTTAATGAGTAGGGATTAACGCGGGAATGGGCTATCTGTCGGCCAACGCTTGCAAATACACACATACAGATTTAACACCGGTCAACCAACATGCAAAATGTCGTCCTATGGGACAAGTGTCTTTCAAAATTAGAAGATGAAATGGAGGAGCGCGATTTCCATACTTGGGTTCGCCCATTACACGCGAAGAATTCCGATTCTGACTTTACACTCTATGCACCAAACCGATTTATCAAAGATTGGTTAATGGATAATTTGATGCTTCAGCTTGATGCGACAGCACAACATTTTGCAGGAGAGGCCGCAACGGTAACGGTAAAGCTAGATGCGCCAACCATGCCGAAAGCTAGCCAAAAGCCAAGTAACGTATCTACTGATAATGACGAAAGTTCGGTTTCGTCACCGTTTGGCACGAATGTATTAAATGCCGCCTTTACCTTTGAAAACCATATTGAAGGTAAGTCAAACCAAATAGCGAGAGCGGCAACCAAGCAGGTGAGTGAAAACCCCGGTTCGGCCTATAATCCGTTATTTATCTATGGTGGGGTTGGTTTAGGCAAAACGCACCTGATGCACGCCGCCGGCAACCTAATTAGGCAAAATCGCGAAAACGCACACGTGGCATATGTCCATTCAGAGCGCTTTGTCTCAGATATGGTTAAGTCTATTGAAACTAATAGCATGAATAAGTTTAAAAACTATTACCGTTCACTCGACGCCTTGTTGATCGATGACATACAGTTTTTTGCCGACAAAGATAAATCACAAGAAGAGTTCTTCCATACATTTAATACCCTGTTAGAGACCGGTAGCCAGATCATTCTAACAAGTGATAAATTCCCAAAAGAAATCAACAACTTACAAGAACGATTAATATCACGATTTGAAAGTGGTTTAACCGTTCGTATTGACCCGCCTGAGCTAGAAACACGGGTTGCCATTCTCAAAAATAAGGCTAGAAAAAATAAGGTAGACCTTAGCGACGAAGTAGCGTTCTTAGTCGCCAAGAAAATAAGATCAAATGTTCGCGAACTAGAAGGAGCACTGCACCGTTTGGTAGCCAGTTCTCGCTTTTCGAATAGAGAAATTGATTTAGACCTCGCTAAAGACACTTTGCAAGACCTGACATTATTTCAAGAGCGCAAAATATCAATAGAGAACATTCAAAAAACAGTGGCCGACTACTTTAGTATTAGGGTGGCCGATTTGAAATCTAAACGTCGTAACCGTCAAATAGCCAGACCTCGCCAAATGGCGATGGCACTCGCTAAAGAACTGACTAGTATGAGCTTACCTGATATTGGTGATGCGTTTGGTGGTCGAGATCACACGACCGTCATACACGCGTGCAAAAAGGTAGATGAGCTCACCCGTACTGATTCGAAAATCAAAGAGGATTACGCCAGTCTTCTAAAAATATTATCGGTGTAAATAATAAAGCTAAACCGGCCTGTTAATAGCCTGTGGATAACGTTGGTATAAATACGGTATTATCAATGGGTAACTCTTATCCACATTTAATCCACAGGTTTGTGACAATGTGCGAACATGGTTATCAACAAGGCAAAACCAATGTATCTATTTGATAAATATAGGTAAAATAGAGATATTCGAGTTATCAACGACCCTAATAGTAAGAGTAATAAACAGATAAATAAGCCCACATGAATATAAATATACAAAAAGAAACTCTGGAAAAGCCTCTTTCTCAGATAATAGGCGTCGTAGAAAAAAGACAAACACTACCCATTCTAGGTAATGTTTATCTAAGTCTAGACCAATCAATTCTTACCCTTGTCGGTTCAGACTTAGAAACAGAGATCACTACCAGAGTTGAAAATGTAGAAGGAAGTGATGGCAAAACAACTGTCTCTGCGAGAAAACTTTACGACATATGCCGTTCACTGCCTAATGAATCACAGTTATCTCTTATCATGGAAGAAGATAACAAAATGATTGTTAAGGCCGGGAAAAGCCGTTTCACCTTACAAACATTAACCGCTGACAATTATCCAAGACTCGAAGAAACTCACTGGAAACACGAGTTCACACTTAGCCAGAAGCAATTAAACAACCTTCTTACTAGAACATCGTTTTCTATGGCGCAGCAAGATGTGCGTTATTTTTTAAATGGTCTGTTAATTGAGATACACGAGGACCACATACTCTCAGTAGCAACCGATGGTCATCGCTTAGCTAAAACACAAGTTATAGTTGGCCCCCTTGGTATTGAGCTAGTTCAGAGTATTGTTCCAAGAAAAGCGGTTCTAGAAATAGGTAAATTTTTAGACGCAAATAGCGATGATCAAGTCAGTATTAAACTTAACTCTAGTCATATATCGATTCAATCTGGCAATTTTCTATTTATCTCTAAACTAATTGATGGTCGCTTTCCTGACTATGAAAAAGTTATACCGGCTAATTTAGATAAACACATCATTATTAATCGAGAGAACTTAATTAATATTCTTAGCCGTGCTGCAATATTAAGTAATGAAAAGTTCCGCGGTGTTTCGCTCAGCGTCGATAGTAACGTTTTACAAGTTCGATCACACAACCCTGATCAAGAACACGCGAAGGACGAAATGGAAGTCAACTATGAGGGCGAAGCGATAGAAATAGGTTTTAACGTCAACTATCTTCTAGAAGCACTGAAAGCATGTGATTCGGAAAATATTGATTTGGGGCTATTGGATCCTAATACTAGCTGTACTTTCCATGCGGAAGAATCAGCTGACACTTTGTACCTAATTATGCCAATGCGTTTATAAGGACCCTGATTTGATTAAAGCCCAGTGTCTAGTTTAGGCACTGGGCTTTTTTTTGCTCTTAATGTTCCACGTGAAACATTAAACGTTTTATTTGCTCTGGTGTTCCACGTGGAACATCAGAGAAGCCTACATATATAGGTGGAATCAAGACGCGTGTGTATATAGTCAAAATTTGCTATAATAAAGGCCTTAAAACAACTCCCAGAAGAAGATAAAAGAATGAGTTACGATTCCAGTAGTATCAAGGTTTTAAAGGGCTTAGACGCTGTTAGAAAGCGGCCTGGGATGTATATAGGAGACACTGATGACGGTACCGGCCTTCATCACATGGTATTCGAGGTTGTCGACAATTCCATCGATGAAGCGCTTGCCGGACACTGCACTGGCGTAAACGTCGTAATTAACCAAGATAACTCTATCTCTGTATGGGATGACGGTCGTGGTATTCCGGTCGGTATCTTAGAAGAGGAAGGTAAATCAGCTGCTGAGATCATAATGACCGTTCTGCACGCTGGTGGTAAGTTTGATTCTAATTCTTATAAGGTCTCTGGCGGACTGCACGGGGTAGGTATTTCAGTTGTAAATGCTCTATCTGATTGGTTGAAGCTAGAGATATTTAGAGGAGGTAAGTCCTACTTTCAAGAGTATCACCTTGGTGAGCCACAAGCGGATTTGAAAGAAATTGGAGACAGTGACGTAACCGGAACCAAAGTAACGTTTAAGCCAAGCGCCGAGATATTTGCTATTACTGAGTATAGCTACGACATACTCGCTAAACGTCTACGAGAGTTATCATTTTTAAATTCAGGTGTGCGAATCGAGCTTCTCGATGAGCGCTCTAAAAAGAAAGACGTCTTTCAATACGAGGGCGGTATCGCTGCATTCGTAGAGCATTTAAATAAAATGAAAACACCTTTGAATAAAGAAATTATTCAAGTATCAGGTGAAAAAGACGGTGTTCATGTCGAAGTTGCATTGCAATGGAATGATTCTTATAAAGAAAATATTTTTTGTTACACCAATAATATTCCTCAACGAGATGGTGGTTCACACCTTTCAGGGTTTAAAGGTGCCTTAACACGCACACTAAATCAGTATATAGAAGAGTCAGGTCTTGCTAAGAAAGAGAAAGTAAGTGTCAGTGGTGACGATTCTCGTGAAGGCTTAACTGCCGTTTTATCAGTAAAAGTACCCGATCCTAAATTTTCATCACAAACTAAAGACAAGCTGGTTTCTTCAGAAGTTAAAGGTATTGTCGAATCAGTGATGAATGAAAAGTTGGCCGACTTTATGTTGGAGAACCCTGGAGAGGCGAAGAAGATTGCCGAAAAAATCGTCGACGCAGCGAGAGCGCGAGATGCCGCTCGTAAAGCGCGAGAAATGACACGTCGTAAAGGCGCATTAGACTTAGGCGGTTTACCGGGTAAACTAGCAGATTGTCAGAACAAAGATCCAGCACTATCTGAAATTTACCTGGTGGAGGGAGATTCAGCGGGTGGCTCGGCAAAACAAGCAAGAGATCGTTCATTTCAAGCTATCTTGCCGCTAAAAGGTAAAATACTAAACGTCGAAAAAGCGCGCTTCGATAAGATGTTAACCTCGGATGAGATTACTATTTTAATTACTGCTCTGGGCGCCGGTATTGGCGCTGAAGACTTTAATATCGATAAGCTGCGTTATCATCGCATTATTATTATGACGGATGCTGACGTCGATGGGTCGCATATTCGCACCTTAATGCTGACCTTTTTCTACCGCCAAATGCCTGAATTGATAGAGAGAGGTTATATCTATATTGCTCAGCCACCTTTGTATAAAATTGGTAAAGGTAAATCTCAACGCTATGTTAAAGATGATGCCGAATTTGAATCATATTTATTGGAGTTAGCACTACAAAAAGCAGAAGTCGTTAATGCTAGTGGCACTAAAACCGTATCTGGCGATGATTTAGCGAGTCTTTGTAGAGAATATTTGTCGGTTGAAAAAACAATTAGTCGTTTAAGTCAGGACTATGACCCGATCGTATTGAAAGCCCTTATTGATCAATCTGTCGACGATAGCAAACTTAATGATGATGTTATTGAAGAAATTCAAACGAGCTTAAACCGTGAAGGTTATGAGAGCCCGCATTATAAGTTGTCCGTTATCAAAAATGGCGCAACAACGTTAAAAATTGAAAAACGACTTCATGGTATGACGAGTGAAAGTCAATTTGGATCTGCGTTTTGGACATCCCCAGAATATACGTCAATAAAAGGCTTAGCCGAAAAGCTAGCGTCGACATTGGGCGATGCGATGGTAGTAAAAAGAGGCGAAAGCGAAAAAGAATGTACTGAATTTTCTGAAGCGTTGAACTGGTTAATGTCGATGGCCAAGAAAGGTTTGAATGTGCAGCGTTATAAAGGTCTTGGTGAAATGAATCCTGACCAACTTTGGGAAACAACAATGGACCCAGAAGTTCGTCGATTATTAAAAGTGGTTATTGAAGATGATGTTTCATCTGATGCCACCTTTACGATGCTAATGGGTGATCAAGTTGAACCAAGGCGTGATTTTATCGAAAAAAACGCCTTCACAGTTAATAACCTAGATGTCTAGATTATTCTTTTAAAAACAATAACTTATTAATTTTTTTAAGGCTTGAGTGAATGTTTTTGACCCGCTCTGGCGAATCTTTTTCTAGAAGTTGACCTAAGCCCCGTTTTAAGCACTGAAACGGGGCTTTTTTTGATCAATAGTAACCAGAAAAATCAATGGATTGTTCTAGGAACACTCAAAGTAAACTTAGGGATGCTGATCTCAAATTCTTGAGTATCGTCTTCGAGTGATTTCTTAAGCATAAAATATCTTCCTTCCATGGTTCCAATTTCTGTCTCTAAAACAGCGCCACTTGTATATTGGTATATAGCTCCAGGTTGAATCACAGGCTGTTCTCCAATAACTCCTTCTCCGTATACTTCCTCTACTTTTCTATTTGAATCTTGGATTACCCAATGGCGAGACAATAACTGGCAGGGTATATCAGACTCATTGTGAATACTTATCGTATAGAAAAAAACGTAATAGTTTTCATCAGGCTTCGATTGTTGAGGCACATAACCTGTGTTGGCTGTAACCTTTATTAAATTTCTAAGTGAGTTAGGCATTTGAATTTGTTTGTGTATATAAAGTAACGGCTTTATCTTTAGTTTTCGGAATTTTAGCCATCGTCATTTCACGCCCCCACACGCACCCAGTATCCAGGCCTAGATGTTGACTCGTATTAAGTAAGCCTAATGCGGACCAATGTCCAAAAAGCACTCGATGGTTTTTGAGACTGTCGTTTTTGACCTTAAACCAGGGCACCAACTCTTTAGTGGTCTTTTGGTCAGGCCCGTTTTCAGTAAAATTAAGATGACCGTTTAGGTCACAGAAACGCATCCGAGTGAAGGCATTTATAGTAAATCTGAGCTTATCAACTTTAGCTAAATCCTTAGACCATCTACTTGGCTCATTACTGTAAATATTTTCCAATAAATTGATGCACTTTTCCCTCTTTTTAAAAACGGCGGCTACTTTATTAGCATTTTTTTGAGCCTCGTCAAGCGACCACCAAGGATATATTCCAGCGTGGGCCATTAGGTATTGACGTTCGGAGTTAACATGTAACAAGGGTAAGTGCCGCAACCAATCAGCAATTTCATGCGCGTCTGGCGCTGCTAATATTTTATTAAATGTATCGCTAATACGAGGTTCTCTAGCACCATATATCACCGCTAATAGGTGAATATCATGATTTCCTAAAACACTAACGCATTGATTTTCAAGGCTTTTTAACAACCTCAAGGTCTTTAGTGATTTAGGCCCCCTATTAACTAGGTCTCCGACACAAAGTAATGTGTCCTTATTAGTATCGAAATTTACGCGTTCTAATAAGCGCGAAAGTGGGTCATAGCAACCTTGTATATCACCAACAGCATAATGAGCCATAAAACTAGTTTAAAAATCTATATCGTCAAATTGCTCAGGCGGCTTTCCATCATAAATAGCACTTAGCCGATTTTGATCATAGGCATCTTTTAAAAATAAATAAGGGTCTAATTGTTTGTCTACAATGGCGTCAGTACCGACTAGGCCTGCGCGAGTATCAATAATATTCAAAACACTTAGGCCTAGGCTCACCGAGTTATCATCGGTGATGTCATTGATTGGATAGTAGATCCCGTTATCAATTGCAAAACCTAAACTATCACGAAGGCTCGAGGGGCCCCAAAAAGGAATCATAAGATAGGGGCCTGGTTTAACGCCCCAAGAGGCTAAGGTTTGACCAAAGTCTTCCGGCTTTTTCTCAACCTCGTATGTTTTCGCAACATCAAACAAGCCAAAGACACCAAGTGTGCTATTGACCGCAAAACGATAGGTTGAGCTCAATGCGCCGTCGACTTTGCCCTGCAATAGGTTATTAACGATATTAAGTGGCTCGCCTAGATTACTGAAAAAGCGACCCACACTGCGTTGAGCCGGATCAGGCAACGCAGCGTCATAAGCTTTAGCCGCCGGGCGTAATATAGCCTTATCGGCCGCATCGTTAAATGCGTAAATACGACGATTCAAGCCCGATAACGGATCACTACTGCTTTGTAGCGAAGGGTCATCCGTTGACTTTAAGGTTGTGCAAGCACTGGTTGCGAGTAGTACGGCAACGAGTAATGATAATCGAATTATTGGCTTCATTTGATTCATGCTAAGGGCCTCCTGAAAGGTAGAGACCTGATTATAGCCTGACGGCATTACATTAATTGTTAAAAAACAAGCAAGACTCTATTGAGGCGTTGTTTCGGTGGCTGCCAACTCGGCTTTACTAGCCGCTTGATGCTTGAGCTTTTGTTGATACAAGCCTTCGAAGTTAATTGGCGTCAATAGCAGTTGAGGGAAGCCGGCTTTACCGACTAAATCTGACACAGCTTCTCTGGCGAAAGGTAGAAGAACATTAGGGCAAGCGATCTCTAGTGCTAGCGGCAGATCTTTTTCAGATAAACCAACAATGTTAAATACGCCGGCCTGCTGTACCTCGACCAAAAAAGCGGTTTCTTCGCCGATAGTAGACGTAATCGTCATGCCCAAAGTAACGTCATAGAAGCCCTCTTGCTCCAACTTAGTTGCTTTAATGGTCGCGTCTACGCTTACTTCAGGTGAACCAGGGTCCTTTAAAAAAATCCCGGGCGAGTTTGGCGATTCGACCGAGATGTCTTTTACGTAGATCTTTCGGATATCAAAGGTGTTTTGCTGTGCGTGTTCTTCAGCCATGATCTTCTCTTTAATTTAAAGTAAGTTATAGAGCTATTGCGCTCTGGTGTTTTGTCATCTACTAAACCTATTAAATCAGGCCTTGCTAGTAAGGGGAAGGTTCTCTTTAGACCAGCCGACAAGGCCGCCACTGAGTATATTTACATTGGTAAACCCCAACGTTAACAGTTGCTTCGCGGCCTTGGTGCTTCTCGACCCAGTCTGACAACTGACTATAACGGTGCTATCTTTGTGCTTTAGTAAGCTTTTGTTCTCAGAACTCAAGTCTTCTAACGGGAAGTTAATTGAGTTTGGTATGTGTGAGGCCGCATAGTGCTCGGCCTTGTTTACATCCATAATCACCGATTTTCCTTTGCGTTGAAGCGCCGGCATTTCTAACGCTGACACCTTGTTAGCACCTTTCACCGTTCCTTGAAGGACAGATAAAAGCAATAAATTGAAGACGATGGCCAGACCTACGAACCACCATAAATTTTCGTTAACGAACTCTATAAACATATCTACAGTTTGTAACCATCAAAGCTAGTACGTATAACTATCCACTTAATGTCAGATAAATTCTGAGGAATAGGAGTACGCAGGCTATAATTAAAATAGCTGCGAAGTATACAACAGCACCGCCGTAAAAACGGCTTAATAATCAGTAAAAAACATAACAAATACTCATGCTCAGACTGTTTCACCTTAGCTCTATATTACTTTTCACACTTCTTTCTGCTGGCGCTTCTAGTGCTCAAGATTTGTTAAAACCGAGTAACTCAACCAAGAGTTTGGAATATGAGCAATCTATTGGAGAGATTGGTAAAAAGATAGAAAATATCAGCCGCGACCTAAATGCAAGTAAGACGCTCATCGCTACACAAAGAGATAAGCTTCTAGAAGTAGAGCAGAGCCTGCATAAATTGAATCAGCTGTTGCAACAAATAGAATACGACCTAGCCAAGAACCAACACGAGTTTGACGCCTTAGTTTTGCAAATAGCGAAGGTGGAAAAATCGCAAGTTAACAATAGAGAAGCACTCAAGGGCTTATTGAAAAGCCGGTACTATCAGGGTAAACCTGACCTTCTGAAAAAACTGCTAAATCAAGAAAACCCTTATGCCGTTGGGCGCTTAACCAACTACCATAATTATTTTTCGAGCGCTTTCAAAAAGCGATTTTCTTTACTTAGCGATCAGGCCCTTGAACTGGAAGCCCTTAAAGAAGCACAATCAGCAACGATAGATGCGCTAAATGAAGAGAGAGAAAAACAAAAATCGGTTAGAGCCGATTTTAAAAGATCGCAGGATGCTAGAGCAAAAACCATTGCTAAGCTAGATAAGGATATCGCAACTAATGCACAGGTTTTGGAGACACTTAAAAATAACCGAAGCCGGCTTAAGTCTCTACTAAGTCAGCTAAAGAAACAAGCCGAGCAATTGAAGCGCTTAGATGAACAAAAGGCTAAAGAAGAAGCCGAAAAGCGTCGTTTAGAAAACCTTAAACCAGATGCCACTAAACCTTCCGAAACTACAGTAAGAGTACCGGTTAAAGGAGGCTTTTTAAAACAAAAGGGGCGTTTAAACTACCCCGTCAACGGCAAACTAACGCGGGATTTTGGAAGTCGTCTGCCTGAATCAGGAATGCGTTCTGAGGGTCAATTTTTCAGTACTAAGGGCTCCGTTTCGGTCAAATCAATCTTTCGAGGTCGGGTATTATTCTCCGACTTTCTTAAGGGTTATGGGTTATTAATTATCGTAGACCACGGTGACAATCATATTAGCTTGTATGGTCACAATGATCGTGTATTAAAAAAAGTAGGTGATAAAGTAGACGCTAATGAAGTTATTGCAAAAACTGGAGTGACAGGAGGTTTGAAGTCTCACGGTCTATATTTTGAGATACGTGACAATGCCACACCAATAGACGCGTCAAAATGGTGTCGCTAACCTCGTTGAAGTATCAACACCCCTGATTAACGTTAATAATAGTACTAAGAAAATGGTACCTGTGAGAACTAAAGAAATGATAATGAGTCGATATTTTAAAACACTGTTGCCTGCTTTAACCTTAGTATTATTGCTTGGACCTCCGTCGCTGGCTCAATCGCCAGCAGAAGCCGATGAACCTGAAAAAACGCCAATACCATTAGAGCAAATACGAACTTTTGCTGAAATATTTGCTCGAATCAAGCTTAACTATATAGAGCCAGTAAGTGATGAAAAACTTCTAGAGTACGCCATAGAGGGTATGCTTAATGGGCTCGACCCGCACTCGGTTTACTTAAAGGGTGAGCGCTTCGATGAGCTAAACGAAGGCACGACTGGCGCTTTCAGTGGTCTTGGCATGGAAGTTATAATGGAAGGCGGTTTTCTTAAAGTCGTGACGCCTATAGACGATACACCTGCCGCTAAAGCCGGTATTAAGACTGGCGATTTAATAATTCGTATGGATGGCAAAACCGTGTCAGGTTTGAGCCTTAACGAGACAACTGAGCGTATGCGCGGAGAGTCGGGAACCGATATTACACTAACGATTTTGAGGGAATCCGAGCCGGAGCCTTTCGACGTCGTGCTGACAAGAGCCGTTGTGCGTTTAAGCTCAGTTAAGCGACAACGGCTTAGTGACTCGATTGGCTACATCAGAGTGACTCAGTTTCAGATCGCGACCGCAGAAAATCTACGCAAAGAACTAAAGCAACTTCGCGACAGCGAAGGCTTTGAAGGTTTGATTTTAGACTTGCGCAATAACCCTGGCGGCTTATTAACCAGTGCCGTGTCAATTTCAGATGCGTTTATTGATGAGGGCTTGATCGTTGCTACTAAAGGCCGAGATAGCTCGAATGATCAAGAATATAGGGCAACGCCGAGTGATTTGCTCGATGGAAAACCTATTATCGTGCTAATTAATGGCGGTTCAGCCAGTGCATCAGAAATTGTAGCGGGTGCCCTGCAGGACCATAAGAGGGCATTAATTTTGGGAACCGACTCGTTTGGCAAAGGTTCAGTGCAAACCGTCCTTACTATTGATGAGAAAGAAGCCATAAAGTTGACTACCGCACGCTATTACACCCCCAGTGGCAACTCAATTCAGGCGGCCGGAATTACTCCAGACGTGATCGTTGAATACCGGGAGTTTAAAGAAACCGAAAAAGGTTTTGAACGTATTAAAGAAGACGATCTCCCTGGTCGCCTAGACAACGATAGCGGCCAACAAGAGAAAGAAGAAAAACTAACTGAAAAGCAACAAGAGGCCAAACAACTGCTGGCTAGGGATTATCAGTTGAATGAAGCATTTAATTTGCTTAACGGGCTGGTGTTGTTTAATAGAAAGTAATAGGTCTAGTAGGAATCGCGAAACACTAAAGAGTTAATAGGTTTGCGCTGTTTCCAATCAAGTGTTTCGAGCTCAGGCTTGGTTAAGAACTCATCCACGTGGCCTACACAGAGGTAGGCCACTAGCTTATTATGCTGGGGTGCATTAAGTGTTTTTTTGACCTTCTCGGCGTCTAAAATACTAACCCAACCGATCCCTATGTTCATAGCACGAGCCATTAACCACATATTCTGAACAGCACAAACGACGCTGTACTCACCCATATCGAGCATGCTTGTTTGTCCGAGTACCGGTTGCTTTGATGGAGTATAAAACACCGCTATGTTAACCGGTGTTTCCAAAATTCCTTCTAGTTTAAGCTGTGCGTACTTTTCACGCTTTTCATCGCTAAATAAAGCGCTTGCGTCTGCGTTCTCTTGTTCAAAGTTATCGGCGATCGCTCGTTTTATTGACGGCTCACGAATAACAACAAACTCCCATGGTTGCGAGAAGCCGACCGATGGCGCCATGGATGCGGCATTCAGTATTTTATCTACATCACAATCAGATAATTCACGGTTAACAAAGCGGTTGCCTCGCACGTCGCGACGGAGCATCATAATGTCTTCAAGCAACTGCTGGTCACTTGTTGAGAACCGCGTATTATTCAATTATTTAACCTACCTACTTAGCCATTAAATCCAATAATGCCAACACCGTCGCTTCAACGCCACTGGTTACTGCTGGCTCAGGCGTGACTTTAAAAAGCGGGCTGTGATGACTGGGAACAGGCTTTCCTCCCTTTGCGGCGATCTCGAAATCAGACTCAGGGGTGCCACCAATAGCGAAATACACACTTGGAATATATGGGTCGGTTGTGAAAAACGGATAGTCTTCGGCGCCCATCCCTTTGTTTGGTTTCTCGGTGAGTATACTTTTGCCCATTTTCTCGACCCAAACGGCTCGTAAGCGTTGTGCTAGCTTCGCGTCGTTTATCGTCGGTGGCACGCTCTCCTCAGAAACCAAGACCTCAGGAAGTTTATCCTCAGGCAAACCCGCGACACGGCCCATGTTTTCGGCGATGCGTTTGATGCCGTCTAATAGGGTCTTACGAGTTTCTAAGCTGGTATTGCGAACGGTTAATTGTAAGACCGCTTTGTCGGAAATGATGTTGTGTTTCGTGCCTGAGTGAAATGAGCCGACAGTCACCACACCGGGGTCGCGAGGGGGTAATTCTCGAGCGACCAAGGTTTGCAGAGCCATGACTATTTGTGCTCCCAAAACTATCGGGTCTTTGCCGGCGTGAGGGCTGGCACCGTGAGCGCCAACACCATGAATAATGATGTCGACAGTATCAGCTCCAGCGTAAGGGCTACCATCCGTGACGCCGATTTTCCCGGCTTCTAAACCGCTGCTAACATGAAAGGCTAAACCGTAGTCCGGCGTACCGAAGCGCTTGTAGAGGTTATCTTCCATCATCGCTTTTGCGCCGATAACGCGCTCTTCAGCAGGTTGAACAATTAGCATCAGCGTTCCGGACCACTGATCTTTCATTGCTTGCATTCGGCGAGCGGTTCCCACCAAGCTGGTAATGTGTACATCGTGGCCACAAGCATGCATTACGGCTACTTCATTGCCTGTTATTGGGTCTACTTGAGTGGCCTTTGACGCGTAATCAAGCCCTGATTTTTCTTCGACAGGCAAGCCATCCATGTCAGCTCTCATGCTAACTAGTGGCCCCTTACCGTTTTTTAAAATGGCGACAACCCCTGTGCCTCCAACGCCCGTTGTTACCGTAAAACCAGCGGTATTAAGCTCTTTCGCCATGCGCTCGGCGGTTTTATTTTCTACCGTGCTGAGCTCAGGATTGGCGTGAAAGTGTTTGAAAAGAGGGCCCAGATACGTGTTGTAGTCACCTTTGATCGTGTTTGCTAGACCGTCATCGGAAAAGGCTGGTGTGGTTGCCATAATTAGCGATGCGGATATGGCTAGCGATAGTAGAGAGTGGCGCATAGGGAGGGCTCCTTTGTGTTAATTCAGTTTGTCAAAATAATAATACTTTTATTGTTGTTTCAAAAAATCAGTGATGCTTAGATTTTTTGTGGGCCATGTTTTTATAACGCCTAGCCGTTGTTACCTAAGCCTAACCATGCAAATTCGGAATTAAATCGCTTTCTAGCCGAGCAATAGTATCTTTCAATTTAAGCTTCTGGCGTTTTAGCCGGCCCATTTCAATTTGGTTTTTATGAACTTGTTCAGCCATTTCTTGAATCGCAATATCAAGAGTGCGGTGCTCTTGTTTGAGCTCCGCTAGTGCTTGTAGCAATCGCTGTTTGTTTGATTTCGTAATTTGCATATCACTGTTAACGCCTATTCTAGCCGATAATTTTCGACAATATAACTTAACCGTCTAAACTTGATGCAAAGCAAGCGAGAAATTAGTATTTGGTATCGGAAAACATAAACAAGTAGGCTAAAAGAGTCAGCGAAGTCACAATGACGGTGGTATTCTTGATTGAGAATTACACGGTAGTGAACACAATGACGATTAGAAGCTTTATTGCCTTACCTATCCCACGTGAAACCGCTAATAAACTGGGTGATATAGCGGCGAAAATGTCGTACCAAGATAAAAGTGGTGCGTTGCGTTGGGTAGACCAAGAAAATTACCATGTTACGCTGGCATTTTTAGGTGAGCAATACGAGTCTGATTTAGAAACCTTGGCCGAGCAGCTCGACTATCATATTCGCCAATTGGAGTTTGACGTCGTATTCGATCATTTAAGCCCGTTTCCCGAGGCTCGACCTAAGTTGGTAGCGGCCATGATGGAGAAGTCAGATGAGATCAAGTGTCTCCATCAGCAAGTCATCAGTGCGATTAAGTCTACTAATATGTTAGTAGCTAAACGTAAATTTATACCCCATGTCACTCTGGGCCGTTATCGCCACAGCCGAAATCAATATGCTGGCAATATACCGTTGAATGTGTCATTTGACGCGGTCATCGACGAGGTGATTTTATATCAAAGCGTGTTGACCAGCAGTGGCGCCGAATATGAACCTATTTACCGCTTCCCCTTAGATATTTGGGGAGGCGACAACGATGACCAACCTAACGCCGGAGAGTTTAGCCGCTCAGAGCAAGGAGATTTTTAGTCGATGAAAGCTGACCTGCATTGCCATTCACATTTTTCTGACGGCTCGTTAAGCCCCACAGATTTAGTCGCTTTGGCACATCAAGCTGGGATTACGGATCTAGCACTTACTGACCACGATACTCTTGACGGCTTGCCAGAAGCACAAATTGCGGCTGATGAGCTTGGTATTACTCTAATCACCGGGATCGAGCTTTCTTGTACTTGGGAGAAACAACTAATCCATGTTGTTGGCTTGAACGTGGATCGTCATAATGAGGTTCTCAAAGCTGGGGTCGAGCAAAACAAACAACGTCGATATGATCGTGCTGAGGCGATGTTTGAAGATTTTGAACAGCATGATATTTTTCTCAGAGATACGGTCACCAGCCTTATTCGTGAGCGAGGCGTACCTACTCGACCACATTTTGCACAAGCATTGGTTGACTTAGGCTATGCTAAAGACAAGAAGCAAGCGTTTAAGCGTTACCTGGTTAAAGGTAAGCCTGGGTACATACCCATGCTTTGGCCTGATGTAGAACAAATTGGTGCGTGGATCGGTGCGGCCGGCGGCATTGGTGTATTGGCCCACCCAAACCGATATAAACTAACTCGAACTAAGCTATCAAGACTTATTAGCGATATGTTAAAAGCGGGTATTGAAGGGATTGAGGTATCGACGTCGACCACCGATAAGCAGCAATCTGCGATGCTTGCCGATTTGGCAAAACAGTTTGGTTTGTTTGCCTCTGTCGGCTCAGATTTTCATTCCAAAGATCAGCCTTGGGCTCGTTTAGGTGGCGCTGCTTCGTTATCGAAAGAGCTTAAACCTGTCTGGAGTGGCTTTTAGTGTTAAACACTCGAAACCTATTTTGATGGATAACCTTATCAAACTTTATTTGAACGTTACTATACCCACGTTGCTACCATAACCATGTTAGAAAATGATCTCGCACCCTCAACAAACCCAACAACGGTCTATTTAAAAGACTACCAAGCACCTCAGTTTTTGGTGCCGGCCATCTCGTTGAACGCGGAGCTTGGAAATGAGACGACGACGATTACAGCCACCCTATCGCTAGAGCGGCAAGGCAAGGGTAATCAGCCCTTGTTGCTAGATGGTGAAAAAATAGTGTTGAAGCACTTGAAAATCGACGGGCAAGAATTGACTGAGGGCCAATATACGATCACCAGTGACTCTCTAATTATTAACGACGTGCCAGATGTTTTTAGCCTAGAGATTCAGACGGTACTGCAACCGCATTTAAATACCGAGTTATCTGGTTTATATCAATCTAGCGGGAATTTTTGCACACAGTGTGAAGCTGAAGGTTTTCGTAGAATCACCTACTTTCCTGATCGCCCAGATGTTTTGAGCATCTATGACGTTACCATTACCGCGGACAAGTCGACTTGCCCTGTCCTGCTATCAAATGGTAACCCACACGGTAAAGGCGATAATAGGGATGGTACCCATTGGGCCAAATGGCATGACCCACACCCAAAACCGAGCTACCTTTTTGCGTTAGTTGCGGGTGATTTAAAGCACATTAGCGACCAATATAAGACGCTGAGTGGTAAGCGTGTGGAGCTAAATATTTATACTCAAGCGCATAATATTGAAAAGTGTCAGCACGCGATGGAGTCACTCAAGAGCTCGATGCAGTGGGACGAAGAAGTGTATGGCAGAGAGTACGATTTAGATATTTATAATATCGTTGCGGTCGATGATTTCAACATGGGTGCGATGGAAAACAAGGGCTTGAACGTCTTTAATTCAAAGTACGTATTGGCTAATCAGCAATCGGCGACCGATTCAGATTACGAAGGAATTGAAAGTGTCATTGGGCATGAATACTTTCATAACTGGTCAGGTAATCGAGTCACTTGCCGAGATTGGTTTCAATTGAGTTTAAAGGAAGGTTTTACCGTCTTTAGAGACCAAGAGTTTAGCGCTGACATGGGCTCACGTTCGGTTAAGAGAATTCGTGATGTTCAGGTGTTAAGGGCGCACCAGTTTAAGGAAGATGCCGGCCCAATGGCCCACCCAATTAGGCCTGACTCATACCAAGAAATTAACAATTTTTATACTGTTACTATTTATGAAAAAGGGGCTGAAGTTATACGTATGATGCATCGTTTGGTCGGCCCCCAAGGTTTTAGAAAGGGTACTGATCTCTATTTCGATACCTTTGATGGTCAAGCCGTTACGACCGAAGATTTTGTCAGATCAATCGAGCAAGCAAACAATGTCGACCTGCAGCAGTTTAGGCTTTGGTATACGCAATCTGGCACGCCAGAAGTTCGCCTGACACAACGTTTTGAAAACGGAACACTGAGCCTTGAAATGTCTCAATCGTGTCCTGCGACACCGTCTCAACAAGATAAAAGCCCGTTTCAAATTCCGATCGCTATCGCTTTATTCTCTCCAGCGGGTAAGAAGTTGCAAGAGACTACGTTGGTGTTGAATCAAGGCACACAAACATTTGAATTCACTGGCTTAGATAACAAGCCATTAGTGTCTTTATTGCGAGATTTTTCAGCGCCAATAAAGTTAATTACCGAGCAAACTGACCAAGAACTCGCCAGCTTAATTGAGTTTGACGACAACGGTTTCTCACGGTGGGAGGCGATGCAACGTTTATCATTAAATGTGATTCTTCCAGCACTAGAAACAGCCAATATTAATGAGCAGGCGTATCAAAACTTGTTACGTGCTATGCAAGGTTTGATTAGCTCAAACCCGGTAGATAAAGCGGTGTACGCTGAAATGTTGACCTTGCCGTCGACGGCGTATATTGCTGAGCAATGTGTGCCAATTAGCCCAAAGCGTATCTGCCGTATTAGAGAAGAGTGCGTTGGTCGCTTAGCTCGTGACCTAGAGTCTCAATTCCATGCTCTGTATGCGAATAATAATCAACGCTCAGGGTTTTCGTTAGAAGCACAAGCGGTCGCTGAGCGGTCGCTGAAGAACCGAGCACTTAGCTACTTGGTTGCAACTGAGCAAGCGGCCTATCATGCTTTGGCCAGCCATCAATACCATACCGCTAGTAATATGACCGATCGGCTCGCGGCCTTTAGTGCGTTGATTACCTCAAGCTACCCTGAACGAGCGGTCTTAATAAATGATTTTTACACCCATTGGCAACACGACACTCTTGTGCTTGATAAGTGGTTTGCACTGCAGGCAATAACGCCAAAGCTAGAATCGCTTGATCACGTTAAAGCGTTATTAGAGCACCCTGACTTCTCGATAAATAACCCAAATAAGGTACGATCTTTGGTTGGCGCGTTTACCAGTAACTTAGTTGGGTTTCATCGAGAAGATGGTAAGGGCTATGAGTTTTTGGCCGATAGGGTTATTGAGCTCAACGCCATTAACCCCCAAGTAGCCGCCCGATTAGTGAGTGTTTTTAATAACTGGAAAAACTATTCAGAGCCGAACAAATCAATAATGAAAGCCCAACTTGAACGTATTAGTAGCTTAGATAATCTTGCAAAAGATGTGACAGAAATTGTCACTAAGGCGCTTCAAACATAAGGCCTAAGCTCTTAAAGCTAGTGTTTACTGGGTTTAAGATAAATAAATTTTAATTCGTAATTTTCATAGAGCTAGCGTAGTGTCTATCAGGTATTATTTTTTTGGGTTATTGATGAGTACGCGTTTAAGGGTAGAACTCGTAAACTGGTTTTAGCATCGCTATTAATGGCGAGCTGGTGCCTGAATAATAATTTTAAGAAATAATTGGTCTCACCCCATGCTATTGACTCAAAAAACGTTAAGCGCGTTTTTTCTTTGCGTATTCCGTTACTGCTCGCAGAAAAAGACTGTATTTAAAGTAAGCTTAGCGCTGACCTCGCTGCTAGCCTTGCCGAGCTTTGCCGCGCCTCTTGAAAAGGAAAAATTGGCCGCTGTGATGAGCGTCATAAATATGTACCTAATGGGCGAGAGTGAAGCCAATGTTGAGTTGAGACTCAATGAATTCATTGATCGGTCTTTTCAGGTTCGTGAAAGCTTCTCAGTCACTTTTGCCCCTCAAGGCCAAGACGTCGAAATATGTTTTGTGCTTTCGTCATCGCAAATTCAGGTTTCTATAAACGGGCAACCCCAGAGTGCTAATAATGCGGCCACGCAAGGGGAGAATTGCTACACTGTCCCGGCCTCTCAACAGGGCAATGAAAACACGATTGAGTTTATAACGCCAGATGGCCAGACTGCGACTTTGAGTTCGATTAGCGTTGAGACAGCCACGCCTATTAGCTTGACTCTGAACTCCCTTACACGAAGCGAATGGGACGAAAAAGCGGTACGCAAGGTATTGAAAATATTTGCCTTTGGCGGCCATGCGACACGTTCACAAATTATCACTTGGGCGAATATGCCTCCAAGATTTGCGATTAGAGAGATGCTGAATTTCGAAGAGCATAACTTAAAATTATCACCATTGGCCGTTGGGGAGCGTTATGGTCAAACAGCGACGTCTTATGGCAAGCTAGCTGACTTTGCCGCATTTCTAGCCGACCCAAATTCAGATATCCCGATTCCCGAAGGTAGCAGAGAGCAGTACGCTGTTGATAATTATAATTTTGATGACTCGTTCGTACGCCTAGTAACAACTCGCGGGTTAAACCCGTTTAGGCAGCGTATAGGTTTTTGGGAAACTAACTATCACCTAGCGGTTAACCTTGAGACCGAGGTAACGCGTGAGCAAATGGCGGCGTACTATGATGAGATAATGGAAGCGCATGAAGCAGGGCTGCCCTATCATCAAGTGATGGGCGTGGCGGCGAAATCTGCCGCAATCGCCATGCAATATGGCCATCGGCGTAACGAGTGGGTGTTTGATCGGGGAGAAGATAAGTTTGTTTTAAACGGCAACTATGATTACGCTCGGGAAATCCATCAATTATTTTATGGGATATTTGGTGTTAATGATCCAAATCACGAGAATGGAACGATTATTGAAACCGGAAAGATGCTTACTGATATGCGCGTGCCTTATATCGACGGGCAAGGGTTTCCAACCAGCGTAACATTTGAAACCGACCAGCATCACGTGGGCTCATTACAGATACTGGGTCACACAATTTCGGGTGCCGACGCCAGCCAAAAAATTGACAACCTGATGCCAATTTCAATTAATCACCCTGAGAGTCTAGTTAACCTGCCTTCAATGATTATTGGCACACTAGCTGATGACAACCTAACGCCGGAAAAGGTCGTGAAAATAAATGCGGCATGGGTGTCTATGGGTAGCACTAATAAAAACCTACTTAATTTTCTGCGCGCCTATGCTACGTCGAGCGTCTTTCATAGTTCTGATCAGAGAAAATATCTCACCTCACACGAGCGAGCATTGTTTTTAGCTAATAAGTTTAATTTAGACAATTTGGAATCATTTTTTGGCGGCAATTCTTACTTGGGAGGCAGAGCTGGTCGTCAGGTAGATAACATGATTGACGATGACGCCGCGGGTGATATCTTTGAACCGTTGCACAACGTTTTCGGCGGGCAAACCTCGCAGGAAGCCGCCGACTCGGCCCTCAGTTTTGAGAAGAATTACAACTTTCATACTCAAAACGAGTACGCAACTCGCGATGCGGCCCAGTGCGATTCATGCGATCAAGGTGACGCATGGTGGAAGAAATGGCCCAGCGTATTACCGCGGCGAAGTGATGGCAATTATTACGTAGAAGATGTTGCGCCTTGGCTATGGCGTCACGTGAACGGAAGTCTCGACGACTATTCAGAGCTAGAGCGTGCGCATTTGTATACCTTACTAGGCGGCTACCGAGTAGACGTAGCAAGCGATGGGGAGCTGAGAAATGGTCACCAAGATAGGACCTTCGATTTGCCGTTGCTGATGTGTATTGTGACAGATTACCAACGTCGTGAAGGCTCTGGCGCTGATATTTCATTGCTTAATATAACCAGTGAATTTGATGCTTGGGGGCGCTCTTGTACTCCTGATGATGACGGTGGTGTTTATACTACTGAAGAACGCGCATTGCTGAATAAGGCTTATACAGGTCAAGAGATCGCCAATAGCCCGGTGATTCAATCGCTGCTCACGCAAATGGGGCAACGCACGTTTGACTTCCAAAGCAATGACCGAGTCCGAGAGTTCTCACTTGAGCGCATTAACGTGGGCCTAGGGTTTATCTTTACCACGCCATTTGTTTTCGCTGAGGCCCAATAATATGAGTATTAACAAATTTGACCGCCGCCAATTCTTACAAGGCGCACTTTGTAGTGGTTTACTTTATGGAACGGGTTCACTCCCCAGTTTTATGTCTACCGCCCAGGCTGATCCGGCACCTCTAAATAGCAAAGTTGTCGGCAATTTATTCTTTGATGGTGGCGTTGATTTTCGGCACTTAATCGTTCCAGCATATGACTCATCGCCTGATAGTTTTGGTAATAAATACTGGAAGCATCGCTGGCGAGCACATCGTGTAAGTCAGAGCGACCAAGCAACATGGCAGGCGCGCTTTGACAACGATTACTATCCAATTACCGTCGGGGGTGATGGCTGGAATAGTGGCCTCACTGACGTTGGAGGTTTGAATAGTGGTACTACTTTTGGCATCTGGCGTGAGGCGGGTTGGTTAATCGATATGTTTCAAGCGGGCAATGTTGGCTTAGTCTTCAATGCTGTTGGTGGAACCAATCGCGCTCATGATTTGTCATCGCTTATGCTGAATCAAGGAAATTTATTGTCCACGCTGAATCAACAAGATCGCTCAGGCTGGGGTGGACGGCTATGTCGATCGGCGGGAGGAAACTCATTATCCTTACTGAGCTCGCCAACCCCTTTTAGCTTTGGGCCCCTTGGTAATGCTCCGAACTATGATCCGAACGCGATAGACAACAGAGAGCTGATCTCGGTGCAAAACTCGCGCGAAATAGGTTTGTTTGACTTTAACTTTGATGACAACCAGATATACAGTACTAACCAACGCAGAGCACGCACAGCAAAGAGCTATTATGCGGCTCTCAGGCAAGAAGAAATTGGCGAGGTTTACCAAAAAATCATGGACCATGAGAGTAAGGTACGTGAGTTTGGTGAGCTTATTAAGGCGCGTTTAGAGTCAGTGCCTGTCCCTATTTACATTCAAGCCTTAATGAGTGGTGTAAACGGGCCAAATGGGCAACCGATTAATCCAGAGCCCGATTCTAACTCAAATAATTTTGGTGACCCCCGGCGTGTACTGCGAAACAGTTACTCCTTTGGTCGTCAAATACAGAATTTTTATGATGTTGTTGCTGCTAATCCTGAATTAAACCCGCGGGTTCTATCAATGCAGTACGGTGGTTGGGACAGTCATAATAGTCAGCGCCAGATACCGGGGTCGTTAGCGAATGATCCTAATACTACTGATAATCGCGGTATTGAGAGCGGCTTTAGAGATATCTTTGGTGGCCAGTTTGGTAATAACCCTAGTGATTCTAATGCACTGCATGGTGGTTTTTCTGCGCTTTGGGAAAGCCTGCCGAACCAAAGTGACCGTAACAATATTGTACTGACTATGGCTGGTGAGTTTGGTCGTCAAATACGAGATAACGGTGACGCAGGAACTGATCACGGCAAAGGCAACTTGATGTTGGTGATTGGAGATCAGTGCCAGGGCGGAGTCTATGGTGAAATGTTTCCAGATAGCGAAGTTGATAAATATGATGATACCTCGCTCAATACCCCGGATATCGATGCACGTACAGAGATTGACCCTTTGTTTGCCTCGGTTTGTGATTGGGTTGACTCTGGCTCAGGTCGTTATGTCTTTCCGCGAACGCATCCCTCATATTCTGGAGAAGCACCGATCATTGAGCGTGTCGGTATGTTCGATTCGTTGATGATCTAGCGTCGAGTGCGTCGCTAGTTTAGCTAGCGTTTGAATCAGTGCGATAAGCACTAGACCCACTACTTTAAGAGCCCCTATCATGCGTTTAGTAAAGACCGTCATCTTCGTTATGCTTTTTAGCGTTGCTGCTCCACTGTTTGCTTTGCCCGAACTGCTGACGGCTTGGCGAGACAAATATCCTGAATCGACTGCTGATGATATAGGTGGTGGCATCGATGGTGGCTGCCAATTGTGTCATCAAAGCTCAGGAGGGGGGAATGGCTGGAATAGCTATGGTTGGGATGTAAGGAGCGTTTATCGCTCGAATGGCTTTGATATAAATTCGGCCTTAGAGCTTGTAGAAAATACCGATCAAGATAATGACCCAGCGGGCGCAACAGCATTAGAAGAAATAGAGCTGAATCGGCAGCCTGGCTGGCGGGAAGAGGCGCTTAATACTATTTTCTTTTTACCCAATACCTTCCCGTCATTAAGCAACCAATCGCCACCAGCAAACCTCCCCGCGACAACAGACTACGATTTACCTGCCAGGCTACAAGACCCGATAGCCAGCCCAATAAGCCTTGGAATGAAAGCGGGGTTAATGGAAATTGCAGGTGATTTTAACGCACCGTTAAGAGCGGTTACCGCACCGGGAATCAGTGACAAAATATTCGTGGTTGAACAAACCGGTAAAATAATTTGTGTCGATTTAGCCAGCGGCGATAAGAGTACGTTCTATGATGTTAGTACTAGCCTAGTTGATATTGTTCCTAGTTACGATGAGCGAGGTCTTCTGGGTTTGGCTTTTCACCCTGAATTTCAAGATAATGGGCTGTTTTATACTTATCAGTCGGAGCCCGTGCGAACGGCTGATACCGTCGATTTTTCTACTCAGGCAGAAGGTGTTTCACCCGACCACCGCTCATTTATAGTCGAAAACCATGCAAGCGACGCAAGTTGCTCAGCGACATCTCAACGACTAAATAATGTATTGATTGTTGATCAGCCTCAGAGTAACCATAATGGTGGCGATTTAGTGTTTGATTCTGACGCAAATCTTTACATCTCTTTAGGCGACGGTGGTTCTGCCAGTGACAGAGGTCCAGGGCACGGCTTTAATGGAAACGGTCGAAATAAAGAGAACGTGCTTGGAACAATTCTACGTGTTAACCCGCTTGGTACAAGTTCAAACAACGGGAACTACAGCGTGCCGTCGGACAACCCATTTGTGAATGATGGATCTGCCGTCGATGAAATTTACGCTTATGGATTCCGTAATCCCTATCGTATGTCCTTTGATGCGGCTAACGATGATTTATACACCGGTGATGTTGGTCAAAGCGAAATAGAAGAAATCGATAAAGTCATCATAGGTGGTAATTATGGTTGGAATTGGAAAGAGGGGAGTTTCTTCTTCTATAACCCTCAAGGCGGTAATTATGTTAGTGATGTCGCGCCGCCAAACTTGCCTGCCGATCTGATAGACCCTGTCGGCGAATACGATCATGATGAAGGAATTTCAGTTACCGGTGGGTATGTTTATCGCGGCTCAGCGATGCCTAAGCTAGTTGGCAAATATGTTTTCGGTGATTTTTCTGGCTCGGACTTTAGTGCGGCCACTGGTCGCCTTTTTTACTTAGACTTACAAAGTAAGCAGATAAATGAGTTTTCAGTATGCCCCTCAGTCCCGGGGTACATCTATGGTTTTGGGCAAGATGCTAATAATGAGTTATACGTTCTAACGAATGATCGATTCAATCCGTCGGGTGTCAATGGAAAGTTATTGAAGATAATGAACCCGGCTGAGGACGAAGAGCTGCCGTCTCAGTGTCAAACGTCAGACGATATTTGTATTCCTATAAAAGCAAATAACGGCGCTATCGCATTGATCTGCTTATAGCTAAAACGATGGCCTAACGTTGAGCTTAGAGTATAATTTCTCATCTTACGATAAGAAACTAACCTGATCCTATGCAAACTAAAACCGCTTTGATTACTGGCGCGTCAGCCGGCCTTGGCCGTGCCGCGGCAATCGCCCTTAGTTCTCTTGGCTACCAATTGATATTGGTTGCCAGACGACAAGAAAAGCTCACCGAGCTACAGCAAACACTAGCAAATCCGTGCCACTTAATTGCTTGCGATGTTACTGATTATGATGCTCTAGCAGAGGCGCTTTTAGCTCGACCAGAGTCATTCAAGAATATTGATGTGTTGATTAACAACGCTGGTTTGGCGCTGGGCCTTGAAACAGCCGATAAAACCGATTGGCAAGATTGGCAGACTATGATCGAGACTAATTGCCTGGCTCTGGCGTTTTTAACCCGTCAGGTTTTACCGGGTATGGTTGAACAGAATCAAGGCTTAATTATTAACCTCGGGTCGATAGCCGGTAACTATGCTTACAAAGGCGGTAATGTTTATGGCGCCAGTAAGGCGTTTGTAGACCAGTTTAGTATTAACTTGAGAGCCGATCTGCTTGGCACTAAAGTTCGGGTTACCAATCTAATTCCAGGCTTAACTCGGGGTACGGAGTTTTCTAAGGTTCGTTTTCACGGTGATTCGGATGCGGTCAAATCAGTTTATGCTGATTGTGACGCGCTCACGCCTGATGATATCGCTAATACAATTGCCTGGATTGTAAGCCAGCCTGAGCATATGAATATCAACCGTTTAGAAGTCATGCCGACTTGCCAGGCCCCTGCAGGCTTAGCCGTTGATAAAACAATGAAGTAGAGGGCTGAAGGGAAGTAGAGAGCTGGAGGTTTTTTATCGAAGCGTCGGGCAACAAAAAAATTGTTCGGCCGCTTGCGCTTTCCTCTGTTGAAAAGCGCACTCATTCTAGGCTGGTCTAAAACCGCTTACTTAGGCTTCACAAATTTCAAAGTCATGCGGTCGCTTTCGCCAATGGCCAACACTTTTTCGCGAAGATCTGCGTTAAATGTTGAACCCTTTAATGATGGCGGCAAGGAATAGAGACCATTCGGGTAGTCTTTTGTATCCGTAGGATTAGCGTTAATTTCACTTGTATCGATTAATTCGAAACCGGCATTTTTGGCAAGCATTAATACATGTGACTGATTAACATAACCGTTTTCGCCTTTAGGGTCTTGTGGTATGGCTTCGTCACCTCGATGATCGACAATACCAAATACGCCACCAGGCTTGAGCATCTTGTAAATAGAGTCAAAGTACTGCTGTGCGGGCTTGCCGTAGATCATGAAACCGTGAGCACGAAACACCAATACTCGATCGGCACTGTTGTCAGGTGCTTTGGCGACCGGGTTTGGAAAAGCGTCTTTAGAACGAACCGCTACGTAGTTACCGTTTTGCGCAAGGTAAGGTTCAAGAATGCTTCGGTACCACCCGCCTTGACCGCCCGGCCAAATCTCAACGACCGTTTGGTCAGACTTAACGTCAAAGAATTTGAGGGTTTCGAATGGGTGGCGATACTGATTTCTAGCGCGTGCTCTTTCAGAGCGTGTGTCGCTGTCAATTAAGGTTTTCAATGATTCGAGCTCTATAGTCGATAGCTCGGCAAACACCGGATTGGTGCTAGAGATCAAAGTGAAAAGTAATAGTGAGAACTTAATGAGTGGGCGTTTAAGCATGATATATCTCTTGTAGGGTTTTTTTTAATAGCACGCTATTAGAACGGTTAAACCTTGATTTCATTACTGAAACTCGTCACTAATTGTCTCTATTTGATTTAATCAATAAGTACACGAGGTAAATCGGGAGCGCGAAAATAAAGACGACGATACTAATTTTTAGCAAAAGGGCCCAACTCATAGAGAGGGGGCGCTGCTCTCACCGGCAGTATGTTCTAACATGAACTTTTTAAATTTGAAATAGATGTCGAAAACAGTGACTTCGCCATCGTCTTCCACTAGGAAAAACGGCGCGCGGGTGACACCGTGTTGCTTGGCTAGGCGAACTCCTTCTGAATTAGAATCACGTTCGTCGGCAATCGCAATATGGTTAATTAACTTGATTAGGTCTTCCGACTCGAGCCGTTCGCTAACCTCGCGACACTTCTTACAAAGTTCACCGGAGCTTAGAATTTTTTTAACAAATGTGATGTGCATAGTCTTATGTTTTCTATTTAGTGAACAGCTCGCCGGCGAGAAAAGATCAACGCACCGCCGTCGGCTGACGGCTGGTAAACATCGCTCATCTCGCTAAAGGCATTCAATGCGGTTTCTAAGTTCTCACCTGCTGGCAATTCAAACGCGTTACAACCTGAGCGAGTTAAGAAACTCAACTGATCATACTTAACATCACCAATGGCCCGAATTTCGCCTTTGTAGTTGAATCGGGTACGAAGTTTATAAGCATGAGAATACGAGCGGCCATCAATATGCGCGACCATCGGCAATACGATCATGGGTATGTCGGCGTATTCATCGGCGAAATCTTCAGGGAACTCATCGGCCGCGATTTGCACGGCAACCAAGCCGGTTCGTGCTTGCAGTTCAGTTTTATGGTCGAGCCATAAGTTCATAGGAACACTGATATCGCCCTTTGGTAAATCACGGCTTGTTAGCTCTTCTGTTTCGGCGACATGATGGATCGCGTTACCAACTATCTGTTGATTAACAATCGCCTTGGTGCTTAGAATGTCGTTTTGAATACGGTCAGGCGTGGCTTTGGCTCGCGCCTTGATTGCTCTATTAGCGACCGTTTTGGTAGTAGCCATTACACTTCCTCCGAATATACTTTTTCTTTGAACGGGTCGATACCAACGCGGCGAAATGTATCGAGCAGACGCTCGTCGTCGCTGCGTAAATCTTTATACACGTCTAATATGTCGCCAATCGCGTCGCTAACTTTGTCTTTAGCAATCGCTTTACCGAGGTGTGTGCCTAGCGCAGCATTGTTCGAAGCATCACCGCCAACGGTCAGCTGGTACCACTCTTCGCCCTTTTTATCGACGCCCAATATGCCAATATGACCGACATGGTGGTGGCCGCACGCATTCATACAGCCGGACATCTTTAATTTCACTTCGCCAATATTATAGAGCTCTTCAAAGTCTTCAAATTTTTCGTTGATTTGCTTGGCAACAGAAATTGAACTGGCGTTTGCTAAAGAGCAAAAATCCAAGCCTGGGCAGCAGATCATATCGTTGACAGAACCTATGTTGGGCGTCGCTAAGCGATCGGCATCTAAGGCTTTCCAGATATCTAACAAATCTTGCTCACGAACATCAGCAAGCACTAAGTTTTGTTCGTGAGTTACTCGAATCTCGCCAAATGAAAACTGCTCAGCAATATTAGCAATAGCATCCATTTGGCTGTCTGTAGCATCGCCCGGCGCAACACCATGCTCCTTCAACGAAATGTTGACGATGCGGTAGCCCGGTTGAATGTGATCAACGGTGTTATTGTCGTACCAAGCTTTAAAACGGTCGTCTAGATCTCGCCACTTAGCCACACGCTCATCGCCAGATTCAAGCTCCTGATATGCCGGTTTCGGGAAAAATGCTTGCATGGTTTCAAAATCAACATCATGCAATTTCAGTTCACCATCCTTAAAGTGTGCCCACTCGGCTTCCACTTCATCACGAAAATCGTCAATACCCATGGCATTAACTAAGATCTTTATGCGTGCTTTGTACTTGTTATCCCGTCGCCCGTGTAGATTGTACACACGCAGAATCGCTTCGCAGTATGACAAAATGTCTTCACGAGGAAGAAATTCTTTAATCACCTTTCCAATAACGGGAGTACGGCCCAAACCGCCGCCAACATAAACACGAAAGCCTACTTGGTTCGCGTCGTTGTGAACAACTTCTAAGCCAATGTCGTGAAATTTAACCGCTGCACGGTCTTGCGTAGCACCGGTAACGGCAATTTTAAATTTACGAGGTAACCAGTAAAACTCTGGATGTAATGTAGACCACTGACGAATTATTTCGCAATAAGGGCGAGGATCAATAATTTCGTCGGTGGCAACACCGGCGTAATGGTCTGATGAAATGTTGCGAATACAATTGCCGCTGGTTTGAATTGCGTGCATTTCGACATTAGATAAATCTTTCAAAATGTCGGGTACGTCGGCAAGTTCAGGCCAGTTAAACTGAATGTTTTGACGAGTCGTGAAGTGACCATAGCCCTTATCGTACTGGCGTGATACCTGGGCCAGCGCGTGCATTTGTTCGGAGCTTAGCAAACCATAAGGTATTGAGACTCGAAGCATATGGGCATGTATTTGCATATACAAACCATTGCGCAAGCGCAGAGGCGCTAAATCAGCGGCGCTCAGTTCTCCGGCAAGATGCCGAGATACTTGACCGCGGAACTGCTCGACTCGGTCCGAAACAATGGTCTTATCGACCGCATCATATTTATACATAGTAAAGACTCATAAAATGTCTTGGAAAACACCATTACAAAGGAAGCCGACACCTAATATTCGAAAGCTTCTAAATAGCGTTGAGCAAAAGCGCCCAAATTATCAAGCAGACTATACCTTCTGTTGCTCAGAATCTAAAGTAATAAGCGTTTATACATATATAAGACATGGTTCTTATCGAACCGTTGAACGTCAACTAACGCGCGGGATGTCGGCCCATTTAGTGGTAAATGATGGTGATAATAATGATCGCTTGTCTTGCCAGGGCCTGTCACTGGCATGGCTAAGATATGTTTCGAATCTTATTGTCTCCAGCGGCCCAGGTCTATTTAACTCTAATGAGGGGTTAATACTGTCTGAAAACAACGAAAACTGAGGTCTGCCTTTTGGGTTTAAACCGTCCAAGTTTAGCTCAATTGAATAATATTCAGCATTTTTGTGCCACAGACTCTCAAGTAATTGAGTCGCAAGCTTTTGAATCGTTGCGGCTGAATCGCTAGGTTTAGAAAGGTCCAGCGTTAGCCCATTTTGAATCTGCGCAGCACGCTGGCTTAGCGGCGCGGTAGTGAGCGAGACGCTAACCGTGGTGCAGGTGTTGTCTAAGCGATTCAATTGTTGGCTTGCTTGTGTCACTTGTTCTACCAGCGCTTGCTTGATACTGACGAAGGTCTGCGCCTCAATGTGCTCCTGTTTGTTAGAAACGACATTCTGCTTAGTGATATTTGTATTGCTTTCTCTACAACGTAGGCCTGATAACTCAATGGCAATGCGCTCGATGACAACAGAACTGGCTCGCCGAATTTGGGCTTTCGGTGCGGTACTCAATTCGAGTGCAGTGTGAATATTGATTGCACTTAACTTGCGGGCGGCTTTTACGCTAACGCCGTAGATTTCGGAGACGGGTATTTGATCGAATATGCGGTGTTGTTGGTGACGACTTGAAAGGTCGGCAACGCCGTCATAATGATCGAATTTTTGTGCAGCATGACTTGCGAGTTTGGCAAGGGTTTTGGTTGGTGCAACACCCACAAATGCCGATATGCCCGTCCATTGACTTAGCGTGCACCGAATCTTTTTGCCAAAGCAATGAACGCTACTTATTGCCCCTGGGTGCCGAGGATCTAACGTATCTAACTTCAGACCGCGTAAATCTAATGACGCTTCGTTGATGTCACATGGGGTTACGTTAGGTGCCAATAGAGCAAGTGATTTAATAAAACGCTCAGAGATATCTCCATAAAGCTCGTAATTGGGGCTACAAATCTTAATCTCCTTAACATTGGCGAGCGAGTTGAGCATGTCGGTAAGTTCGGCCCCTTGAAGCCCAGGGGTCAGTGCTAACGTTTGTGCTTCTGCAGAGCTTGCTATTATTCGTAAGCCACCTTGCCCGTCGTTTGACGCTATTACAAAGGCTTGACTACGTAGGTCGGGCCTAAATAATCGCTCACATTGAATGTAAAATTCTGGGCAATGAATAACGGCGAACATTGAACTAACTGCTTAGCGGGTAGCATGTATAACGTAGGTGACGACACCGAATACCTCAAAGGCCGTGTCATCTTCGATATGTCGGGGTTTGAAGTCGCTATTACCTTGATTCATTGGCAGCAGCCGTAATTGTGGCGAGAGCTCTAATTTTTTCACGGTGAACGAATGGTCTACGCTTGCTATGACAATATCGCTGTTTCGCGCAGTAATCGACCGATCAACAACGAGTACGTCATCGCAATGAATGCCAGCATCGACCATTGAGTCGTCACTAGCCCTGACAAAATACGTTGCGCTTGGGTGTTGGATGCAAAGCTCATTAAGGTCTAGAGTTTCTTCCGACTCACCAAAGTCATGACGTGCTGCCATCATATTCGCGGTCATCATGTTCATAGTTCGCACCCGTTAAATGAGTTATAAGTTGATTCTTTCGTCTCGACTTATTCGAGCCTGAGACTAAACTTGATTATTGTACAATAATAGCATTACTTTGTTAAACTGAAAAGCCCAGCCTAGAGCGGCGCTGACATGGGGGCCCGCTTAATGGCCGAGTGTAAAAAAACTGTTGAATTCGCTTGGCGCGGTAATAAAAAATGCCGATTTCACTGAGCTTCATGTCACAGACCCTGACTAATAACGGGATTATGCTGTCAGTTGATATTCAATAAAGTCAGCATTATTTATGAACAACTTATCGACAGAGTTCGCACCGCGCCCAACCTTAGACTATCCATTCGGAAAGCGTTGGAGCCCTGAGCATGGTGACCCATTCGAGGTAATAGATGGAGTGTATTGGCTGCGAGTTCCACTGCCGATTGCCTTAGATCATATCAACCTTTGGATTCTTCGAGACGGCGACGGCTGGACACTCGTCGATTCTGGATACGATGCTCAGATATGCAAAGACGTTTGGGAGCAAGTGTTCGACGGTTTCCTAACACCGTCGTCAGTGAACAAAATCATTATTACTCACTTTCATCCAGACCATATTGGCTTAGCCTCATGGCTCGCGTTACGTTGCCAATGCCCAATTTTGATATCTGAGGGTGAGTATCGACATTATGAATCAATTATTAAACGCGACGCGGACGCGTTTGCGAGCGAAGCATCCGCGTTTGTCCGTGAAATGGGCTATGCGCCAGATATGGTCGATAAGTTCGTAATGTTCATGGCCAGTGGTGATAAGCCGAAAGAATCACGCGTTCAGGAAGAGATGTGTCAGTTTATTAAAGAACATGATGACATCGATATTGATGGACGTACTTGGACAGTGATTTCAGGCAACGGACACTCGCCCGAGCATTCTTGTTTGTATAATGAAGAACTCGACACCATGATTGCAGGCGACCAGTCGATAGCACGAATTTCGTCAAACGTGAGTGTTTTTCCGTCAAACAGACACCAAGACCCACTAGGTGACTGGCTGACGTCGTGCGAAAAGTTGCGAGATCGTTTATCGCCAGATACCTTGATGCTGCCAGCCCATCAAGAGCCGTTTCGGGGCAACACAGCACGAATGCAACAGATGATAGACGACCATCATGCACAGTTAAATCGATTACGTCTGGCAATCGGAGCGCCGATTTCGACGGTAGAAGCAAGGGCGGTATTATTTGATCGAGAGTTGAATGTTATCGAAACATTACTAGCAACAGGTGAAACCTTAGCGCATCTAAATTACCTAGTGCATCGTAAAGAAATTAGCATGGAATACGATTATCAAGGCGTGGCGCGCTACTCGGCGTGTTAGTTGTCTGGGTAAATTATTATTTGTCGATTCGGCGCTGATTGAGGTGGTCTTTTACTCTTTTTCTCGACCGCTTCCACATGTGCGATGACCATTCTGATTTTGTCCTCGTATCGGCCTCGGTCTTCATTTTTTTGAGTTAGTTGATAGCCTATTTCTAAATCTTTCAAGGCCGAAATATACCTATTGTTGGCTTGCTTAATACGGCTGCTTAGCTCGTAGAAATCGGGGTCTTCTTTGTGTAGTTTAATGGCGCGTTTCACAAGGTTTGCGGCGCGGCGATAATTTTTTTCTTTGTAGGCTTCTTCGGCATCTTGATAGTGCAGATATGGGTTGCGCGCTCGTGCTCTGGCGGCAAGTTTTTGGTATTGCTTAGCTAAGACATCTCGGCCTTGACGCCGATATAAACGTTCTAAATTACTGGCCGCGAGGCTATCTTTATCGCTAATAGAAAAAGCCTGAAGATAAATTTTCTCAGCGATACCAAGTTCACCAATATGTTTATAGATAGCACCCAGATTGATCCACATGTCAGGGTTTGCTGGAAAGGTCGATGCTGCCAAGCGTAAATAGTGAATCGCCGACGTTGCATTGCCTTTTTTTAGTTCTTCAATTCCAATGTTACTAAACATAAGGGCCGTCGCTTCACGCTTACTAATTAATCGTTGCGGAAAGCCTGGCCGGTATTCCTCCATAGCCAAATCAAAAACCTGTGTACTACGAAGCGATTCAAATATTGCGTTTACATGCCGGTAAAAAACTAAATCGTTTTGTGAGTCTTGACCCCACATATCAGGGACGTCGACTTGATTGACTCTCAATTCAATATCGAGTTCAGATGCCAGCTCTACCATTAATAGAGTAAAGCTTAGACAATTACCTCTTCGTTGTTCAAATGCCTCATGTGGCATTAGGTTTGCGTCTAAATCATAGATTAGATTGTGGCCGTTAGGGTCCATTAACCAGCGTGCTAAGTCACTGGCGTTTTTATGCTTATTCGACGATTTGAAACGATCACTGATTTTCGCTTTCAATTCGTCAGGAAGCTGAAATATTTGTTCGGGCGAATCAGGGTGGTTTTCTGGAAGAGAGGCTTCGTAATTTAGAATGGCACTAATAAGGCTATCGTTAGCATCGATCGAGGGTCTGGTAGCGCAGCCTGTTATCGTAATTAGCAGCACTAAGGTTAGTCCGAGTTTGACTAGGGTAGCTAATGGCTTGCATCGAAATGTTGCGAGATAGATCATAATTGCCGTTTTATTGATATTTCTAAGGAAACTTCTACTCCTTAGACGCGCTTTGAGTTCCGATAGTTTGAATGGGCGATCAAACATTTAGCGCTCGTGTAGCTCGTTAGTGCCATTTTCATGCTTGTGAGATGGCGTAGTCGTTTGCTTAAGCTGTTCTTCTTGGATGGCCTGTACGTGTGCAACCACCATTTTTATTTTATTCAAGAATCGGCCTCGGTCTTCCTCATTTTGTGGTAGTTGGTACGCTTTTTCTAAATCTTTTAGCGCCGCAATATGCTGGTTTCTTACTTGCTTTATTCGGCTGCTCAGTTCGTAAAATTGAGGGTCTTCTTGGTGTAATTGTATCGCGCGTTTTATCGCTTTCGACGCCTTTCGGTAATTCTTTTCATTATAGGCGACCTCGGCTTTTTGGTAATGGTAATAAGGATTTCGGGTTCGAGCTTTGGCCGATAATTTTTTGAATCGTTTGGCTTTATCATTGCGGCCTTGATCTGTGTATAGGCGTTCTAAATTACTTGCCGCTAAACCGTTTTTATCGCTAAGTGAGAAAGCCTGTAAGTAACTCTTTTCGGCTAATTTTGCTTGACCTGTTTGCTTGTAGGCGGCACCAAGGTTGATCCACATATCTGGGTTATTCGGAAAATTCGAGACCGATAAACTAAGGTAATGAATCGCCGCCTTAAATTTGTCCTCTTTAAGCTTTTCAATACCTATATTGCTAAACAATAGCGCTGAAGCTTCGCGCTTTTTGATCAGTCGCTGCGGAAAGCCCGGTCGGTATTCTTGTACCGCCAAATCATAGATTTGAGTATTGTGTACAGTCTTGAAAACCGCATTGACATGCCGATAGAAAATTAAATCTTTTTGTGAGTCTTGGCCCCAGATTTCTGGTAGGTCAACTTGGTTTACACGGAGGTTAACGTCTAATTCTGTTGCCAACTCGGTCAGCAGTAGTGTGAAACTTAAGCAATTACCTCGGCGTTGTTCAAACGCCTGAGATGGTGTCAAATTAGCCTCTAAATCATAGACTAAGTGATGCCCATCAGGGGCCATGAGCCATGCCGCTAAGTCGGCGACGTTCTTGTGTCGGTCACGCGTACTAAACCGTTCCCTTACTGATTTACGAACCTGTTCCGGAAGTTTGAAAACCTCTTCGATCGAGTCAGGGTGGTTCTCGGGAAATGCGGTTTCGTAAGCAATAATAGAGTTGATAAAACGATCGTCTGATTGATCAATACGGGTACTGACGCAGCCTGCCGCGTTGATTAGCAGCAATAAGCTAAGCCCAACCGTTCGTGTCTTTTCAAACAATGTGAGCAGGAATTTTAATGGTTTAACCATCATGTTTATTAACAAGACCTCCTTTGTCTTAAAGTCTACGCTTCTTTTTGTCACAATTATGTAGTGATTCAAGCGTTTTTCTATCTTCTGCGCACCGTGTACTTCCAAACAAGTTGAGTGGATTAAGGCGCCTATGTAAACACAGAATCTTCGGTTGTCGATGGTGTTGGTAACCTGATACTGCGGTATTGAGAATAGATTCGTCTTATATACGCTTATGTTTGCTTCTAATATTTAGTAAGCTTTTTGGCAACCACTGTGCGCGAGCTTTGAAAGAACCAAGAAAACATGAGTCATAATGAAACGATCAATTATGTAGAATATCCGTCGCGAGACCTGGCCATTACCAAAGCATTTTTTGAAGCTGCTTTTTCTTGGGTCTTTACTGACTACGGCCTAGAATACACCGCTTTCGACGGTCAAGGCCTGCAAGCCGGCGGTGGTTTTTATAAAGCAGACCTAGCGAATAAGTCGGATAAAGGCGGTGCACTGATGGTATTTTACAGCGACGACCTGAACGCGACGAGTGTCAAAATAGAAGCCGCTGGTGGTGTTGTAGTAAAGCCTATATTTTCTTTTCCTGGAGGCAGTCGTTTTCATTTTGAAGAGCCATGCGGCAATGAATTCGGGGTATGGACTCACGAATGACCCCAAAAGAGTGCCCAAGTAAACGGGCTGTGCTGTCGAAGACTGCTGGCTAATATTATTAACAGCCTTGAGCAAAACTATTAACAGCCTTGAGCAAAATTGGCAATAGTTTTCAGAATAAGCACTGGAATTTCTCACAGCGCCTGTCTATAATCCCGCCATATTGCTTAAGGAGCGTTGCAACGAGAGTTCTTCTTGTCAGGCTTAAGCGAGGTTATTTTGTTGTTATCGGCTAATTCAAGTCCGAGCAAACAACAACAAAACTGCAACGGCGCTCATTTTTCTAACTTTTTAAACGGAGACGAAAGATGAGTACTAATCCATCTATCCCTGAATTTAACGACTATTACGTCGCAGACATCAACCTTGCCGACTTTGGCCGCAAAGAAATTGCGATTGCTGAAACAGAAATGCCTGGTTTGGTATCAATTCGTGAAGAGTACCGTGCAGCGCAGCCCCTAAAAGGCGCCAAGATCACTGGCTCACTACACATGACTATTCAAACCGCCGTGCTTATCGAGACACTTGTTGCGCTTGGTGCGCAAGTACGTTGGGCGTCATGTAACATCTACTCTACGCAAGATCATGCGGCAGCGGCGATCGCGGCTCAGAATATTCCGGTATTCGCGATCAAAGGCGAAACATTAGAAGAGTATTGGGACTACACTCATCGCATCATGTCTTGGGAAGGCGATACTGGCCCGAACATGATTCTCGATGACGGCGGCGACGCTACAATGTTATTGATCCTCGGTGCAAAAGCTGAGAAAGATATCTCGGTTCTTGATAATCCTGGTAGCGAAGAAGAGACTTTCCTATTCGCAGCGATCAAAGCAACAATTGCCAAAGACAATACCTGGTACTCACGCCGTCTAGCTGGCGTTCAAGGTGTGACTGAAGAAACAACAACCGGCGTAGCGCGTTTGTACAAAATGGTTAAAGATGGCGAATTGCCGTTCCCAGCCATCAACGTAAACGACTCAGTCACCAAGTCTAAATTTGACAACTTATATGGCTGTCGTGAGTCATTGGTTGATTCAATCAAGCGAGCAACTGACGTAATGATTGCCGGTAAAACGGCCGTTGTTTGCGGTTTTGGTGACGTTGGTAAAGGTTCAGCGGCATCGCTTCGTGGCTTAGGTGCTATTGTGAAAGTGACTGAAATCGATCCAATTTGTGCACTGCAAGCGTCAATGGAAGGTTACCAAGTAGTGACACTAGAAGACGCCGTTGCTGACGCTGACATCTTTGTAACGACTACCGGTAATTACAATATCATTCGTCGTGAGCACATGGACGCGATGAAAGACCAAGCAATTGTTTGTAACATCGGTCACTTTGATAACGAAATTGACGTTGCGTCATTAGCCGATTGCGAGTGGGACAATATTAAAGATCAAGTGGATCACGTGATCTTCCCTGATGGCAAGCGCATTATCTTGTTGGCTCAGGGTCGTCTAGTTAATCTTGGTTGTGCAACCGGCCATCCGAGCTTCGTAATGTCAGCGTCGTTTACCAATCAAACCTTAGCGCAAATTGAACTTTGGACTAAAGGCGATGACTACGGTAATGACGTCTACATTTTGCCTAAGCATCTTGACGAAAAAGTAGCGCGTCTACACCTTGAACGCGTTGGCGTGAAACTGACTGTAATGAGCCAAGATCAAGCCGACTACATTAATGTGCCCGTAGATGGCCCATACAAGCAAGACCATTACCGTTACTAGTATTCGCGGTAGAGTGTGGCTTTTTGCCTAGCTCTTGGTCGTGATGGCGTTTAGTTTTTAACCACCTTGTTAGTGTGACAAGGTGGTTAAGCTGGGCGGCACCATGCTTTGATAGCGCCTAAATGAGAGCACTAAGAAGTCGATTTTTCTTGTTGTGGTCGCTGAAAACGAATAAATCATGATATTGCCCTAACGGCTAGCGTGCGACCTTTAAGGCGTGACGCTTGGCTGGGCAGATAGTTACTATATGGAGTTTACTGTGTCTAATGACAATAGCCCTGAGCTCAGTTTTGAGTTCTTTCCACCACGTTCACCGGCAGGTTCTGAGAACTTGATGGCGGTGCATGCTGATTTAGCCAAGTTTGAGCCGCATTTTGTGTCGGTTACCTATGGCGCGGGCGGTAGCACTCAAGAAGGAACTTTTGACGCGGTTAAAAACATGCTTGATGCGGGTTCGTCTACCGCACCTCACCTAACAGGAGTTGGTAGCTCTCGCGACGATATCAAATCTACCATTCAGAGTTATATTGAGCTTGGTGTAAAACGACTCGTTGTGTTGCGTGGCGACCTTCCTGGTGGAATGGTTGAGCGCGGGCATTTTAAGTACGCTGAAAACTTAGTGCAGTTTGTTCGTGATGAGTTTGGTGATGAACTTTATATTGAAGTTGCTGCATACCCTGATTTTCACCCAGAATCGGCCAGCCCCTCGACTGATATTCAGTATCTTAAGCGTAAGTTTGACGCAGGCGCAAACTCGGCATTAACGCAGTACTTCTACAACGCCGACAGTTATTTCTCATTTGTTGAAGAAGCACAACGTGCCGGCATAAATGAACCCATCGTGCCAGGCATTATGCCTATCATAAATTATGCAACCTTGACTCGCTTTTCCGATGCTTGCGGCGCCGACATTCCTCGTTGGATTCGCGCGCGCCTTGAGCAGTATCAGAATGATGAGCCGTCATTGAAGGCATTCGGTTTAGATGTGGTTACGCATCTTTGTTTCGACTTGCTCGATAACGGGGTACCCGGCTTGCACTTCTATACATTAAATAAAACTGAGCCAGTACAAGAAATTTGTAAACGTATTGGTTTTCAACAGCAGCCTTAATAAAGGCGTTTAATTATGAATAAGTCTGACCAAATAAAAGAATTAATGGCCGAACGCATCCTCATTCTCGACGGAGCGATGGGCACCATGATTCAACGTCATAAGCTCGAAGAAGAAGACTATCGAGGTGAGCGTTTCGCTGACTGGGAGTCTCCACTTAAGGGTATGAACGATTTATTGGTGTTAACTCAACCTGAGATCATTGCCAACATTCATAAGCAATACCTAGAAGCCGGTGCGGACATTATTGAGACTAATAATTTCAATGCAACAGCCAGCGATTTAGTGCGTTACAACTTACAAGATTACGCCTATGAGTTAAATCTAGAGGCGGCGAAGCTAGCACGAAAAGCGGCTGACGAATTCAGCACCGCAGATAAACCACGGTTTGTTGCTGGGGTGCTTGGCCCGAATCAAAAAACTGCGTCGGTCTCGGTTGACGTGAATGATCCGGGCGCTAGAGCCACAAGCTTTGACGAATTGGTAGAAGACTATTCGTTAGCAACTCGCGGTTTAATTGAGGGTGGTGCCGATATTATTTTGATCGAAACGATTTTCGATACATTGAATGCAAAGGCGGCGGTTTTTGCGGTTAAGACTGTGTTTGATGAAGATGATATTGAATTACCCATCATGATCTCAGGCACGATTACAGATGCCTCTGGTCGAACGCTAACAGGGCAAGTTACTGAGGCGTTCTATAACAGTTTGCGCCACGCGACCCCAATCAGTATTGGGTTAAATTGTGCACTTGGCCCCGATGACTTACGCCAGTATTTGCAAGAACTGTCACGTATATCTGAATTCTCGGTTTCAGCTCATCCCAATGCCGGTCTACCCAACGAGCTGGGTGAGTACGACCTAAACCCAGAAGAAATGGCTGACCATATTCGAGAATGGGCCGATAGCGGCTTTTTGAATATTGTTGGTGGTTGCTGTGGCTCATCGCCGGAGCATATTCGCGAGATCGCTGATGCGGTCGCGAAGAGTCAGCCTAGAGCTGCGTAGATAAAATTTATTAGCAGACGACAAAATTAGATCACACCACGAGTGTCAAAATGAATAAACAAGTAAACATGCGCTTATCCGGTTTAGAACCATTCAACGTTAATGACGAGACCTTGTTCGTTAACGTTGGTGAGCGGACCAATGTTACTGGTTCAGCACGCTTTAAAAAACTGATCAAAGAAGAAGATTATGAAGCGGCGTTAGAAGTAGCGCGCCAGCAGGTTGAAGCAGGCGCTCAAGTTATCGACGTGAACATGGACGAAGGTTTGATCGATGCTGAAGCGGTGATGGTTACATTCTTGAATTTGATGGCTTCAGAACCTGATATTTCACGTGTTCCTGTGATGATCGATTCATCAAAGTGGGAAGTGATCGAAGCGGGTTTAAAGTGTGTTCAAGGCAAGGGTATCGTCAATTCTATTTCCTTAAAAGAAGGCGAAGAGAAGTTCATTCAGCAAGCCAAATTGGTCATGCGTTATGGCGCGGCTGTTGTGGTGATGGCGTTCGACGAAGACGGGCAGGCTGATACTAAAGAACGTAAAATCGAGATTTGCACAAGAGCGTATAACGTTCTTACACAGAAGGTAGGGTTTCCGCCTGAAGATATCATTTTTGATCCCAACATCTTCGCGATTGCTACTGGCATTGATGAGCACAATAACTACGCCGTTGACTTCATTGAAGCCACACGTGAAATAAAACGCACCTTGCCTCACGCCAAAGTGTCTGGCGGGGTGTCGAATGTGTCGTTCTCGTTTCGTGGCAACAACCCTGTGCGTGAAGCGATTCACTCGGTGTTCCTTTATTACGCAATCGATGCCGGCATGGACATGGGCATTGTCAATGCCGGTCAGTTAGCGATCTATGCAGACTTGCCGGATGAGCTTCGCGAAAAGGTCGAAGCGGTTGTATTAAACAAAAGCCCCGAGGCAACTGAAGACTTATTAGCTATCGCCAATGATTATCGAGGCGACGGTAAGCAAGTTGAAAACAAGCAAGACTTAGAGTGGCGTTCTTGGGAAGTGAGCAAGCGACTATCTCATGCATTAGTCAAAGGCATCACCGAGTTTATTGAAGCCGATACTGACGAAGCACGCCTGGCCGCCGAAAAACCATTACACGTGATTGAAGGCCCGTTGATGGCCGGCATGAACGTGGTGGGTGACTTGTTTGGCTCAGGGAAAATGTTTTTACCGCAAGTTGTTAAGTCTGCTCGGGTAATGAAAAAAGCGGTGGCGTTTTTAATGCCGTATATAGAAGATGAAAAAGAGGTCGGCGATACCAATGGCCGAATCTTGATGGCGACGGTTAAAGGCGACGTACACGATATTGGTAAAAATATCGTTGGCGTAGTACTGCAATGCAATAACTATGAAGTAGTCGATCTCGGTGTGATGGTGGCGGCTGAAACCATTTTGAAAGAAGCGGTCGCGCATAATTGCGACATAATAGGCTTATCAGGTTTGATTACGCCGTCGCTTGATGAAATGGTCTATATGGCGAAAGAGATGGAACGCCAAGGTATTGAAACGCCGCTAATGATTGGCGGAGCGACAACTTCCAAAGTGCATACCGCTTTGAAGATCGAGCCTAACTTACTAAAAGA
>JALZVW010000072.1 GCA_023301745.1 Arenicella sp. | reverse complement strand
TTGTTAGCGTTTTTATTGGATGCCTCAAAAGGCTACAAATTTAGGGGCATATTTTTCGACCGCCATTAAGTATTCGCTCATAGGGTTTGGCACCGGTTGGAGAATGCGTTGATTTGATAGCGAACATTCGCTAACGTGAACGTGGTCTGTCTCCAGTTACATGCCAGTTACATGCCAGTTACATGGCCCATAAAGCCCGCCGGAAATTAACAGAGATAGGCCAGCTGAGATGGGGGAGTCTACTATGCCCGCTTTTAGTCAAGACTAAAACTAGCAAGAATAAGCTCGAACCCGGGTGCTGCGTCGGCAAGATCTTCTGTTGGTGCTTGGCTCATTATATGCACAACTTGAGAGTCAGATTTTTTATCATAGAAATTTGCCGTAAACGGGACCTCTACACCGAATAGAGTGATAGTAAAGCTGTTCTGAATACCAACAAAAACCTGCGCGCCTATGGTCGTACTGATCTCTGAAATTGCCCCCTTTTCTCTGCTTCCGATTGTTAAGTCAGCGACAGAAGTCTCTATCATGTCATTGACGTAATCGTTAAGTGTTGGCGCGCTTGGTGTCGGATACGAGTTGATAATTAGAGTGGCAACATCTGAATCTTCTACAACGATGTATCTAAACCCCTCATCATCTTCATCCTCAGTGACATCCCACTGAGCCGGCAGCGTAAAGTGAATTCCATTTTTTGAATACTCTTTGGTCTTGCTTATATCCAGACTGGATTCGCAGGCTGTTAGCATGATGAGAATAAAAAGATAGATGCTACGGGTTAGATAGTTTCGATATTTGATTGCAAAACCTTTGGCCTCAGGGGGCGTTGTCGTGATTGACTAGAAAGTATACTGCCAGTATAGCATCGCTAATATCTTTAGATCATGGCATAGAGGAACTAACGGAGAACTAGCCGTGAAAGGGGGACAGCCGTGAAAGGGGGACAGATCACGGTTGCGAATGACCGCTATCGGCAAAGTTGACCAAATTGAATATTGAGTAGGGCTGTGCATGGTCGACATTTGGCAAGCGAGAATCACGAGAATTAAACGGCCCCAATATTTTAAATATCGTGGTCTTGTGCCGGATAAAAAGCTGTCAAATTTTGCTTTTCTATCCTATCGTAAATAGCACTAAAACTGGTTTAACTTTAATCAGTCAAATGGTTAACTCAGAACACTTACTGTTTAATCTAATACTAGGTGCGCTTTCTGAGCGTATGTGGTTTTTTAAGGCCTCTATAATATTTCAAACTAGTGTAACTTCTCTGATGCAAAGGAGTTTATTGCCCTGTATTATGCGCGCAATTATTTCATCAGATCAGTATTGTTAAGAGTCGAACCATGAGCAATCCAGCTAAGCCAAACACCAGCCGCCTATTGACGCAGTCTCATTTTCACCTGCCAATGGGGGTTGCTGACAACTACCGTTACTGGGGTGAAGAAAACACCGTATTCGTGAAAACCAGCGAAGGTTGCACCATCACCGATGCTGACGATCAATGCTATGTGGATTTTCGCTTAGCCTATGGCCCGATTATTCTGGGTTACCGCGATACCCGTATTGACCAAGCCGTGATTAAGGCTATTACCGAACGAGGCACTATTTCTGGCTTCTCAACTGAGCTTGAGTCGGAGGTCATCGAACTGGTTAAGCAGATGTGCCCCAACATTGAAAAGATGCGTTTTGCCAACTCAGGCACTGAAGCCGTGATAGGCGCCGTGCGCACGGCCCGAGCTTTTACCGGGCGCAACAAGATTGTTTTGGTAGAAGGGGGCTTTCACGGTTTATACGACGAAATGATGTGGAAGCCCGATGTCGATAATTGGAATGCCGACTCTGGCAAAGCACCCGAAATTAAACCTTTTGGCGGTGGCATACCCGAAGCCAGCCGTGAACATTTAGAAACCGTGCCTCTGAATAGTTTTGACGCCATCGACGCGGTATTTGCACGAGTAGGGCATGACCTAGCGGCGATAATAATTGAGCCTATTTTAGGTAATTGTGGCAGCATTGCCTCAAGCCAAGAATACATGCAAAAGCTGCGTGATGTGTGTGATGCCAATGGCACCTTATTAATCATGGATGAAGTGAAAACGGGGTTTCGAGTGGCCAAAGGCGGCGCACAAGAACTTTACGGCATTAATGCTGACCTCACTACTTATGCAAAAGCCATGGGCAACGGCTACCCGGTTGCTGCGTTTGGTGGTCGTGCCGATGTGATGGGCGTGATCAATGCCAACAGTAATGGCGTGGTTCACGGCGGAACATATACCTCAAACGTTATTGCGCTAACCGCCGCAAAAGCCACTTTAACCGTGCTGAATCAAACCAATGCCTACGACACTATTAACAAAGCCGGGGCAGACATTCAACAAGTGCTAAGCCGCGTATTCACAAAGCATGGCATCGAACACCGATTTGCAGGGCCAGATGCAATGTTTGGCATTCACTTTGGTGATATTGTTCCCAGCAACTACCGTGACTGGAAGCAAACCGACAGCGCGCTATACACCGAGTTTGCCATGAACCTAATTAAACACGGAGTTATGCTCGAGCCGGATTCTCGTGAACCTTGGTTTATTTGTGAATCACATCAAACGGTTGATCTTAACTGGTTAGAAGAAATTGTTGACCGCTCTATGGCCGAAGCGATTGAGGCTAAGTCGTAAATTAAAAATAAGTCGTAAATTAAAAATAATTCGTAAATTAAAAATAATTCGTAAATTAAAAATAATTAGCCTGATTGGTTTAATTTATACAACGTTTGAATTTTTAAAAACCAGCTTCGGCTGGTTTTTTTTGTGCTTGAAGAGTGTCATCACGCGACCGTTTAGATTGATAATGCGCCGGGAAGTACCTCATGTGATGATAGGTTTTACTATTTAATAAAGTGCCGTAGAAAACACCGCTCAGTCTCAAAGTTGTGTTTCGTGTGTAGATGATAGTGTAATCATTGGCTATTCAATTCTTTTGGATTCGCGCCCTGGAACCACTAGCTGCGTTTGCTCAATATCGGCCTGTCAGCAATCAAAGGCCGCTAAACTAGAGTAGTTGAATTAATTGCTATCAAGTTCAATCGAGGCCCTTATTTTACTCGCTATACGTTCTAGCTCAGTTGGGTCAGAACTCACGCTGGCGTGTGCTTTAGCGGTTAGATAACTGCCTGGTAAAATATGAAAATGGATGTGTGGCACGGTTTGACCCGCGGCTTTGCCATTTAGCTGGAATAGGCTAATACCATCAGCATTTAATCCTTTCTTAACGGCATTGGCGACCAGTTTTACCTTGTTGATTAAATTGGCGGCGGCATCGTCAGATAAATCATGGATGGTAAGTGCCGCTTCTTTTGGGATCACCAATGTATGGCCCGGTGCTTGCGGCATGATGTCCATAAAGGCTAATGTTTGCTCGTCTTCATACACTTTAATGCATGGAATTTCGCCTCTTAGAATTTTGGCAAAGATATTATCGTTGTCGTATGTCATTAATTTGCGTAGTAAGGTGTGAAAAAGGTTAGAAATGCACCATAGCTAATCGAGGGTTTGGTTTCAATCATCGGCGAAAAAGTTGATAATGTGGGTTGTTTAGAATAATAAAGTAAACAAGATGACTGAAGTCAAACAACATCGTTCGCTGCGTGACGCATTTGGGCAATTTGCAACTGGCGTAACGGTGGTTACCGCACGCGATAAAAACGATAAGCCTATTGGCCTGACGGCGAACAGCTTTGCCTCGGTGTCTCTTGATCCGCCGTTGGTGTCATGGTGTGTGGATAAATCGTCAACTCGTTTCACTGAGTTCACCGATGCTAAGTATTTTACTATTAGCGTACTGACCGCGAACCAACAAGACGCGTCAAACTTATTCGCAATGCGCAGCTGGGACGAAACCGTATTTAATGATGCCCAGTGGTTTGAAGGCGTCAATAAAGTGCCACAAATACCGGGCGTAAGTGCACGGTTTCATTGTGAAACTGCTCATTTGTACGAAGGAGGCGATCACATTATTATTGTTGGCTCGGTACTCGAGTATGAATCTGAGGCCGATGAGCCATTAGTGTTTTTTCAAGGCGATTATCGTCAGCTGTCGTAACTAGTTCACTTAGTTAAAATACTTGAGAGTACGGTTTAATAGAAATATGCACCGACTAGAAAATTTAATTCCGCCCTCAGCGATTCTGCTGGTGACCTTAGTCATCATGTTTATTGTTTCACGCTTTGACAGTGCCCGAATATTAAGGGCTGATAAATTTTCAATTAATACCTTATTAGCAACATTATTAGTGGTTGCTGGCATCGTGGTGATTATTTTTGTGATCAAAGAATTTAGACGAGCGGGAACCACGATCAACGCTTTGAAACCTGAGATGGCTTCAAGTTTAGTGGTATCGGGTGTGTTTAGGTTTACTCGAAACCCAATGTATCTTGGTATGCTCAGCGTGGCACTAGGGGCTGTTGTGTTCTACGGAAGCGCGTGGTGCGTCATCGCTGTTGCCTTATTTTTTGCCTTTATTACCCGCTTTCAGATTGTTCCTGAAGAGCGGGCAATGGAAACCTTGTTCGGTAAACAGTACGACGCGTATAGGGCTTGCACGCGTCGCTGGATTTAAGGCGACTTTTCTAGTTTGTTTTAGGCTTTATTTAACGATATTGGATATCGTCAATTCTATGGTTTGAGTCGCCGTGTTTTTAGTGGCCACTAGATCTGATTGTAAATCACCGCTTTGCGCTACTGGTTGACCCGATTTTGATACTCGGGCACTCACTAAAACATCTTCGAATTTAGACAAGGTCATTGGCGCTACCATTGCGTCTGAGTCACTCAAGGTGACGGTAGTAGGCAAGTCGGCTACTCGTAAGCGCTTAACCGCTAATGGGGCAGGTGGGCCCTGTTGTGCTCTTGCAAAGATAAATACAAAGTCATTGGCATCAGCAAGTTGAGCTATTTCAGGGTTCAGACTAACAGCAATCGTCAGCCCTGCTTGAGAGCCTATGGCCGGCTCTGGGCTTGAGCCTTCAAGAGGTGTTTCTTGAGAGGCGATATTGCCGTTTGCTTGGTCGCCAAAGTTATCACGGATGATGGCGCGCAATTCTTCTTGCTGTTGTGGTGCGTCATCTAATAAGGGAATTAAACGATTCCAGTACTTTTTGGCATTAGCTTGATCGCCTGTTTGAGCGGCGCCTAAACCCGCCAGCCAGAGTGCTTGCCGGTTATCTTTGTTGATGGTTAACGCGCGTTCAACGTATTTAGTAACCTCATCGGTTATTTCCCCACCAGCCGCTAGCGCTGTCGCATCGGCCAGAGACGCATAGGTGTGAGCCGTTTCGCCACCGAGTGTCAACACACGTTGGTAGCCTCGTTGCGCGTCAGCATAACGACCAAGTGTGAGGTAGGTTTGGGACAAAAGTTGCCAGCCCTCTAAATCGTCGGGGGTTTGTTCAAGGCGTTGTTCGAGACCACTGACTAAATTTTGCACTTGGTCTTGTGTTGGCTGCGTCTGGGAAGCTGGAACAATTGATTCGGGTGTTCCCACAACCAGATAGAAACCGAGTGCCGACAGCGGCAAAAATATAGTCAATAAGCCAATTGCTAGTTTATTAGACTGCCTTGGCCCATCTGTTTGTTCGTCAGTTGAATTATTCGCGATATCGATATCATGCGCCAAGGTGCTTTCGATTTCTAGTTTGAGCGCTTCGTAGTCAGTGGCTGAAATGCTGGCGTTTTTAAGCTGAGCTTCTAGCTCTTCTAAGCGCTCTTTCGCATAATGAATGTTTTGAGCTTGGCGTTCATACGATACGGTATTGCGAGTACGTAATAGCGGTAAAACCAGAATACCTAGTGCCACGAGAGTAATGATGGCCGCGATTATGATGAATGTAGTCATGAGTAGTTACTTTTTAGCGCTCTGGCTTATTGCTGTCTTTTGAATTAAGCGATGGGGTGTCACGCATTAGGTTTCGAACCCTAACTTGCTCTGCATTGTTGGTGGCGTGGGTTGGTTTAAACAATTCGTCTTGTTGTCGGCGTTTGATATTGAACAGCAAGCCGGTGACAACGATGATCAATAAGGCAAACGGGCTTAACCATAAAAACGCGGTCGATACATTAAACGGTGGCTCATAAAGTACGAAATCGCCATAGCGAGAACGCATAAACTCTTTAATCTCAGAGTCGCTTGTGCCTTGCTTGATCATGTTGGCGGTAATTTCTCTCAAATCTTTTGCCAGAGGGGCATCCGAGCCAGCTAAATTTTGGTTTTGGCATACAAGGCAGCGAAGTTCGTTGATCAATTTTTTATAACGTTTCTCGTGACTAGTATTGTCAAATACAACCGCTTCAATGGCGGTAAAACCATTGCTTTGGAACGCAATCAGGGCAAATAGCAGGCCGGCAGTGAGTAAAGCGTGTTTCATAGTTTGGCTTAGGTTTAGTTATTTGCGGTTAGAAGCGGGATCATTTCGTTATTTACAAGCTCTCTTGTAATCGGGCCGGTGTGTTTGTAGATCACGTTACCGGCTTCGTCAATTATGAATGTTTCAGGTACGGCAATAACACCCCAGTCAATGCCAACTCGACCGTTGCTGTCTACCACGGCTTTGTAATAGGGGTCGCCTCGTTCAGCTAGCCATTGAGCCGCCTTTGCGTCTTCATCTTTATAATTGAGACCAACAATAGGTGCGATGTTTGCGCGTGCCATATCATTGAGTATTGGGTGCTCGTATCGACATGACACGCACCATGAAGCCCATACATTTAATACCCAGCGTTGCCCCTTTAGGTCTTCTGGGCGAAAACTCTCTCCGGGTTTTGACAGCACTGGCAATTCAAAGCTTGGTGCCGATTTGTCTATGCGCGTTGACGGTATTGCTTTGGGGTCAAGGGTTAGACCTTTACCTAGCAGTACAGCCAGACTTAAAAATGCCAGCAAGGGAATAATGTATTTTAATTTCATAAGTAGTGCGATCTAAGCTCCAATCTAAGCGGCGTTTACATCAGCGATTTGTTGCTTGCTCATTTTCCTAATTGGGCGTCGATAACGTTTGTCGGCCGTGGCGATTAAACCACCGAGTGCCATCAATAAGCCGCCGAGCCAAATACACGCAACGAACGATTTCAAGTACAGCCTGACACTCCAAGAACCGTCGTTCAAATCATCGCCAAGCGAGACATAAACATCGCGACGTAATGTGGTATTTATTGCCGCCTCGGTCATGGGGTTTCCTGAAGAATAAAAGCGCTTTTGCGGCTTTAGTTTGAACATCGAGCCCGATCTAGCGGAGACAATAAAGCTACCTTGGTGAGCGACATAGTTGTCTTGACTGATTTTTTTAACCCCGTCAAAACTGAATTCATAACCGCCCATCTCATAGGTTTCACCGGGTTTTAGGCGAATGTCTTTTTCTTGGCTATAGGTGTTTACATGCGCAACACCGATTACAAATATGCCCATTCCTAGGTGCGCAACGCTCATGCCCCAAATTGACGCCGGAATTTTTCGTAAGCCGGTGAACTTGTCGTCTTGATTTTTAAGCCGATCAAGAATGCTGTGAATACTCCAGAGTATTACCCAAATGCCTAAGGTAAGCCCAGCGAATCCGCCGATCTCGAAACCGTCTGTCGACAATATCCATGTAAAGATAGCACTTGATACTAAGCTGGCAGCGAGTATCACCAGCGTCTGTGGTGCGAAGCGTTTAAATTCATCGCGCTTCCAGCGACTGGTAGAACCAATGCCAACAACAATCGCTAGCGGGATTGTCAGTAATGCAAACATGAAGTCGAAGTAGGGCGCGCCAACCGAAATTTTCTTACCGATGGCGTCCATGAATATGGGCGCAAGCGTACCCAGCAAGACCATAAATGCGGCAACAACTAATAATATGTTGTTCAGCAGCAGGCTGGTTTCTTTGGAGAACAGCCGATAGTGAACATTGCTGGTGAGTTTGTGCGCTCTAAATGCGTAGAGCAACAGTGAGCCGCCGATCACGACGATTAAAAATCGTAATATAAACAAGCCCCGTTCAGGGTCACTGGCAAACGAGTGGACTGAGGTTAATACACCCGAGCGCACCAAAAACGTGCCGAGTAGGCTCAAAGAAAAGGCCAAGATAGCCAATAGTACGGTCCATGCTTTGAATGCACCTCGTTTCTCGGTAACGGCTAGCGAGTGAATGAGTGCTGTTCCGACTAACCATGGCATGAACGATGCGTTTTCAACTGGGTCCCAAAACCACCAGCCGCCCCAGCCTAGTTCGTAATACGCCCACCAGCTACCAAGCACAATGCCAATGGTTAAGAATAGCCAAGCGACGGTTGTCCATGGTCTTGACCAGCGAGCCCAAGCGGTGTCGAGTTTACCGCTGAGCATGGCGGCAATTGCGAAGGCGAAAACCACGCTGAAGCCAACATAACCCATGTACAACATCGGTGGGTGAATTAAGAAACCAGGGTCTTGTAATAGAGGGTTTAACTCTTGACCGTCGAGCGGCACTTGCAATAAGCGAGCGAATGGATTCGAGGTGTATAGCGTAAATGAGATAAAACCAATGCTAACCATACCCAATACCGAGAGCACACGTGCGACCATGTCGCGCGGAATGCCTCGGCTAAAGCGAGCCACAAGTGCGGTCCAACTGCTGAGCATTAAGATCCACAGCAACAGCGAGCCTTCATGGCCGCCCCATACTCCTGATAAACGATAGACTAATGGTTGAGCAAGGTTTGATGTACGCGCGATGTATTCAATCGAAAAGTCATTCAAATAAAAGGCATAAGTCAAAATGCCGTAAGACGCGAGAACCAATAGCCATTGAGTGTAGGCGGCTGAGCGGCTGAACACCATCCAACTTTGCCTGTTCCAAAAAGTGCCGGCCAGCGGAAGAATGCTTTGCACAATTGCCACGCATAGTGCCAATACTAAGCAAAAATTGCCGATTTCTCCTAACATTGAATTAACGCTCCTTTAGTATTTAACGGGGCCGTCAGTATCATTGCACTTATTGGCTTGTTGTAGCATGACGGCGTCAGCGGCTTCGTTTGGAACGTAATTTTCATCATGTTTTGCTAATACTTGTGATGCGATTAACATCGGTTCGTTGTTGAATTTCCCGATGGTTACAATTGCTTGGCCTTCTCTAAAAAGGTCAGGCAGAATCCCGGTATATTGAATGGTAATGTCGTTTTCACAGTCCGTGATGTCAAAACGTTGAGTGACACCGTCGTTTAGTCTAAAGACACTCCCTTTGCGCACAATGCCTGCCAATTTATAGGTTTGCTTGGCGTCAAAGCCTTCGGTCTTTATTTCAGTTGGTGTTTTAAAGTATTCGAAGCTACTTTGCATTGCCATAATCGAGAAGAATGTGGCCACGCCAACACCGGCGATAATTAAAGACACGATAGCGAAGCGCTTTTTCTGACTAGGGCTCATGATAAGTTGGAATGTTAAATTGTTGTTTGATTGTCAGAAGCTAAGAATCGGTCTTGCCTTGATCTCGTTGTTCGCGATTGATCTGGCGTTGTATCTGCGATTTTATTTTAGCATTACGTTGCTTAGGCATGATAACAAAATAAAGCAACACTAGAAGCGTTAGCCCCCATGATGTCCATACTTCAAATGCATAGCCGCCCATATAGAAAAACTCTGACCAATTCATGATTGTTGCTCTTTATTGTTGACTAGCGCTCTTACCCAGCCACTTTTACGTTCGTTGTCTAACACTTTGTTTTGCATGCTTAGAAAAAGCGCATAGCCGTAGAAGAACATAAATCCGAACGCCATAAATGCGAGTGGCAGTAGCATTTCTGGTGGCATTTTTGGGCCTCCCTCAGCAAACACCGTAACGCCTTGGTGCAAGCTGCTCCACCATTCAACTGAATAGTGAATAATAGGCACAATAACGACCCCCACGACAGACAGCAGCGCGGTCGCTTTTTCAGCGGTTTTACGATCTTCAAACGCGTAGTAAACCGCCATTATGCCGAAGTAAAGAAATAACAGAATGAGCTCAGACGTTAAGCGAGCGTCCCACACCCAATAGGTTCCCCAAATTGGTTTACCCCAAATTGACCCTGTCATTAGTGCTAGCGCGGTAAATGCAGCGCCAATCGGCGCTGAACATATGGTCACGACAAACGCCATTTTCATACGCCAGATTAGACCGATGGCTCCTGCCGTCGCCATCACGACATAAACAAACAAAGACATCCAGGCGACAGGAACATGAACAAAGAGTATTCGAAAGCTATCGCCTTGTTGATAATCAGCTGGGGCGACGAATAAACCGAAGTAGGTACCTATCAGGCTCAATACTAAAAATAGAGCACCAAACACCGGCGTGGTATAGCGGCTAATTGTATAAAACTCGCGCGGTGACCCTAGTCGGTGATAGGTGTTGGATAGAAAGTTCCAAATGATGGTTATTGGGTTCACAGTAGTACGTCGAATATCGGTTAGTTAATAGTGATTCGCAAGGCACCGGCAATCGCAAACGGCGCCAAGGTAATCGAAAGCGCCAAGATCGCGGCTAAGGCGTACAGCTGACTGGTCACCTCTAAGCCTTGTGCTACCTGAGTCAGCATGCCCGCTCCGAAGATCAGAATAGGGATGTACAGCGGTAAGATAATAATCGCGATTAGCACGCCGCCGCGCCTAAGCGTCACGGTTAGCGCTGCGCCGATAGCGCCGATTAGCGTCAAGCTTGGCGTGCCTAGTAAAAGACCCGTGAATAATACCCAAATTTGTTCGCTCGGTATATTAAAAGTAACACACAGTAGAGGCGAAAACAGGGTCAATATTAAACCGGTTGCTGTCCAGTGGGCCAAGGCTTTGCCCAACATTGCGAGAGACAATGAACGAGGGTGAATCAACATCTGTTCGAGCGTTCCATCTTGATAATCTGAATGAAACATACTTTCTAGGCTGAGCATCGTTGCGAGTACTGCAGACACCCATATGACACCGCCGCCAATGCGCTGTAATAGCAGACCTTCGGCTGGCAAACTGAATGGGAACAATAGGGCGATGATAATGAAAAATACAAGCGGCTGTATCAGCGAGCTGGTGTTTCTGAACATCAATTGCCATTCGCGGCGAAAGTATAAAATAAGCGTATTTATACTTGGCTTGTTCGCTGTTTGAGCTTTCACGCTTGCCCCAATTGCAGTTCACTGCGGTATTGATTCAGTGGGCTGTCGAGCAAGGTCTGATGGTGAGTCATTATGATCAAACCACCGCTTTTTAAGTGATTAACACAGAGTGATTCCATTAGTTCTCGACCATCAGTGTCGATGCCGGTAAACGGTTCATCCAACACCCATAATGAAAATTCAGCAATTAATAAGCGTGCGAACGATAATCGTCGCCGCTGACCGAATGAAAGTTGTTGAGCTAATAGGTCGGCGCACTTAAGAATCTTCAGCTTTGCTAATGTGTCATCCAGCGCGAGTTCGTCGTTAATGCCGTCTAGCTGCTGATAGTAGCGCAGGTTTTCAATCGCGGTCAGCTCATTTTTCAAGCCTTCTTTATGGGCTATGTAGGCGCATTCACTCAAAAACAGGCTATTATCATTAGTGTTGGCGCCTTGCCATTTGATACAACCAGTTTCGGTTTGATTTATGCCTGAGATAAGTCGTAAAAGACTTGTTTTTCCACACCCATTCGGGCCAGTTACATGCAAGCACTGACCTTCAGAGACATCAAAGCTTACCCCTTCAAAAAGCAGGTTGTCGCCGCGAACGCAGGATAAATTGTTAGCCGAAATGACCTTTAAATTAGGCATTAAGCATTTAGTGGCTGTGGTTTTGCAAAGAGGAGAGTTTAGCAATACCATGTGATGCTTGCATCAGTTAAATGACGGTCTTTTCAAGTCATTTAACGGATGAATCGTTTTGAGATGATTAATCGTTAAGCAGAGGATAGATAAATGGGTTTTGATCAATTCAAGGTCACGGGTGGTAAGGTAAATTTGAGTGGTTTCAAGACTGAATTCGATGGTGGAATGTCTGATTCAAACTTGAAGAAAATGCGTGAAAAATTATGGCGCGAGGTCGCGGAACTGCAAGAAAAACTCTACGCTGAAAATAGACAGTCGATATTGATTGTTTTGCAAGCGATGGACGCCGCCGGTAAGGACAGCACCATTGGCAAATTAACTCGAAATTTGAATGCCCAGGGTTGTCATATACACAGTTTTAAGAAACCCTCGAAGCGTGAATTATCACACGATTTTCTGTGGCGGGTTCACGCGGCGGCACCGGCGGCCGGTGAGATGACCATCTTCAACCGTTCGCATTACGAAGATGTCTTGGTGGTTAAAGTGCATGGCTGGGCTAGCGAAGATGCTATTGAGCGGCGCTATGAGCACATTAATAATTTTGAAAGTTTATTAGCCGACCGTGGCACCAAGGTGATCAAGTTTATGCTCAATATTTCTCAAGATTACCAACTCGACCGCTTTAAGCGCCGCTTGGATAATCCCGGCAAGCACTGGAAATTTAACCCTGGTGATCTAGATGAGCGCAAACTCTGGGGTGGCTATATGAGCGCGTTTGAGACGGCTATTGAAAAATGCAGTAGCACTGAGTCGCCGTGGTATGTTGTGCCAGCCGAAAACCGAAACTTTCGTGATGTCATGATCGCGTCGGTTCTAAAAGAAGCGCTGACGAAGATGAACCCTGACTATCCAGCACCAGAGTTCGACGAAACTCTGTATACCTCGGAGTCTATTTCTTAGGCCCGGTTTCATTCGCTGAAAAATGCTTAACACCTTGAAGGTGCTGTTAATTGCGATTAACGGCGCTTTTGGTGGGCTAGGGCTGCTGCCGAGTAATTAGTTGGCGACGGCTCTCTTAGTTGGCTACGCCCATGGCTTCTAGATTGCGTTGCGCGACACTGTCGCCTTGTTTTGCGGCACGTTGAAACCACAGTATTGCGGTGCGTCGACTGGTTGTAACTCCGCGGCCTCGAGCATACATAATTCCCAGATTAGTCTGCGCGCCAGGGTAGCCTTGTTCCGCCGCTGATCTATACCAATAAACGGCATCAGTGAAATTTCTCGGCAGCACTAAACCATCTTCGTACAAGCTCCCTAAATCTGATTGAGCCCAAGGCCGCTGATCGTTGGCGAATCTTTGAATCGCGGGGAGAGCCGCGCGAATCATGCCGTCGGCGATCGTTCTATCTCGTTTAAAACCGCGCCCGAGGAAATGCATATAGGCGATTCTGAATTGAGCTCGTGCGATACCTTTATCGGCTAGTGGCTGTAATAGTGCGGCTGCAGTATCGTATTCACCTTTATAATATGCTTCAAGCCCTTGTTTTAAATATTGTTTATCAAAATCTTCTTGCTCTGATTTTTGACTTTGTGGTGTGCGTGTATCATTTTCGCTTGAATTATTGGTAGCGGGAGGCGGTTGATTAAATGTATTAAGCCTTAGGCGATTTTGCTCTTCTATTTGTCGTTGTTGATCGGCCAGTGCTTTCTCTGCCAGCGGCTTCGCTCGTGCAACCATCGCCTCTATTAGTGGTATAGACGTGTGGCTTGGGTCAATGATGCTCACGGTTGTTAGATGAGCCGAGGCGGCTTCAAACTGCCCATCGAGTACCGCATCATTAGCTTGTTGAATATAATAATCAGCGATTTTTTGAACACCGGCCAATGCCGTTTTATTGCCTTCGTCTAATTTCAGGGCTTGGCGATAAAAATAAAGTGCATTTCCTTTGGCGGGGAGTAGCAGTGCTTGTTTATCAAACGATGCTTGAGCATTATCTAATATAATCAATACTCTACGTTCAAGTGCCCATATTGCTAACGCCGACTCCAGTTCTAGATATTCGTCAGAATCTCTATTTATAATCGACAGTTTGTTTAGAGCATTTTCGGCGACAGTTCTATTGTTTTGTTCTAAAGCACGGTAACCTGATGTTAAAAAGCGGCCAATTATAAAACTTATTCCTTGCTTAGCCGCAACATTTTTTGGGCTTAATGCCAATACGGCTCGGTAGCTCTCAATTGCGTTGCCGCCTATTGGTTGGGTATATTTCCCATTTTTAACCTCATCTTTCGCCTTATCAAGCAGTGAGCGAATTTCCAGGTCAAGAGCTTCTTGTTGACGATAGTTTCCAGCTCGCTGTAGATCATTGTCTCGGCTAAACGACAGAGAAGAGTCCCCGGCTTCGTTGTCGAGAAAGTCATTTTGCTCGTCCTCAGATAGGTCTGTTTCACCTAATTGGGGCGCAATGGTTACGCCAGCACCCATTACTTCTTGGGTCGGCTTGTTTTCTTGAGGCCAAAAGAATGCCGCCAGTATTAACACTATGATCAGCAGCGCAACCCAGTTGGTGATGCTGATATCGCTATAACGACTGAATATTCCAAACTTGGTACGGTTGGCCACACCAGTTAATTTTCCGCCGATAACTTGCTGTCTACGAGGCGGGGCATTTAAATCAAATGTGCTATCTGGCGCCGGCCGCGCTTTGGCGGTACTTTTGCTCGTTCGACCAGACAAAGCGCCTTCTATCTCTGAGCGTGAAGGCGCAGTGGTTGGTTTATTCTGCGATAGCTTATCGCTGGAAGTCGGTTTGGAGGCCATTCGGTTTGTGGATGCCTGGGGTTTAGATTTTATGAGCGTGTTAGCTATGATAATGCCTTAATGTAATTTTAGCATATCTGTTTCAATTTACGTTAAAGCGTTAACCCCTCAGTCTACCTTAATATAGCCACGTTTACGGTTGATTGATTCAACCTCAAAGTAGCCATCTTGTTGCGATATAACATAAATTCCAGTGCCTGGCGCCAATACAAGCAGTGTTGACGAATAGGGGTTTGGCTTGCTCAATACATCGTATTCATGCTCAACAATGATTAACTGAGGCCCAGCGCTCAGTGGTGTTTTTGGGTCAAGCTTTGCGGTAATTCCCGGCGGCGTTGGGGATATGGGTGATTCAGCAATGTTATTTCGAGATAAACCACTGACAATCTCTAATTCATGAATGTTTAGTTTGGACAAATGACCGTTGGCACTGGTAATTCCTTGTTTTGATTCAAACTCGCGTATCGCCGTCGCTGACCTAGGCCCCCACAAACCATCAACAGGGCCTATTTTATAGCCCAATTTGGTTAAGGCCTGTTGAGCAAAACGAACATCGATCGCCTGCCCGGGTATCATCGCTTGTGCACTGTACTTAGTTACCGGGGCTGATTTTATGACTTTAGGTGCCTCATAAATAACCGGCTCTTGCGTGATTGGCGCGCAAGCACTCAAAATAGTCAGCATTAATAGCGTGACTATATTTTGGATTTTAATTGGTAAACGACGTGTCTCGTTAGGGACGATTACGGCAAGTAGCTTTCTAGACATACAGCTCTATATGAAATTATGGTCAATTTTGGGTAAGTGCTTGGTCAAAACGGCTGCCAATACTCGTTATCGGGTACTAGTTTATATGTCATCGATACAAACTTATGTTCACAAACACTGTTATAACGTATTTTTAATATAGGTAAAAGAAATACAAAAATTGTCATAGATGTTTAATCGTAATTAGTTCTGATTTCTTATCAAATTTAGCTTCTAAGACAGAGCCAAAATCTAACTGCAGGCGAAATAGGTGGGTTAAGGGTGTTTCTAGAATTGCGCCGTGAATAAGTCGAAGAACACCTGAATGGCTTACCACGGCGACGGTTTCATACTCACAAGAGAGTAGGTAGGCCCAAAAATCAGCGACACGAGACTGCATAGTCAGCAGGCTGTCACCGTTTGGCGCCGGCTGGTCAACGAAGTTATTCATCCAAGTTTGCGCGGCATCGGATTTGAAGTCGCTCCAGGGTACCAGCTCCCAATCACCAAAATCATACTCCATCAAACGCTGGTCGGTTATATGGTGTGGCGATTCGAGTTTCTCAGATAGGCGAGAGCACCGCTGTAAGGGGCTGGTGTAGACTGCGTCGTAGTGATCGAATAGCTTTTTCGTGACTTGTTTTGCTTCTTGCTCGAATGTCTCGGCTAAGGGTAAGTCGGTCTGCCCGTAGCAAGTGCCAAGCTCAACCTCTGGCGTTGTATGTCTGATGATGTGAATGATCATAGTTTAATCAGTGTTTGGTTGATTTTTTAGTTGAGCCGTCTAAAGAGCGGCGGCAAAACACAGGTAGAATACCAGCTCGGATAATTGTTGAGTTGCACCCAGCGCATCGCCGGTATAACCGCCAATTCGGTGCCGCGAATAGGCCATAAAACTCAGTGCGGCGACACCAGACGTTAGGCAGGCTAACAATGTGATCGCCGGAGCGAAAAGTGCGAGTAACACGATAGGTACTATGGTGATGAAGGTGCTGATAAACCGATCATTTGGTGTGAGGCTTTGTTCAGTAATTGGTTTGATTTTGCTCTTGTCTATATCTTGCACGTAGTCAAAATGGTCAATCATGGTTGACGAGAGTGTTCGGCTGAGAGTATGGGCCGCAACATAGCTCATGACGAACACGGATAGCTCTGCGGTATTAGCAATCTCGAGTAGCGCAAGGAATTTTACCGCCAGCAATAGTATTAAGCCGACAGTCGCGTAGCTACCAACGCGGCTGTCTTTCATTATTGTCAAGACTTGCTCATGGGTCCAGCCGCCTCCAAAACCATCGCAGCTATCGGCAAAGCCATCTTCATGGAACGCGCCGGTCGCCAGTATGCTTGCCGCCATCGAAAGGGCAATGCTCAAGCCTGCTTCAAAAACCAGGTTGGCCAATAGGAAGCTAGCCGCTGCGATCGCGCCGATAATGAGCCCGATCAATGGAAAGTACTTACGCGACTTGTCGAGTATTGCTTGAGAGTGCAAGGCATTATTCGGCACCGGGATTCGCGTATAAAACATCAATGCAGCCCAGAAATAATCGAGTTCAGAAGGGTGTTTATTGTCCATCACTGTTTAACCGTGCGTTTGTCACGAGCCTGCTGAAGCTGGTCGCAGATTACCTCAATGCCCTTGAGTATTCTCACTGTATGGCGCTGAATGTGGTCGGGGTTAACAAAGTATAAATTGCCATCTTCTACGGCGCTTAAAGAAGGCCAATCTTTCCACTCGTCTAACCATTCAGGTCGCGCGTCTGACATGCCGCTGGCAAGTATCACTTCGGGGTCACGTTCTAGAATCGACTCGATGTTAATCGTTGGGGCGATTACCGATTCATCGGCATAAATATTCGCGCCGCCGCAGAGTTCTATGGCATCACTGATAATGTGTTTACCGTTAATGGTTCGCAACGGCTGATTCCAAACCTGATAGAAGGTCGACACCGGTTGCAGACTCAATTGTTTGCGGCGCACGTGTTCTACTTGTTCAATGTACTTGACCGCCGCCGGTTCAGCTATCGAAGATGTGCCCGTTAATACGCCGATATCTCGAATACTTTTAGCAACGTCTTCAAGTTTATCTGGCTGATCGATATAGACGGGGAAGCCTAGTTCTTGAATTCTCGCTACGCCGGCATCGGAATTACCCGACTCCCAAGCAATAATTAGGTCTGGTTTGAGCTCTAAAATTCGTTCTAAATTAATTTTAGCGTAGCCGCCCACAATCGGCAAAGACAAGGCGGCTTCTGGATAGTCACTATAGGTAACTACGCCAACGAGTTGATCACCCGCACCCGCAGTGTAAACGTTTTCAACAATGTGAGGCGCGAGAGCGATGACCCGCTTAGCCGGTTGCTTTAAGGTTAATTTCGAACCCTTGAAATCGGTAACCTGTACAGAGTTAGACTGCTCTGTGGCGACTTGAGGGCCGTTGGAACCGTTAGCGTTAGCGGCTTGCCTGCTGGTTTCGGGCTTACACGCGGCTAAGCTTAAAACCAAGCCAATAATAATTAATTTTTTCATCTTAAGACTCGCTAACTCCAGCGCTTTCGAAGGTGGCCATTTGATTATGTAGTACAAGGGCACTGAGAATAATGGGCGCCGCTACGGCGGCGCCACTGCCTTCACCTAGCCGCATTCCTAAATCTAATAACGGCTTAGCATTTAACGATTTTAGCGCTAAGCCATGAGCCGGCTCAGCCGACGTATGAGAAAATATCATCCATGGCCTCACCGTTGGATTAATTTCGCACGCCAAGAGTGCCGCTGCGGTGCTGATAAATCCGTCGACCAAGATCGGTACACCCATTTGGGAACATGCAATATAAGCGCCGACCAGGCCCGCGATTTCAAGGCCGCCAACGCGCTGGAGTATCGATATTGGTTCAGTTAGATAGGCGCCGTGGAGATTAAGCGCCTGATAAAGTACTTTACGTTTTAACGCCAAGCCGTCTTTATCGACGCCAGTGCCTGGCCCAACGGTGCTTTCAGGTGGTTGCTTTAACAATACGCTATAGATCGCCGAGGCGGCACTGGTGTTGCCAATGCCCATCTCTCCGCCAATAAACAGGTGTGTATTAGGCTTGACCACGTCGCGACCGATATCTAAGGCTCGCAATAATGTTTCTGGCGACATAGCGGCATCACGGGTGAAGTCATTGGTGCCCGCCATCAGAGGTACATTAACAAGTCGTTTGGCATCGTCTATTTTTGATACAAGGCCTAGATTGATCACTTCAAACTGAGCATCGAGTTGCTTTGCTAATACACTAATCGCAGCGCCACCGCTGGTAAAGTTATGAACCATTTGGGCGGTTACGGCTTGCGGAAACGCCGAGACGCCTTGAGCGCATACACCGTGGTCGGCGGCAAATACCGCTATCTGAATAGTGTCGCAGACCGGCGTTGATGATTGCTGCCAAGCGCAAAATGAAATTGCAATTTCCTCCAGCTGACCAAGTGAGCCAGGCGGTTTGGTGAGCTGGTGTTGCTGTGCTCGCGCTGAATCGAGATCATGTTGGTCTATTGCTCTTGCGGGGTTTAGATACCATTCGTTACTCATAGGTCTTATTCATAGTTAGCCGTGGTTAGTGGGTCAGTCATAGTGATGGATGCAAATGCTTTCGAGAGTCGGTTAAGGTCTTCGCCAGCAAGGGATAGCCTCAGCCAGTTACGCTCAGAACCATTTTGTGCTTGATACGAATCGCCGAGTCGAGACCAAATCTTATGCGTGATCAAATGTTGATGTAGCTTGGTGATGGCGTCATCGCTTGAAAATAGGCTGAAGAACAAGCCTTGATCGGCGATCTCGCAGTCGGGTAAGTGTCGTTTAGCGGATGCGATGACCGTGCGTTGTTGCTTTGCGTGCCGATTAATTCTGTCGATTTGATGCTGGTGCCATTGAACGTCGCTCAGCGCTAAAATGGCTAGTTCGGCTGATGGCGCAGCAATACTCCAGGGAGACAGTAATTGTTCTACCTTAGTAATGGCTGAGTGAACCCCAATGGTAAAGCCAATGCGTGCGCCGGCCAATCCAAAAAATTTACCAATCGACTTAAACCTTATTAAATTACTTTCGAATTCTTTAGTGCAAGGGCTTGTGTCAGCATTTCTGTGTAAATCAGCAAAGGCCTCATCGACGATCAGTACGCCGCTCAAACCGTTTGCGAAGTCTTGTAAACGCTGGGCAGTAAACCGTTCTCCAGTCGGGTTGTTGGGGTTAATTATAACGGCGCTAGTGATGCAGGCCCTTTCGATTAAATCGGCAAGCTCATCAGCGCCTCGATAGCGAATTACGGTATGGCCCGCGAGTGCCCAGGAAGCGGCATGCTCTTGATAACCGATTGACGGTATTGCAACGGTTTGTTTAGGGTCGACGCATTGAGCGATGAGTCTGATTGATAGTTGCGACCCTGGTGTGGCGATAATTTCTGATGGCCGACATCCATAGTAATTTGACGCGACCTTGAGCAGAGCATCGTCAGGCCTTGGTAGGTTTCGCCATGTTGACTCATCGAACGCTGGAATAGGGTAGTTCCATGGGCTTATTCCGGTTGATAAGTCTAGCCACTGCTCATAATCACCACCATACAGCTCAAGCGCGCGCAGAAGGTCACCTCCATGGCGAGTGGTCGGCGGCTGTGTAGGCATTAGATTTTGAGAGGCTTTAATCACAACAACGCACCAATTAGAAAGTGACTAAAATTAGAAAGTGACTAAGCGACAGCAGTAAAATTATGCAGCACCAGAGCAACAACGCACGCGTGACTAAGCCATTGGCTCGAGAAATGTCAGAGCTATTTGGTTTATTGGCACCACCAAAATAGACTTTGCTTAAGAGTTTGCCGTGATAGCGCGCTGGGCCGCCCAATTCTATGTTTAAACTGCCCGCGCCTGCGGCCATCACTGGGCCACCATTTGGGCTGGCCAAAAGTGAGGCATGAGCTCGCCAACTCTTGATCGCCTTGCTGGTGTCGCCGCATAGGGCGTATGACCACGCGGTTAGGCGAGCGGGAATATAATTGAGTAAATCATCAAGCCTTGCCGCCGATTTTCCGAACATCTCGAAGCGTTGATTCCGGTATCCCCACATGGCGTCTAAGGTGTTTGTTAGCCGATATAATACAACAAATGGTGCGCCACCAATCATGAACCAAAACAAAACAGCGAAGCTAGAGTCGCAACCATTTTCGAGGGTTGATTCGATCGTAGCCGAAGTGATTTGAGGCGTGTCCATCATTGATGTGTCTCGGCTCACCATAAGCGAAATCGAGTGGCGCGCTGCTTCATGGTCATTTTGATATAAGGCATTTGCGACTTGTTCTGAGTGTTCAATCAAACTTTTGAAGCCGATCGCCCAATAAATTACGATCACTGACAACAGCCAGTTATATTGATTAAGTTCGCTTGTGAGAAAACTGACGATTAAGCATAGCGGTAATATCAAGACAAGCATTGCTAAACCCCCACGAATAATTGATGTATTCGAATCGGGTGTTGAGTTTAAACAGTTTTCTATGCGATTGGCGGCATGCCCAAACCCCACTAGTGGGTGGAACCGCTTTGCCTCGCCTAGCAATTGGTCGAGCAGCAACCCAAGGCTTAGCAATATGAACGCCATTACGCTTTAATAGCTCGCTTTAGTGGCATTTCCAGACCGGCAACGACCAGCGTGACGTCGCTGGCTAGTTCGGCAATTTGTTGGTGTAGCCAGCCACTTTCATCTACGAATTGGCGAGACAATTGGCCCATCGGAACGATACCAGAGCCAACCTCGTTGCTGACCATAATGATGTCAGCGGTGCTTTCGCTCAGGGCGCTTAGGAAGTCGCCGCGCCTATCAGCCCAGCATTGGTGGTGTAAGCAGTTACTCAGCCATAAGGTTAGGCAATCGATTAAAATAACTGAATCACTGGTTGCTTGACTAATCACGGTTGCTATGTCGAGAGGTTCTTCGATTAATTGCCATTGCGGCCCTCGGCGTTGTTGGTGGTCGGCAATTCGACTTTCCATTTCTTGATCGCCTGGCGTCGCGGTCGCTAAATAGATAAGGCTGTGTTTGTCAGGCTGATTGAACGCTGACAGCGCTATGTTCTCCGAAAAACGGCTTTTGCCACTGCGGGCACCCCCAAGAATTAAGTGACAATTCGACATTTAGAGACCTATGACCACCGGTGATTTATGCAGTGGGTGTTGGATAATTTCAACCTCTACCTCAAACAGAGATTTGAGATTTTCTTTGTTGATCACTTCATCGATGCGACCGAATGCTAGGCGTTCGCTACACAGCAAAGCGAGTGCCTTATCGGCGTAGCGAGCGGCTAAGTTTACGTCATGGAGTACCATTACGACGGCAACGCCATGGCTGGCTAATTTTCGGATTGCCTGCATTAGCAGCCGTTGGTGACCGAGGTCCAATGCGGCCGTAGGTTCGTCTAAAAGCAAGACTCGCGTACCATTTGGTGCATCCTCTTTTTGCCATATCTGTGCTAACACTCTGGCCAGTTGAACTCGTTGCTTTTCGCCGCCCGATAATTCGGTGTAAAGACGATCAGAAAGAAAACCAATATCCATTAACGCTAAGGCTTCTTGTACAATTTCATTGTCTCGTCGGCGCCCGGTGTTATGGGGTATTCGTGCGAGCCCGACCACTTCGGCAACGCGGTAGGGGAAGTTTAACAAACTGAGTTGCGGTAGCACGGCGATTTGTCTGGCTCTTAGCTTGGGCTCGTTTTCGAGCCCGTTGATCTCGATACAACCGGAAAATTGATTGTCGCCAGCGATCGCATTCAACAGCGTTGATTTGCCGGCACCGTTGGGGCCGATGATGACCAACACTTCTCCGGCATCGACGTGACAGCTAACCGTGTTTAGTAGACACGAGTGTGCGTTGTTACGACGGCTCGGTTTAGCCATTACCGTAACGTTTTGAATATCTATTAAGTGCTTCATTTGTCGATGTCCATTAGCGCATGCCAAATTCGTGGCGATGTCGTAACAGCGAAATAAAGAAGGGTGCGCCTAGAATGGCCGTTACTAGACCAACGGGTAACTCAATTGGCGAGACGATGGTGCGGGCAATGGTGTCAGACAGCAATAGAAGAACAGCGCCACCGACGGCCGATGTTGGCAAGAGATAGCGGTGGTCTGGGCCAATTAATAGGCGAATCATGTGGGGAATGATCAAGCCGACGAAGGCGATGGTTCCGGCGAGTGCAACGCAGACGCCCACACCGGCAGCAACCAGCAAGACTAATTTAATTTTAATCGACTGAACGGACAAACCAAGGTGACGAGCCTCCGATTCCCCTAGCAGCAAGGCGTTTAGAGAGGTGCTGAAACGCGGAAGAATAGCCAGAATAACAAGGCTAAAGACAGCGACTATCGCCACGCGTTGGTAACTGGCGCCATCTAAGCCACCCATTCGCCATAGGCTGATGCGTCTAAGCATTTCTTCATCGCCAAAAAACTCTAAGATATTGGTTAAGCTGCCGGCCAAGGCGGTAATGGCGATTCCTGCGAGTAACATGGTTGCGACCGACGTGCCATGCGTGTTTGTAGCAAGGCGGTAGACAATAATGACGGCCAAGCTGCCGCCGATAAATGCACCTAGTGAGACTAAACTCAAGCCCGAAAAGCCACTGAGCGTTGTTAAACTGCCCGCAAAGAAAATCGTCAGTGCGGCACCGGCCGATGCGCCGGCGGTCACACCAATCAAAGACGGGTCGGCCAGAGGGTTTCTGAATAAGCCTTGGGTGGTCGCACCACAAATTCCAAGCAGGGCGCCGACGAAACCGGCGAGAAGGGCACGCGGGAGTCGAATTTGTTGAATTACCAGATCTGATCGGCTTGATGAGTCATGGCCGCTAAAGGTGTCTATCAGTGAACCAATGGTATTACTAAAAGGCACCGAAATGGTACCAAATGATAAGGCGATCAGAAAACTGATTGGTAAAAGCGCCCACGCGGCACAAATCACTATTCGCCGGTTAGCGCCATGGCTATTCACACTTAGCGGGTTGCGGGTGGCGTGCATTGCTATAGAGCCTTAAGAGAGGCGATGAATGATTGATCGAGACTGTCTTCTAAGCAGTCGGCAAGCCGCTCTAGTTGTTGTTCTCGAATCACCTCTAGATCAGCCGCGTTATCTGACTCTAAACCGGCCCATTGTAATAGCCCATTAGCGGCTTCAGGATTATCAAATAGCCCATGAAGATAGGTTCCTATTACGTTGTTTTCGGCATTGACCAAGCCATCATATTGATCATTTTCTAAACGGATTAGAGCGCTCAAATGCGGGGTTAGCTCGGTGGTAATGCCGCAATGGATTTCGTAGCCATTGACCGGCGCCTTACTAAACTCATCTCCCAGTAGTGTGCCTGATATTCGCTTTAGCTGTTTTTCAGGGTGTAACACTGTCGCGGTTTCTAGTAGGGCAAAGCCATGAGCTTGGCCCTGATTTGTTTCTATCGCATCGGGGTCGGATATTTGACGCCCCAGCATTTGATAACCACCGCAAATGCCTATGATTTTCCCGCCGAATCGCAGGTGGCGTTTGAGTTTTTTGTCCCAGCCAGCGGCTTTTAGACTGGCTAAATCACCAAGCACATTCTTAGACCCCGGCAGAATGATTAGGTCAGCTTCTATTGTGTTTTGCTCGACCGAGACAAATTCTAGGTCCACGTTTGGGTGCATTCGCAGCGCGTCAAAATCGGTGTGATTACTGATTCTCGCAAGCACTGGCACAACGACTTTTAGTTGAGTGTGATTATCGGCGGTGACCTGTGCGGTTGATATTGCATCTTCGGCATCGAGAAAGAAATTTGTAAGGTAGGGAACAACGCCAATGACGGGTTTGCCTGTTCGTTCCTCTAGCCAGCTTAGCCCTGATTCTAATAGGCTGATATCACCGCGAAAGCGATTGATAATAAAGCCAACCACTCGGGCTTGTTCGCTAGGTTCGAGTAAATCGAGTGTCCCGACTAGGTGTGCGAACACGCCTCCACGATCAATGTCAGCGATGAGTACCACCGGGCAGTCGACCTTTTCGGCGAAGCCCATATTGGCGATATCATTCGCGCGTAGATTGATTTCTGCCGGGCTGCCAGCACCTTCAACAACAATTTTTTGATACTTAGATGCTAAGCGAGTATGTGAGTCGATGACGGCCTGCATAGCGACTTTTTTGTAGTCATGATACTCGGTCGCTTGCATGGCACTAACCGCTTTGCCATGCACAATAACTTGAGCGCCAGTATCACTCGATGGTTTTAGTAAAATCGGGTTCATGTCGGTATGAGGCTCGAGCTTGCAGGCCTGGGCTTGTACCGCCTGCGCGCGGCCAATTTCGCCACCATCGACTGTCACCGCACTATTGAGAGCCATGTTTTGTGGCTTAAAGGGGGCTACTGAAACTCCGTGCCGGGCCAGCACACGGCACAAACCGGCCACCATGACGCTTTTGCCAGCATCGGAGGTGCAGCCTTGAACCATTATCGTATTTGGCGAGTCAAACGCTCGCTTGGTTTTTAGTTTCAAGGGTCGGCTCAATTAGAATGTTGACTTAGCAATCGACGCCTCGGCGGGCCTTAATGCCGGCCTTGTAACCGTGTTTTATATTTTTCACGTCGGACACCGTGTCCATCACTTCTCGAAGCTCACGCCCACCGCCGCGGCCGGTCACAACGACGCTTTGCTCAATTGGTCGTTGACTGATCGCGTCGATGATCATGCTGCGATCTAAATATTTATAGCCAATCATATAAGTGAGCTCATCCAATACCACTAAGTCGTAGGATGCGTCAGCGAGCATTTTCGCGGCCACTTTCCAGGTTTCTTCAGAGGCATGGATATCGGCGGCTTTATCTTGTGTATTCCAGGTAAAACCGGTGCCCATTTGAAAGATATCGGCGTTAGGGCAATGGTCATTGATGAAGTTAACTTCACCTGATTCTTGTGCACCTTTAATAAATTGAACAATGCCTACTTTTTGCCCATAGCCAAGCGCTCTGAAAACCATACCAAAGGCCGAGCTGGTTTTGCCTTTGCCATTACCCGTCATCAAGATGGCGACACCGCGTTCGATCGAGTTTTTGGCTATTTGCGCGTCCACACGTTCCTTCTGCTTTTGCATTTTTTCTTTATGCAATTGCTGATCGTTTTTCACATCGTCTTCTTGGTTTATCGTCATTGGCTCAGTATCAGTAAAACGAGTCCTTGGCCAACCCCAACCTAAGAGGTTTGGCGCAAGAACCCGAGGTGGTCAAATCGTGTAAGAATCACGAATCACTTAGAAGTTCACCCTTACGCTTATCTTCGCTTGGCGGCCTTGCGTATTGAAACGCTCGGTTGCACTGACTAGATTAACCGTAAAGTCTTTGTCGAATGCATTGTCGACGTTGGCAAACACTTTTACATTGTCATTGATGGTATAGCTGGCGCTGACATCAAACAAGGCGTAACTAGACAGTTCAGTACCTGAACGGTCAAAGCGGTCACTTTCGGCTTTAAGATTAAACCCAAGGTCAAGTTTACCAAAGCTTTTAGACGCCCATAGGGCCAGTGTTTGTTCAGCTCGATCGTCTAATTCAATGCCTGTTTGCTGGTTTTCGGCCGACAACAAATCGGCGTTAAGCCCTAATTTCCAGCCTGCCCACTGGGTGCTAAGGCTGGCTTCGATTCCTTCTATTTCGGCCTCGCCAACATTAGCGGCTAGAAACGTATTAGGGTTAAAGCTGAATAAGTTTTCAAAATCAGTTTTGTAAACAGCCACATACCAGTCAAGCGCGCCGCTGTTTCCTTGGAGTTTCAATTCATAGCTTTCTGATTCTTCAGGGAGTAGGTCTGGGTTACCAAAAAACGGGAAGAACAAAAAGTTAAATGATGGCGCCGCGAAGGCCGTGCCATAACTCAAGGTCGCGTCAATATTGTCATTGAGGTCGTAACTTACTGCGATACTGCCGTTGGTGTCAGTACCGTAGGTAGAGTTGTCGTCATAACGCAGGCTTGCTGCGAAACCAAGGGCACCTGAGCGAGTTGTCAACTGGGCGAACGCGCCCGTGTTGTCACGCTCAGTGATTGGAAAATCAGTGGTTGGTGAGTCGATGTCTTCTTCATAATAGTCAACACCTGCGGTTAACACGGTATGGCTATTTAGTTCGAATACAAGCTCGGTTCCGGCGGTGTCGCGATTAGTCGTGAGGTCAGAAGGGAAGGCGCCATTAGTGACCGATTCGTCCTCGTTGGTGCCTAAGGTTATGTTCCAATCAATGGTGTCACTTAATTGAGTGTTGAGTGCCAATGCCACGCTTAATGTTTCATTCTCGGTTTGCAAGCCCGGATCAGATCCAAAAGTATTATCAAAATCAACCGTGCTATCAGTTGCTAACACGTTCAAACTTACTGAGGTAAGCTCACCAAAACTAACTTTGCCGCCCAGTGCCAATGCGGTTTCTTCAAACGCATCGATATCGTCATTACCGCCAGTAACAACACTGGTTCTATCGATGCCATTGGTATCTTCACTGTGCGCTGAAATATGGAAGCTATTACGCTCATCACCGGCATTAAACGACACGTCAAATTCTTCTAAGGAATCACTTCCTACAGACGCTCGAACTGAGCCGGTTCCTTCACCGCCTTTTTTGGTAAACAGTTGAATTACCCCCGCTGCGGCATCAGCGCCGTAGACCCCCGAAAAAGGGCCTTTGAGAATTTCGATGCGTTCTATCGCCTCGATAGGGTAGCTATTAAGTGCGGCCGCTCCAAGTGTTGCACTGCCGACTCGAACGCCGTCAATAAGAACAATGGTTTGTGAGCTTGATGCACCGCGCAAAAACACGCCGGTCGCCGAACCACGACCGCCTGAGTCACGAAAACTGATGCCGGCAAGTTGGTCGATTAAGGCTGGAATGCTTTTGGCTTGAGCGGCTTCGATGTCGTCTAAGTCAAAAACATGAATGGTTTGCAATACGTCTTCAATCGCCTGATTGTTTTTAGCGGTTATAACAATCTCTTCTTTTTCTTGTGAAAAAGCGACGTTAGAAGCGCCTAAAGAAGCACCCAAGCAGGCAAGTGCGATATTGGTTTTGAAAAATCTGGTCATTTTTAACACCTTAAGTTAGTGCATTTAACAAGCACTACTAAAATAATTTGAAATCAATAAGGTGATAAAGCGAGGAATCAAGGAAGGGCCGATCGCTTAATGTTGTCACCAAGCACATTGTTGCTTGCCGACGGGTGCATAAAGCTAATCTGCATTGCCTTGGATGGTAGCCCTCCGCTCCATCAACGGTCTAGAACTGAATTCGCGAGTCGATTGTTTAATCGGTTGCAGAGTTCTTGTAGGCCGGTTCCGGACTTACATAATCTGATTCACAGTCGCGTGAGTCATATTACGAATACCGTTGCGGGGGCAGCGTTGGATTTACACCAACTTCCCAGTTTAACCACCATCTAACATAAGGCGGGACCTAAGTTCTGGGTGGATTATAGGGGGGGTAAACTAGATGTCAATGCGTGAATTGCCAATTGCTATGCACATTT
>JALZVW010000071.1 GCA_023301745.1 Arenicella sp. | reverse complement strand
TTCAGCGTTAGAGTTCAGACTGTTCAGCGTTAGAGTTCAGACTGTTCAGCGTTAGAGTTCAGACTGTTCAGCGTTAGAGTTCAGACTGTTCAGCGTTAGGGTTCAGACTGTCCAGCTTTAGGGTTGCATTTGTCCATTAGTAGTGCAAAACTTAACGTATACGCTGGCGTATTCATCCTTAGAATACCTAAGCTAGCGCCCGAACTAACCAACTGACATACCTTCATATGACTCGAATATTAATCAGCTTTTTTACAAGCTTACTTATTGGTGCGACCGCCAGTGCCGCGGTAGTACAAAGCAAAGGCGACTTTGTCGATAAATTCCGCCAACTCGAAGAAATTCTACCAACCCCCAACGACTACAGAAACGCCGCGGGTGAACCGGGCAAAGAGTATTGGCAACAACAGGTTGACTACAAAATTGACGTCATCCTTGACGAAAAAAAACGACGCCTATCAGCTAGCCAAACTGTCAGCTACACCAATAACTCACCTTATCGCTTAAAATATCTTTGGGTTCAGCTCGAGCAAAACCGCTTTCGCGCAGACTCTATGGCCGAGCGATCAGCTCCGTTTGGTGATTCGTCGCGTCGAGGCTTTAAAACAGAGCTGCCTAAGGGCGACAAACCCGCCAAAATGAGCATGGCCGAACTACGCCGTAATCAATTCTACGATGATGTCGAAATTGGCTATACGCTCAGCGACATTGTCGATAGCTCAGGAGAGGCATTAGAGTATGTAATCTCTGGCGCACAAATGCGTATTGATTTGCCCACGCCAATACAAAGCGGTGAAACATTCGAATACAGCTTGAACTACACTTACAATATATTAGAAGAAAACGCGGTTGTTGCTCGTTCAGGTTATGAGCATTTCCCGGATGATGCTCGCAAGGGCGGCAATGACATATTTCTATTGGCGCAGTGGTTTCCTCGTGTTGCCGCTTATTCTGATTATGAAGCCTGGCATAACAAAGAATTTTTAGGCCGTGGCGAGTTCACCCTTGAGTTTGGCAACTACGATGTAAAAATGACCGTGCCTGCTGACCATATTGTTGCCTCAACGGGCAGCTTAGAAAACGCCGACGAAGTACTCACTTCAATTCAACGTCAACGTCTAGAAAAAGCCAAAGACACCAAACGCCCTATTTTTGTTGTGACCGCCGACGAAGCCTTAGCCAACGAAGCCCAAGGCACAACACAAACCAAAACTTGGCACTTCAATGCTAAAAATGTGCGCGATTTCGCTTGGTCGTCATCGCGTAAGTTTATGTGGGACGCCAAAGGGCACACACAAGAAGGTGCCGCTCAAGAATTGGTCATGGCAATGTCTTACTACCCAAAAGAGGGCGGCGACTTATGGAAAAAATATTCGACTGAATCGGTCATTCACGCGCTTGATGTCTACTCGCGCTATACCTTCGACTACCCATACCCTGTCTCCATCAGTGTCAACGGGCCGGTGGGTGGCATGGAATACCCAATGATTACCTTCAATGGTCCGCGCACCAAGTTACAAAAAGATGATAGCCGCACCTATACATTAGCTGAGAAGCGATTCTTGCTCGGCGTGGTGATTCATGAAGTTGGTCACAATTACTTCCCAATGATTGTAAACTCGGATGAGCGTCAATGGACATGGATGGATGAAGGCCTAAATAGCTTCCTCGATGGCGTTGCAGGCCGCGAATGGGACCCTGACATTCCTTGGGGTGTAGAGCCGCGAGACGTGGTCGGCTATATGAAATCAGATGTACAAGTACCAATAATGACTCAATCAGATAGCGTGTTTAAGCTCGGACCTAACGCCTACACCAAACCTGCCGCGGCACTGAACATTCTTCGCGAAGTGATTTTGGGTCGCGAATTATTCGACTTCGCTTTTAAAGAATACGCGATTCGCTGGGAGAACAAACGACCCACTCCGTCAGATTTTTTTCGCACCATGGAAGAGGCCTCTGGCGTTGACCTAGACTGGTTCTGGCACGGTTGGTTTTACACCACCGATCACGTTGATATCTCAATCGACAAAGTCTACAAATTACAGCTCGATACGCTCGACCCAGATGTGGATATGGCCCGCCGCCGCGCCGAAGAAGAACGCGAACCTAAGCCTCTATTCGAGCAGCGCAATGAAGCCGAAGGTCGCAAATTGTGGATTGATCTAAACAAAGATGTCACCGATTTCTACGACGAGCATGACCGCTTCACTCCGACCAATAAAGAGCGCAACAAATACCGTCAAATGCTTGAAGATATCGACCCACGAGAGCGCCAAGCGCTAGAACGTGCGGTAAAAGAAGACAAGAATTACTACGTAATGAGCTTCTCGAATAAAGGCGGCTTAGTGATGCCCTTGCTTCTTCAGTTGACGTACAGCAACGGTAAAACAGAAGAGCTGATGCTGCCTGCCGAGATTTGGCGCAGAAGCCCTAAGCAGGTCAGCAAGTTACTGATCACCGATAAGGGCAAACAATTAGAATCGGTGGTGGTTGACGCAAATTGGGAAACAGCCGATGTTGATGTCGAAAACAACCATTACCCTCGCCGCATCGTGCCGTCGCGCATTGAAGCCTTCAAGCGCGAAAAGAGCAAACAACCGGTGGGTCGAGATATCATGCATGACATCAAAACCAAGGTAAAAGAACCCAAGAAGAAGCCGCATAAGAAGTAATGCGGCTATTAACCATAATAAGCGCACTGGTGTTTAGTAGCTTGCTAAGCACCAGTTTTGCACATCAACAAAAGGAGGCTTATATAAGCCTTTTGTTTAATGATCGCACTGGCAACATGGAGGTGAGTCATCGCTTTCTATTACACGATGCTGAGCACGGCCTGAGTATCGTCTTAGAAGGGGCCGGCGACTTAAGTGCTGACAAGGCGACTCAAGAGCAGTTTTTTGAATACGTACAACGACATTTCAAAGTCACTTCGAGCGACAAACAAGCCATCAAGCTGACACCGGTAGGCTATGAAGTTGAAGGCAAATATTTCTGGGTATACCAAGAAGCGGCCATTCCAGATACCGGTGAGATCAGACTCAAACACTCGGCGCTTCATGAGTTATGGCCGACGCAAACAAACCATATTAATGTCGAGAAAGACGGTTGGGTAAAGTCGATTAGATTGCAGAAAATCGATAATGACCGCTGGCATTCGATTCCATTGGATTGAACGCGGCAAAATATAGACCACCAATTTATTGGAATACTTCCTTAAAAGCCATAATTTCGAGGATAACTTGACCTAATTATCAGTCAATCCTGATATCTTTATACCAAGGCCTAGTTTAGCTGGCCACACAACATTTGAATCCCTACACGGACGACTAAAAAATATAAATCGGAGAAATCACCGTGAAAAAAATACCCATTATTGCGGCCAGTCTGTCAGCCTTATTGCTGGCAAGTTGCGCCAACACACCGACCACCAATTCAACCGCTGTCGACGGCTTTACCAAGATTGAAACCATCACCAAGCGCGGCGATGATATTGTTATTCCGTACAGCAAATATGTTTTAGACAACGGCTTAACGGTTGTTTTGCACCCAGACAACTCTGACCCTTTAGTGCATGTAGACATCACCTACCATGTCGGCTCCGGTCGTGAAGACGTTGGTAAATCTGGTTTTGCTCACTTCTTCGAGCACATGATGTTTCAAGGCTCTGAGAACGTGGCCGACGAGCAACATTTCGGCTTAATCACCGAATCCGGCGGGACCCTAAATGGTTCAACCAACACTGACCGCACTAACTATTACGAAACCGTGCCTTCAAATCAGCTGGAGCGAATGCTTTGGTTAGAGTCTGATCGCATGGGCTTTTTCCTAGATGCCGTGACGCAAAAAAAGTTCGAAAACCAACGCGAAACGGTAAAAAACGAACGTGGCCAACGAGTAGATAACCGCCCTTACGGATTGTTAGGCGAGCGAGTCGGCGAAGCCATGTTCCCTGAAGGCCATCCTTACTCTTGGTCTGTGATTGGGTATCTAGAAGACTTGGACCGAGCTAATCTAGAAGACTTGAAGAAATTTTTTCTACGCTGGTATGGCCCAAACAACGCCACACTTACGATCGGCGGTGATCTAGATGAAGCACAAACCTTGCAATGGGTTGCCAAATACTTTGGCGGCATTCCTAAAGGCCCAGAGGTTGCTAACCCAAGCTACACGCCAGTGGTTCTCGATCAAGATCGCTACATCTCTCTAGAAGACAACGTTTCGCTACCGCTAGTGTTCATGTCTTACCCAACCGTGCACCGAAAGCACCCTGATGAAGCACCGCTCGATGTACTAATGAGCATTGTTGGCACCGGTAAAACCTCGTTGCTATATAAGAATTTGGTTAAGAATGGGGTGGCGGTTCAGGCCCAAGCAAGCCATAACTGCCGAGAATTAAGCTGCCAATTCAGCTTATTAGCACTCCCGAGCCCTGGCAATAGCCTCACTCAGTTAGAAGGCGTTATTCGCTCTTCTTTAGACGAGTTTGAAGCGCGTGGCGCCAATGACGACGACCTAGAGCGCGTTAAAGCGAGCATCGTATCAGGTATGATTTATGGCCTTGAAAGCGTTAGCGGAAAAGTAAGCCAGCTGGCGGCGTACCAAACGTTTGATGGCAGCCCCAACTCGATTCAATCGGACATCACACGCTATGAAAGCGTTACCAAGCAAGATGTATTGCGTGTTTATAAGAAATATATCAAAGGCAAGTCAGCGGTGATTATGAGCATTGTCCCAAAAGGGCAAACCGACGCGATTATCAAAGCCGACACTTGGCAGCGCTATGAACGCAATATTCCTAAGGATACCCCAAGTGAGTTAGCCCTTCGCCCAGGCACATCAGATTTTGATCGCTCTGCGGTTCCTGCATCCGGGGTCAATCCAAGCATTAAGGTCCCAGCGCTGTATAAAGCCAGCACTTTGGCTGGCGTTAACATTATCGGCGCCATCAATGACGAGGTACCAACCACGACGATTCGTATTCGTATTCCGGCGGGCCAAACTCGAGAGTCTCTCGATCATCTTGGGCTCGCTAGCCTGACAGCAGCGATGATGGATGAAGCTACTCAAAGTTCAAGCGCAGAAGACATTACTAATCGCTTAGAAAAGCTTGGTTCATCGGTTAGCTTTAATGCAAGTGATGAGTATTCGACCTTAAATATTCGAACTCTGACTAAGAACTTGGATAAGACCATCGCGATTGCGGTAGAGAAGCTCAATTCGCCGAAATTCGATCAAGCCGACTTTGAACGACTACAGAACCAGCAAATTGAAAGTTTGAAACTAGGTGAGAAAAACGCGCCAACAATAGCCACGGGCGCATTTTCTAAACTTGTGTTCGGCGCGAACAACAGCTTCGCCCACAATAATTCGGGCACAATCGAAACCGTCAAAGCACTGACTGTGAATGATGTGAAGAATTTCTACGCCTCGAATTATGGCCCCAAGTCAGCCGATATCATTGTTGTAAGTGATCTTGGCGAAGGTGCCGTTACTAAAAAGCTACGTGCGTTCGATAACTGGAAAGGCGGCAATACTCCCGAGCCTAAGCTTAATGCGTTTCCTGAATTAGCCGCGGGCACGTTGTACCTGATCGACAAACCAGACGCCGCTCAATCGGAAATCAGAATCGGCAAACGTTCGCTCAATTACGATGCGACCGGTGAGTACTACCGTGCAGGCTTGATGAACTACAACTTAGGCGGGGCTTTTAATAGCCGCATTAATTTGAATTTGCGCGAAGACAAAGGCTACACCTACGGCGCACGTTCATTTTTTAATGGCAATAAGTTCCGAGGCCAGTATCGCGCTCAAGCCGGAGTTCGTGCAGATTCAACGGCCGCCTCCATCGTTGAGTTTCGCAAAGAGATCAACAACTTCAGAGAGAGCGGCATAACCGCCGAAGAAATGGCCTTTATGAAAAGCGCTATCGGCCAAAGAGATGCTCGCTCATATGAAACGCCAAATCAGAAATTAGGCTTTCTATCTGAAATTGCAAGCTATGACCTAGATACGGGATTTGTCGATAAGCGAAATGGCATTCTTGCCAATATTTCGTCAGGCGAAATCAATCAGCTTGCGAAAACTCACATTAACCTGGATGACATGATCACGGTTGTTGTTGGTGATAAAGCGTCATTGATAGACAGTTTGAAAGAAATTTCGGACACAATTGTTGAGCTGGACGTTAACGGCGAGATAGTAAAAAACTAGACTCCCAAGGAAGACTAGAGGGGCATCACCTTTAAAGGTGGTGCCCTTTTTTATTTGGCCGCTAAAGATCAGGAGGAACAATCGGCAGCACCTCCAAACGACGTTAGATACGACTAGACAAATTGCTTATCAAGGTCGAACCAACCACCTGCCACCAAGGCCGTGAGCAGAATAATTTAATCACTAGTCGAGTTGGTCACCAATCGTGCCATATTGAGTATCCATGGCCACCAACAAGACAATAAGCACAAAAAAGCCCGAGCAAGGCTCAGGCTATTTAATTAGGTCAACCTTTAAAAGGTTATCAGCTTAACTTAGCCTTAATCACACCGCTGACCTTTCCCATGTCGGCTTTGCCTTGTAATTGACCTTTTAAAACACCCATCACTTTACCCATATCCTTCATGGATTCAGCGCCGGTTGACGCAATAGCCGCCGTAACGGCTTCTGCAATGGCGTCATCACCAAGCTGCTCTGGCAAATAACCTTTAAGATTATCTACATGAACTTGCTCTTTCTCGGCGAGATCGCTTCGATCACCATCAGTGAACTGTCGAATCGCGTCTTGTGATTGTTTGATCTGCTTTTGCAGAATCACGAGCACTTCTTCGTCGCCAATTTCGGTTTGATCATCTACTTCTTTGCGTTGAATCGCCGCACGGAACATACGAATCGACTCAAGCTTAGGGCCGTCTTTTGCACGCATGGCGTCCTTCATGTCTGCAAAGATTTGATCTTTAAGCGACATAGTTAACTCCCCTTAGTTAAAGAGTTGACTAGTAAAGACGAGTAGTACGAATACGACCGCGAGATGCGCGTTTCATTTCACGCTTAGTCGCAGCAGCGCCTTTGCGCTTGCGAACTGAGGTTGGCTTTTCATAGAACTCGCGGCGACGCATTTCTGTGAAGATACCGGCTTTTTCGCATGAGCGACGAAAGCGACGAAGGATGACGTCAAATGGCTCGTCGTTTTTAACTTTTACTTGTGGCATAACTATCTATATCGTTTTTAAAATTCTTTAAGGAATGAAGATTTACTCATTCAGGACGCGCGATTCTAGCCGTTTAGAGTGCGTTTGTATATACTTACACACATAAATTAGCGTCTTTAGACATTATGGTAAGCCATTGTATTTCATGGTTTATCAGCCAACGGTCAATTCAAAGTACCTGAAACGCCCTGATCCGCTCTGAACAGAGCCACAACCACCATGAAAAAAGCAGTGCCAAACCGTGTTTTAGGGATAGAAACCTCGTGTGACGATACGGGTGTGGCCATTTATGATAGCGAACAAGGGCTGCTCGCCCACGCGCTGTACTCACAAATTGAAACACACCAAGAATATGGTGGCGTTGTGCCTGAGTTAGCCGCACGTGACCATATTCGCAAAGTCATACCCTTAATAGAAGCCGTGTTAGAGCAAGCTAACTGTGAGCGCGAAACCATCACCGGTATCGCATACACCAGTGGGCCAGGTTTAGCCGGCGCGTTACTTGCCGGTAGCGCGGTTGCTAAGGGCTTGGCGTTCTCTTGGGCGGTGCCGGCAGTCGGCGTTCACCACATGGAAGGTCACATGCTTGCTCCGATGCTAGAAGAGAATACCCCCGAATTTCCATTTGTTGCGCTACTTGTCTCTGGTGGACACACATTATTGGCGCAAGTGAACGGTATTGGCGAGTACAAAATTCTAGGCCAAACGGTAGATGATGCCGTTGGCGAGGCTTTTGATAAGACCGCCAAGATTCTAGGCCTAGGCTACCCAGGGGGGCCGGCGATATCAAAAGCCTCTGAAATGGGCAATCCAAAACGGTTTAAATTCCCACGCCCCATGATCGACCGCCCAGGAATGGATTTTAGTTATAGCGGCTTAAAAACCTTTGCCTTAAATACCGTAGAAAAAGAACCGCTTATTGATGAGCAAACGGTTTGCGACATCGCTTATGCATTTCAAGAAGCGGCAATCGATACTTTGGTAATAAAATGCAAACGCGCACTGATTCACACTAGCGCCAAACGCTTGGTCATCGCTGGCGGTGTTGGCGCCAATATTTATCTTCGAGAGCAACTCAAAGTAATGACCAATAAAATGCGCTGTGAGTTATTTTACCCACGCATCGATTTTTGTACTGACAACGGTGCAATGATTGCCTATGCGGGGTCAAAGCGGCTACACCAAGCAAGCCCTGATCTAAGCTTTCAGGTAAAACCGCGTTGGTCGCTCGAAGACCTGCCGCCAGTGTAAAGCCCTATTTACCGAGACTTTTTCGGGTGTCTGAAAATCGACTAGTCCAAATGTATTAGTCCATAAAGATTACAGACTTGTTTTCATTCTTGTTCTAGAGTTAGTTCTGCCGCAATCGAGAAATAATCTCGTTAGACTCAATCTATGCGCAAGACAAAAATGAATACAGACATGAAACTGAACGATGTAAGCAAAGACATTTTGATCTCTCTAGTAGTGATCGCTTGTGTGCTTGTCATCGCAATTATCGCCGTACCCGCTTAAATACTAAACGCCAGATTATTCTGGCGGAGGTAGCTGCTCGCTACCCTCGTAGAGAGTAAAGTGCGATCGTCGGCACACATAGAACCCATCTCAAGGCCAGACGGGATGTTTTTTTATGGAACTACTTTTAAGCGATTTAAATGCTAGAAATTTAATGCATAACGCTAACTACCCCAACGGCAAAATGGAGCCCCTATGACCGACAGCCAAAACGATAACGATTCAAATAAACCCAGCCCTAAACTCGTATACATTATTAAGGACATCGTGGTTGCATCGGCCTTAGTTTTTGCACTGTTATTGGCCGCCTGGGCGCTGACATCAGGTTAAGCCGGTTTCTGCCCTATTTTGCCTTCAGTGCCATTTTTTAGGCGCTCAATATTTTCCCTATGCCGCTGAAAGGTAAATGCGACGATCCAAAATATCGCCCCTATCAGCTGAAGTTGATGCTCTTGATTGAAGATTGCAAAGCTCGCAACACCCGTTAATGCAGTCGCCATTAACGCCGCCAATGACGAATAGCGCGATATAGCAGCCACCAAAATCCATGTCGCGGCAAACACCGCCACGAGCTTCCAACTCAACGCCAAAAATACGCCAACCGCCGTGGCAACGCCTTTGCCACCCTTGAAACCGAAGAAAATGGGCAATAAATGCCCCATAAACGCGGCAATGGCAACCATGGCTAGAACGCCGGTGCTCACGCCAGCATATTGAGCTAACACTACCGGGATAATGCCTTTTGAAACATCGCCCAATAAGGTTAACGCCGCTGCGAGCTTGTTCCCCGAGCGCAACACATTGGTGGCGCCTGGGTTGCCGCTGCCGACGTCTCGCGGGTCACTCAGGCGAAACAGTTTTGATACAAGCACAGCGCTTGATATCGAACCAAAGAGGTAGCCCATAAGCGGCCAAGCAAAAGAGGAGATTTCAGGCATTTGAGTTTCTACGGGCTAGTAGCCACCTTTTTTAAGAAGCGCAATTGTACTGTGTTAAAGTTAAAGACGTTAACAAAATTATTTGAAAACCAACTTTTAGAATCTCAACTCTAATCGGAACTAAAAATGGACACCATCTATATAAATGGGCTCAAATGCGCGTGCACCATTGGTGTTTGGGAATGGGAAAGAGCCATCACTCAAACACTAACACTTGATATTGAGCTCGCTACCAATGCGGCCAAGGCCGCTGAAAATGACAATATCAAAGACGCGCTAGACTACCAAGCGATTACAGAGCGAGTTCTAGACTATGCAAAAAACAATACCTTCGAATTAATTGAAACACTCGCCGAGCGCTTGGCGGCCGTGATCTTGGGCGAATTTGAAACGCCTTGGGTACGAATCAAGTTGGATAAAGGCCAAGCGGTGCAGAGTGTTAAAAATATCGGTATCGTGATCGAGCGCGGGCAACGCTGATAATACTCAAGTTAAGCATAACCACGGCGTTGGCCATGGTTATAGCTCGCTGACTATAAAGCAGGCTCTAAAGCTGATTGGCATTCAATCTACTAGCACTGGCGCTTTTTTAAGCCGCGCCTGATTAGACCCACTAATTATCGCCGGAATAAGCCCCAACAGAAAGTCACCGTCATCATCACCAGGTGTAGGTGTAGGTGTAGGTGTAGGTGTAGGTGTTACAGTGGTGACATCTCGAATCGTCAGTATTGTTGAAGCACGATCAATCGCAACGCCATTAGAAGCATTACTCAAGATCAGTAAAACCTGCTCGTCGTTAGGCTCACTAATATTATCGTTCAAGATCGTCAGGCTGAAAGTTCGATTGCCTGCCTGGCCATTAGACCAATTAATCACTTGATTAGTGATGCTGCGATAATCTAAGCCTGCCGTCGCTGAAATATCAGCCGAGTTCACGACAATACTTGCCGCGCCGTCGCTACCACCCGTGCGTCGTACGGTAATGGTTGCAACTCCATCGTCTTCGCTAACATTAAGGCCCGCTGAAATAAAACCAATCGTTCCAGGGCTCGGCGTCGTTGGGGGGTCAAGTATGGTTAAGGTAGTCAATGTTCTAGCTAACGTGGCGCCACCGTTCACACTACTAAGCAGCAACGAAACCGTCTCACCATTACCCTCAGCAATGCCGTCGTCGACCACCGTCACATTCACCGTTCGAATACCGATTTCACCGTCACCCCAATTAACTCGTTGGTTAATCGCGGTGTAATCACTATTAAAAGTAGCCGACACACCTGCGCTGCGAATCAGCACTGAAACCGCACCGTCGCGGCCGCCGGTTCGCTCCAATTGAATAACGGCCGGGCCCGCATTTTCAACGACACTCACATTGGCGACTCGCAAACCAATCGTACCAGCAACGAGCGGTGGCGGTGGCGGTGGCGGTGGCGGTGGCGGTGGCGGTGTAGAATCTTCGACAATGCGCCAACCAACATCTTTCAGCAATTGCAAAGTAGAGCGGTCATCTGATGTCGCCGTTGCGCTGGGCTCCATAAGCTCATCCGGAGACACGGCGGTATCCCAATGCGAGATTGATGACCCACCTTGATAAGGGTTTGGCGCAAACATACGCAAGTGTCCATTGGTTTTGCCAGCGACAACATGATCACTATTGTTATCGGCATTTGTGCCGCGCCAAGTTACGTTTCCGGTGTTAACAGCCGAGGCGGCGCGTTGGGCATCACTCATATTCGACCAAAACTGATTCGCAGTCTCATCAAATAAATTGTTCGAATACGCATCATTACGACCACCGTTTAGGCGACCACTTTGGCTTACTAGCGAAGTAACCCCTAAGCCATGACCGATTTCATGCAAGACCGTATCAAATAAACTAATAGTTCTACTCGGCGCGGGGCTATTAATACCCAGCCACCAGTTTGTATTGCCTAAACAATTTGAATTGTTATCAATATCACTATTAAACGTTGCGCCAATATCCGCGCGCCCGGGGCTTTGGTCACTGCCTGATAGGCTGTCAGCGACAGCCCCCACATACCAAGTATTAGGAAGGGGCGCATTAGGAAAATCTCTGAAAATACCTCGAGGGCCGGCTGAGCCCAGAGTAGCGCTTCGAGCGCTGCAAAATAACGGATCAAAATTAATTTCTACCAACACCGGCACATCACTGACTAAGCGGGCCTCCCAATAGTCAGCCGCTGCTTGGAAAACCGCTAAACGCTGCTGACCCAAGGTTGAGCCGTTATTACCGGTCTGGTTCGCCATGGCCGGCCCGTTGTCATTAAAGCCCTCGTTAGGGCCATCATTAACAACTAAGCGTATTTCGGTAGCCAATGCTGTAGTTGCGGCCGTAGCAATAACAGTAAAAAACAAACAGGCTCTAAAGAGTCTGTTTGTAGAGTACCCGGCCACGCTATTCGCTCTCTTCGCAGCGTGTTATCGATTCAGCGTGTAGCGCTTCGCCATCATCGTTTGCGTGGCTTTTGCTTTGGGTTCCATCGCAGCCAAGTACAACCTTGAGCTCGCTCTGAAAATGGCCATCAAGCTTACCTTCGACCGTGCCATTTGGGTGAGTAACATACTCGATCGCTTTCTCTTTAGGCTGTTCAACAGAGTCAGTTTTAGCATTAAGAGTCGCTTCAGGCGGCGGCGTACTGGTAAGCTCACCAGTCGCTTCATCAATATAAGCTTGGCGCGATGATGATTGCGCTGAGCTCGACTCTTGTTCAGAAGCTGGTTCAGACGCGTAAGCCGAGTTAACTAAAAACATCAGTGCAAAGCACCCAAAAATAGCAAATTTTATGGTCATAATTAAGATACATAGTCATGTAACAACCCTGTTATAGACAATCAGTCTACCTGATAGAGTTGTCCACTTTCTACCAAAATTATAAAAATTAATCATTAACAATAGGCAAGATCTATAACCTCACTGATCAACCTCCATCGCCAGATTACGTTTAGCTAAACTTAAACGGCATGCTAGGCTAACGACACATAAATAAAATCATAAGTCAGCATACAGATGCTTAAAAAAATCATACTCGTTGGTCTCTTAATAATCTTTGCTATCACTGCGTGGTTAACAGCGCTGTCTCCAAGCAGTAAACCGCAAAAAAACGGTGCCGAAATCAAAAGAGACACATTCAAAGAAGTCTCGCTCGATTTGCGGCCCACTAAAAATTTGGCCATTGATAGACCAAGCGAGCTGAAGAGACGCTTACTAAGCATGCTGAAAAAAGAGCAATTCTCAGCCTTAGATAAAGCGATTGGCGACGAAGCAGCTCAATACGATCAGGGAAAGTTATCCGAGCCAGATTTCGATCAAATAATTAACGGTCTAGCACAAATAGACCCAACGCTAGAACAACCAATACTCAATTGGATTGATCATTCGAAGTCTTGGGCAGCCTATACGGTGGCAACACGCTACTTTAAGAATCTTTCTTGGCAATGGCGAGGCAATGCCTTTTGGCATAAGGTGCCCGAGCAAAATAAGAAAAAATTTAACGCCTACCAAGACCTTGCTAAAGCAATAAGCGATAAGGCCAAACAAAACAACAACCGCGATGTGATGTGGTACTCAGACAGAATCAGCTTAGCAAATCAAAACAGCTCAACGAATGAGCTTTCACTAATCAAAGAAGCCTTAGCATTGTTCCCTCAATCTATTCTAGTTCACCACTCAGCCATTCATGCGCAATCAGAAAAGTGGGCCGGCAATGAATACTTTCGCCAAGAGATGATTCATAACTACGCGATGATTCTTGACGACCAAAAACATGATGGAGGCCCAACAATACTGTTTTATGCCGCCACCGACTCAGCAAATAAAAAAGATTACATCAGCGCTATTAAAGACATTAGAGAAGCGATAAAACTTAACCCTAATCGGCTTTTTTATTACTCTCGACTTGCCAGGTACTACTATCAAACAGACCAACATGCGCTGGCGCTGGCGGCAATCAACCAGACATTAGAACACCGTCCATACCGAACAGAGGATCTATTAAGGCGAGCCAATATTTTGTTAGATGTAGACAAACCCGAAGCCGCAATAAAAGATTTAGAAACATTATTGAGTTTCTCGCCAATTCACAAAGAAGCCAACACTAAAGCATTTTCAGCTTACGCAAAAATCGGCAAGCGAAACAAGGCCTTAAAAGCGCTTGAACAAGCGGGCTATTTCACGCAACACAACGCCAGAGAACTTTCTCGTCAAGGTTTCTTTGCACGCTACGACCTAAAAGATATCGAACTTGCTAAGTCATATTACGACCGTGCACTGGCGATAGATAGTGAAATAGTCGCGGCTAATTATGCCTACGCCACGTTATATGGCGAACAACAAAATTGCCGCATATTGAAACACCTTCATCAATACCTGAAAAGTTGCGCTTCATCAGACATCGACAGCCAACATTGGTGCAAATCTAGGTATAAAAACTGGGCGGTAAGCTCAGTAAATCACCTGAAAAGCAGTCGACAGTGCCCTGAAATAGACAATTATGATTTTGACAGCTTGTTTTAAACTAGCGGCTAGAAAGCCATCAATTTAGGCACCGGTGAAGTGTCTCTCAGTTATCTGGCGACGCTAACGGCGGTTCAAGGTTTAATGATCACTAAATCACAACAGACCGACCGCCATCAACCGCAATGATCTGCCCCGTAATATAATCACCCTCATCAACTAGAAAACGCACTAAATTAGCCACATCTTCGGGCTTGCCCATACGGCCCATCGGTATCTTTTTTAGTACCTCTTGTTGATCGGCCATACCGCTATTATTTTCCGGCCACAGAATAGCCCCTGGCGACACGCCATTGACTCGAATACTGGGTGCTAAGTCTCTCGCTAATGACATTGTCAGCATTTCTAAGCCTGCCTTGGCCGAACAGTAAATAGGGTGATTAGCCATCGGCTTTCGAGCATGAATATCAACAATATTAATAATCGAGCCGTTTCGTTCACGAATATACGGCACACAGGCTTTCACCAAAAACGCTGGCGCTTTTAAGTTACTGCCGATCAAGTCATTCCAAAACTCGTCCTCCAGCAACTCGATCGGTGTAGGGTAAAAGGTTGACGCGTTGTTGATCAACACATCTAAGCCATTAAAAGCATCAGCCGCTTTGGCAATTAGCGCCGGTATCGATGTCGTGTCGAGCAACTCGCCTTGTAACGCGACAGCGCTGTTTTCTCGTTCGCGATTCAAATCGTCGACCAGCGCCGACGCTAGGCCAGCCGAAGACCGGTAGTGTACAACAATATTATGGCCCGCTTTGTGCAGCGTTAAGGCCATTTGTCGGCCAATGCGTTTTGCACCACCCGTAATTAAAATAGTTTTTGCGTGTTGGCCCATAAGCGATGAAGTAAACAGTAATTGAAATTAAATAGAGGGTGCAAATTAATAGCTAAAAACTTACTATAACCTATTAGCGCATGCACCCAAACTAGCTCTTATCAACTCTTAACCATATGGACATTTTTCAAGCAATTGTCTTAGCTATTGTTCAAGGCATCTCAGAGTTTCTACCGATCTCAAGCTCGGCGCACCTAATACTGGTGCCTAAGCTGTTTGGCTGGGCTGATCAGGGCCTGGCTTTTGACGTGGCCGTACATGTCGGTACACTCGTCGCCGTAGCGGCATTCTTAAAAAAAGAAATTCAGCAAGTGGTTCCGGCCTGGTTTTCTGGCTGGCGTCGGTTCAAGTGGGATGCCAGCGGCCAGCTGGGCTGGCTAATTGTTCTAGCGACGATTCCGCTTGGGATCTTTGGCTTACTATTCAAAGATATAGTCGAAACAGACCTTCGCAGCGCTTTAGTAATCGCCGCTAGTACTTTATTCTTTGGCTTGCTACTCGGTTGGGCTGACCGCGGTGGCGAGAAAAATCAGAAAAAAATTGAATCACTCAGCTGGAAACAAACATTAATAGTCGGTTTCGCGCAGGCGTTAGCCCTTATACCGGGCACTTCCCGTTCCGGCATAACCATGACCGCTCTGTTAGCCTTGGGCTTTAGTAGGGTGTCCGCAGCGCGTTTTTCGTTTTTGATGGCCATGCCCGCAATAGCATTACCCGGGCTGCTTAAAGGCGCAGAACTAGCGTCGAGTGCGGTGGCAATCGATTGGTCTATTTTGATTCTCGGTGCCGGTCTCTCAGCGATTATTGCGTTTGCCTGCATGCATTGGTTTATGCGCTTCGTAGAACGAGTAGGCATGATCCCATTTGTGATTTATCGAATACTATTAGCCATCATAATAGTCGCGGTCTTAGTCTAATTATCACCGTCAATTGGTCTTATGAGCATATCAATTTAGACCTATAATAACGATCCAACCAATCAGCGTTTTTGTCATGACCCATTTAGATATCCGCCAACGTTTTGTATTCGACGAGCTTGATGCTCGCGGTTGCATTGTTCGTTTGGGAAAGACCTGCGAGGCAATTCAAGCCACGCACCATTACCCAGCCAATCTAGCGAAGCTGCTGAACCAATTCGCCTTAGCCGCAACACTGTTGCGCGACAGCATTAAAATTGACGGCAGCTTGACCATTCAGCTTCGGTCTGACGGCCCAATTAAGCTAATTATGGCCGATTGCCTATCAGATCGTCGCGTGCGCGCCATATCTGAATACGACTCAGAAGAGCTGGCGGCAAACGATGCGATTAACCTAGACGCTCTAGACAAGAACGCCACGTTAGCGATTACCATCACGCCAGATGAAGGTGAGCGATACCAAAGCATTGTGCCGATAGAACATGCTAGCTTGAGTGAATGCTTAGAAGACTACTTTCAACGCTCTGAGCAGTTACCAAGTTTGTTTCGTTTACTGACAAACGAAAACCAAGCGGTGGGTATTTCTATTCACGCCATGCCTCAAGAAAAAGTAGATGATAAATCAGTTACTGAAGAACACTTTGAGCGCATAAAAATGCTACTCGCCACCCTAGATACGCAGGAGGCACTGGCGATCGAAACCGAGCAAGTATTGACACGTCTATTTCATGATGAGTCCTGTCGATTGTTTGAATCGCACCCGGTCGAATTCGGTTGTGTTTGTTCGTCGACCAAGTCACTCGACGCAATCGTCAGTTTAGGTGAAGGTGACGTTAACGAATTAATTAAAGAACAACGAGCGCAAGGAAACGACAATTTGATAGTAGATTGCCATTTCTGTTTCCAACGATACGAATTTAGCTTTGAACACGTAAATGGGTTATTCACATGAGCCTTTCATTAAAAGATCAATTATTAAAAGCAGGCCTTGCCAAAAAGGCCACCGCAAAACCGGCAAAGAAAAAGAAACCTCCGCAGGTTGCTAAGAAGAATCGCAATAAGCCCAGCGAAGCACAATTGCGCACGCAACGAGCGATGCTCAATAAAGCGAAAAAAGACAAAAAGCTGAACGAACAGCGCCAAGCCGAAGCAGCTGCAAAAGCCAAGTTTGCACAAATTAAGCAGCTCGTTGATGGCAGTAAGCTTGACCGTAAAGACGGCGAAACGTCATATAGTTTTACCTTAAAGAAAAAGGTTAAAAAAATATACGTTACCGACGATCAGCAAAAGCAATTGTCGCGTGATCAAATCGTTATTATATCGATGGGCAACGAAGCATTTGAACTTGTGCCGAAAGCCGTCGCACAAAAAATTGCCGAGCGCAGTGCAAAGTACGTGATAGAAAACACCAACACTCAAGAAGCCGCGCCTGACGAAAACGACCCATACGCCGATTATCAAATTCCTGACGATCTCACTTGGTAACCCTTTAATGGACACAGCACTACAAAATTTACAAAACTGGCTAAGTCAAAACCTGCCGTTATATTGGCTCGTATCGGTCATTGTTGTTAGCCTAATTGCGTTGTTAATTCTGAGTGCTCGAAAGAACAAGCGCCTTCAAGCTCTGGATGAGCAACGCCAAGTATTGGAGATCGCAAAGGCCACCAATGAACAACAAATAGAGGTGATCGGCAAAAACAATCTAAACCTTAACGAAAAGGTCGACCATAACTCACGACAGCTTTCACAATTAATAGCCGAGAAAGCCGAATTGAAAAGTAGCCGTGATGAGAAAGCTCAACAGCTTATTGCTAATGAAAATGAGCGCCTTGGCCTACGTGAGATGATTGACAACAGCAACCGCAAGGTAAGCCGACTTGAAGCCGATGTTCGCGAACAAAATGCCAAGCTTATTGCTGAGCAAGAAAAACTCGACGAATTGAAATCTCAATTTGAAGTTCAAAAAGGGCAACTCAAGACCGAATTCAAAGTCGTTTCAGAAGAAATTATTAAGGAACGCCAAGCCATGCTCACCGAGCAAAACAAGGTTGGGGTGAGCGCGTTACTCAAACCACTGCAAGATCAAATTGAAGGTTTCCAAAAGCGTGTTAACGAAGTTCACGACGAATCGGTAAAGGGCAATACAAACCTCAAAAGCGAAATAGAAAATGTAATGAAAATGGGCATTAAGATGCGTGATGAGGCCAGCAGCCTAACCACCGCACTTAAAGGCGATTCACAACAACGTGGCGCCTGGGGCGAAGCTCAGCTTGAGCGCACGCTCGAGATGAGTGGTTTGGTTGAGAAAGACCATTACGAAAAACAGAACTCGTTTACCGATGACGACGGCCGCCGCAAGCAAACAGACTATTTGATTAAACTACCTGGTGATAAATGCATAATCATCGATAGTAAAATCTCTTTAAATGCCTATGAGCGTGCTTGTGCGACACAAGATGTCGATCAACAAATTATCGCCATGAAAGCTCACGTCGCGGCGGTACGGTCTCACATCAACGACCTAGCTTCAAAGGAATACACTAATTTAAGCGCTCTCCACAGCCCAGATTTTGTTTTAATGTTCATGCCAATAGAGCCGGCGTATATCGAAGCGATGAAGCAAGACACTGAATTGTTCGGCTTTGGCTATAGCAAGAATATCATTCTAGTATCACACACCACCTTAATACCGATACTACGCACCGTAGCCAACCTTTGGATGCTTGATCGCAGCAACAAGGAGGCCCGCCAAATTGGCGAGAAAGCCAACGATATCTTCAATTCCGTGGTGTTGGTGTCTGAACGTTTAGGTAAGTTGGGTAAAACGCTCAATACCGCGAGCACTCACTTCAACGATACTGTTACCTCTCTATCAGGTATGCAAAGCAAAGTTACACGCTTTAATACTCTATCTAACAAGGCCAAAAAATCGATGCCCGAGCTCGAGCCAAAAGAAATACAGTTCGACACCGCCAAATTGGATGCACTCGCCCTACCCGACGATACCTCCGAACCCGAAGTTGAATAAAGTTTTGACAGTAAGCGAGCTTCTTGGTGTAAAGCTTCCGATTATTCAGTCGCCTATGGCTGGCGTTCAAGACAGCGAGCTTGCTATCGCAGTCGCTCGCGCTGGTGGCCTAGGGTCACTGCCATGTGCGATGCTGTCTCCCGAAACGCTTGAGTCCGAACTACAGACCATCAATAGCGCCATCGACATTCCCATCAATCTGAATTTCTTTTGTCACAAAACTCCTAAAGCAAACACTGAAGCCGAGTCTCAATGGCTAAAACTATTGCAACCCTATTTTTTCGAGCTGGGCATTGACCCTCACTCAATTTCAGCGGGAACAAGTCGACGCTCATTTAATCATGATACCGCCGATGTTTTGGAACCCTACGCGCCAAGCGTGGTCAGTTTCCATTTCGGCTTACCATCATCAGACTTAGTTCAAAGGGTAAAAAACTGGGGAGCAACAATACTAAGTTCTGCCACCACGGCGAATGAAGCACTATGGCTTGAAGAGAATGGCGTAGACCTAATCATAGCCCAAGGCAAAGAAGCCGGTGGACACAGAGGGCTATTTTTGAATAACGAGTTAGAAACTCAATCAAGCACCGTTTCGTTGTTGTCAGACATTATAACTAAAGTCAGTTTACCGGTAATAGCGGCCGGCGGAATAAGCACGGCTGATGGTGTCGCCAGCTCGATCAAAAATGGTGCAATCGCAGCACAACTGGGCACTGCCTACTTGCTCTGCGATGAAACTAAGACGAGCCAACTTCATCGGGATGCGATTCTAGCCAACGAATCGCCACAAACAACGTTAACCAATTTGTTTTCCGGCCGACCTGCTCGAGGGATCGTTAACCGAGTGATTCGAGAGCTGGGGGCGATCAGCTCAATAGCGCCCCAGTTCCCACTAGCCGCAACGGCGATGGCGGCACTAAGACGTGCAGCCGAGTCTAACGGTTCTAGTGATTTTACGCCTCTTTGGTGTGGTCAAAACACGCTTGGTTGCGATCAAATTTCAGCCTATGAGTTAACTCTTAAATTGGCATCTAAGCTCTAGAGCTTGACCATATAGAAGCCGTTATCCATCAATTCATTGCCTGGGTAGTCAACTACTCTAAAGCCTATTTTCTGATAAGCCTTAATCGCCGCCAAGTTCTGCTGATAGACGAATAAAGAGCACGAAGTAACGCCCATTTCCTGTTCACCAATATCTGAAATACGTGCTATCAAAGTTTGCGCTAAGCCTTTGCTACGGTGGCAAGGTGCAATAATTAGACGACATAAATGACAACGACCGAGGCGTGAATAATACTGCCCAAACCCTAGCAGCTCACCGTTAGCTGAAATTAATGAAAACGCTGGCCAACTCTTAGCAAGTAGATCTTGCTTGAGTGTTAGCGCATCGCAAGAGTATTGCACATTGGGGCCGGCCCACTCATACAACTGACCCTCGGTTGTCACCCAACTGACCAACTCTATCCAATGAGCTGCGCGCACTTTTACTAAACTAACATTCTCCATTAGATCACCTGAACGTCAACAGCGGCCCGCGCATGAGTACATTTTTGTGGTTACACAGAATTCACTATTTCAATGAAAGAACAATATAACAAGACTTATCTTAAGAGGTATGAAATTAGTTTCAGCTCACGAATGAGACGTAATCATTAAAAAAAATTAACCGTAGAACCAATCGCGATTAGGCCGTCACTAAGGCAGTAGAACTACGAATTTTATTTTAACATCTAAACGATTTTACCTCGAGACCCCCCCATGAAGAATTCAGTAATCAAAGCAAGCTCATTAGTCGCTCTGGTAGTAGTAGCCAGTGTAAACGTAACCGCAAATGCCGCCGATAACAATTGGTACGTTGGTATCAGCGCCAATCAGGCTGACTTAGACTCTGTCGATACAATTAGCACAACTCAAGTTGGTGGTGTTTCGCGCACATTAAATTTGGGCACCGATGACGAAACAGGCTTTGGCATTAAATTAGGCCGCGACGTTTTGACCCAGGCCAATGGCAACACCCTAAGCGTAGAACTTTCGTATAGCAACTCAGACAATGACATTGAAACAGTTCAATTTCAGAATAATAATTTTTCGACAGCGGCTGGAACGGCTGAAGGCTCACTCGAAATCGAGACTATTCTTGCGCGTGCGGTTTACAAATTTGACCTCGGTAAGTTCAAGCCATACGTTGGCATTGGTATCGGTGAGGCCGACCTAGAAGCTGATGTGCGCTACGGCGGTTCAGTAGGCCAAGGCTTTCAAGCCAGCCCGCCGTTCGCATCGGGTAGTGATAGCGCGACAGCACTTGAACTGCGTGCTGGTGTTGAATACTCAATTACCGAACAGCTTGGCGTATTTCTAGAGTACACAACAACGGACGTAGACGATGTTCAGTTCTCACGTTTAGGTGGCGGCCCAGGTGGTTTGGCTACAACGACTCAAGAAGGCGACTTTGACTTTGACTCACTCAACCTCGGTGTAAGTTTTCGCTTCTAGATCCCCCCTCGATGAAGTGTTTCGGTCGGTCACTTGATGTTAAGTGGCCGGCTTTTTTTGATGTAGCTACAAAGCCTAGCGACACACACTCTAAGGGAGAGAACCAGACTATTAACTAATTATAATCAAATACTTATAGCGCCAATTCAATATAACAGCTTACTTAGTAATTTAGGGCAATTTATTAAAGTTAAAGCAAACTGAGCACTGTCCGTGAGTGTACCGCTAAAACGCGAAAAAGCTCGATAAGTAAATGAGTAATATTCGTTTAAATCCGACATTTCCGAATATGAAGAAGCACAGACATAATCAGAATTTTTACCGTACTTATCCAATATTACTTGGCCAACACAAAACTTCATTTAAGTGCCGCTAGCACAAACAGGTTATTACAAATGAACAATGATAGAAATTTTAGTGTTGTTGGTCGTTATTTGAAAAAACGAAACCGGCTTATAATTTTAAGAAAATTAAAATTGAAGGGCTTGAGAATAAAAAATCTATGACTCATTGCTTAAAAGTATCGATAAGCAGTATAAAAACGATTAATTAACAGCAACGAACTAGTAACAAAAAAGGGCACACTGATTCCAATGCTCTATTTTTTGTTTTGTGCGAGATCATCCCAAATGAAAACTTATGTATGTTTTTTTTCAATACGTTTTCAATCTCCCTCTCTCACGTAAAAACATTACGTGCCCCCAGAAGTCTAAATAGTAAGGAAATATAACCAATTGATATTATTGATTATATTTTAGCCGTCGA
>JALZVW010000070.1 GCA_023301745.1 Arenicella sp. | reverse complement strand
GCAGAAGATAGTTTAAATGTGTCGGGAATACAAGACAGTTTCTATAAAAATATCAAAAACATCTATTAATTCCCAGTAACCCATTCGGACATCTGTGTGCGCATTTTATCTACTCCAACATAGCTCTGAGAAGAAAAAGGCTCAACCGCAAATTGTCCTGGTACTTTATCTAACTGCTTCTCTGTATTAAGAACGGTCGAAGCGACTTTTCCTCGCTTAAATTTATCCGCTTTTGTTAATAATATTTGAGTTGGCAGTTCCGAGTCACTTGCCCAATTGACCATTTGCCAGTCTAAATCGGTTAATGGGTGACGAATGTCCATTAACAAAACTAGCACTCTTAAATTCTCTCGATCAGCTAGGTAAGTGTGAATGGTATCTTGCCACTTTTTCTTAACTGCCAGTGGTACTTGAGCGAAGCCATAGCCCGGTAAATCGGCAAGGCGAGCTGTGTCGCCCATAGAGAAAAAATTGATTTGCTGAGTTCGCCCAGGCTGCTTACTGGTTCTCGCCAACTTTCGTCGATTGCAAATCGCATTGATGGCGCTTGATTTACCGACGTTCGAACGACCAGCAAAAGCGATTTCGATAAGCTCATCTTTGGGAAATTGATTTGGCTCAGCGGCCCCGAGTAGAAACTCAGGATTACGCAATATTAAGGGTAGTTGGGCTTTAGAGTCGCCAGCATTATCGCTGGGCGTATTTTTAGTATCTGACATTTCGCGATTGTAGCAAAAAAAGCGGTACACTATAGGTATTAAGCAGCGATTAAGTATAACGTTGAAATTATCGGAAAACGCTCACCTGCACTTGAGAGACAAGGGTTAGCATGATATAAAACCGACCACTAAGAAATGCATCTCTTGAGCTCATTTTGGAGGCTCCAAACATGTTTAAAAAATTATTATTATCTGCCGCTGTATTAGTTTCAGGCGTTGTGACCAACAACGTTGCTCTAGCGGCCGGTAACGCTGACGCTGGTAAAGCCAAATCGGCTGTTTGTTCGGCTTGTCATGGTGTGCAAGGTATCAGCTCAATTGCGGTGAACCCGAATCTGGCAGGCCAGGTTCCTGGCTATATCTCAGAACAATTGGCCGCATTTAAATCGGGTGACCGAAGCAATGCGATTATGGCCGGTCAAGTAGTCGCTCTGACCGACGAAGATATGGCTGATCTCGATGCGTACTATGCGTCCTTGGTGCCAAATGTTGAAGTCAAATTGACTGAAGATGACAAGGCGCTCGCCGAAGAAGGGGCGAAGATCTATCGTGGAGGCTTTGCTGAGCGTGGTATTTCGGCATGTATGAGTTGTCATGGCCCTAGCGGTCACGGCATTCCAAAGAACTACCCGCGTGTCTCAGCGCAACATAAGGGTTACCTTGAGCAATCATTGTTAGATTATAAAAAAGGCGATCGTAAAGGCTATAACGACATCATGCCTAGTATTGCGTTTGGCTTATCCGAGTTGCAAATTAAACAGCTTGCGGCTTATATGGCGGGGCTAAATTAGAAGCTAGATTCTATTTAGTTAACTAAAAAAGCGGCCTTTCGAGCCGCTTTTTTATTGCCTGATAGTTTTTAATACGCGATCTGTCGTACTAAGGTTTCATTGCTGGTTCGAGTGAGTCGATCACATACTGCGGTAATGCAAAGCTGGCACTGTGAATAGCCGGATTGTAATAACGAGTCTTAATGCTTCAAAGCGGCCACTAAGCGCGGCAAGCTCTAGTTAGCTGGCCTTTGTGTCATCTGTATCCTCAAGCAAACGTCATGAAGCCGCCGTAATACGTGGGTACCGGCGCGCCGTAAAAACGCATGTCCTTATACCAATGACTCATACGTGTTTGAGTGTTTTGAAGTTCGTCGGCCTGGAACAATGGCACCCCATTTTGGTTAACCATAATACCATCGCTTTTTAAGCAGCCCTTGGCATGTTTGTAAAAGTCATCAGTGAGCAGAACTTCGCCGGGCCCAATCGGGTCGGTGTTATCTGAAATAATAATATCGGTTTTTTCTTGGTCGCTAACTGAAAAGATTTTCACAAAGTCGAACCGTTGCGATTACGAGACTTAGGCGTGGGTCTCGATACGCCCCATCGGAATGCTTAGGCAAGTGCCCAATCGCCATATCGACAACAGATTGATCGATCTCGACCTTAGTAATATGTTCAATCGGATGTTTAACCACTTCGCGAAGCATTCCACCATCGCCACCCCCAACAATGAGCCCCCGTTTCGCATTGCCATGCGCTAAAAGAGGAACATGTGCGAGCATCTCATGATAAATGAATTCGCCCGCTTCAGCGGTTTGAACGATACCGTCAAGTGTCATAACGCGGCCTTTCTGAGCGTTGTGAAAAATCATCAAATGTTGATGCTCGGTCTTACTTTTGAAATACACTTTATCGATTCGGTGCTCTTGGCATACTGAATCCTAAAGTGTTTCTTTAAAGTACTTCATTTGACACCTTATAATTACAGGTCTTAGCGTTCAGCTTGGTTTGATTCATCATTGGCGCTTTGGGAAGAAGCAACCTTGCCTTCCATATTAACGCCACGTAAATGCTCAGAAATGCTGATTTTCTCTGGATTAAAGGCATTGCGAAACACTGAGATTGTGGCTTCAGGTTCAGCATTGCCGCACATAAATACATCAAATGCGGCGAAATTGCGCTCGGGCCAAGTATGCACACTGATGTGTGATTCGGCTAATACCGCAACTCCAGAAATGCCGCCATTGGGTGTAAAATGGTGCAGGTGGATGTGCAGTAAAGTTGCTCCAGCAACATCCACCGCCTCGCGCAAGGTCGCTTCCATCAACTCTAGGTCATCTAGAGGTTGTGCGCCCCACAAATCAATAATGATATGAGTACCAGCGAATTCAACGCCATTGCGTACAACAAAGTGATCCACAGTTGTGTCCTCAACAGTTTGATTATGCGAAGGCCAGTTAGCATCGACGGAATCGTTCGCGGCGAAATCGCTAATGGGTCTATTTAGTTCGAGGTTCATCGAAAAGTACTCACAAGAAGGGTTGAACCAACGCGTTTCTGTGTATGACTTTTCGATCTAAAAAACACTTCGAGTAGGCGCCGTTAGCGGCTAAACATAAAGTTCTTAAGCGTTAAAAAACGTGCGGATAGTTTAATTTTTTTTTTCGTGAACACAAGCGATTTTTCTTAAATTGGACGAGTTTTAATCGATTTATTTCGCGTTACTTTCAGTTTGCAAAGCCTACACTAGAGCGCTACAAGCAAAGACAACCTATTGAGTGATACAGATGAGCAACTATAAAGGTAAGACAGCCGTCATTAGCGGTGGTGCAGAAGGCATCGGGTTTGGGATCGCGCAAGCGATGGGGCTGCAAGGCATGAACATTGTATTGGGTGACATTGATGAAGCGCAGTTGGTTAAGTCTAAAACTAAGTTGTTGGACCAGGGAATCAGCGTACATACTGTTAAAATGGACGTTACTGATCCAGACCAATGGCGGTCAATGGGCGAGCAAGCCATAGAGCGCTTTGGTAAAGTTCATATGTTAGTCAATAACGCGGGTGTGGCATCAGCCCCAGGGCCTATCGAAGCAACTAACCATAAGGATTGGAATTGGGTGATTGATGTTAACCTAAAAGGTGTTATTTATGGTGCTGAAGTGATTGTGCCGCTGATCAAGAGCCACGGAGAAGGCGGCTGGTTGATAAATGTCGCATCTATGGCGGGGATGATAGGGGTGCCTTATGCCGGTGCTTATACGGCTACAAAAGTCGCCGTCGTTGGCATGAGTGAGTCATGGCATGTTGAGTTAGCAAAGCACAATATTCATGTGTCGGCTTTGTGCCCGGCATTTGTAAAAACTCGAATTCATTTATCTCATCGTAATCGCCAGCAAGAGCACCGTGACGAAAATCGCGTGGTAGACCCTAGCGCTGCGCCAAAGCACAATGCGGCACAAGAGCTGGTCGAGAATGGTATTCCCCCTGAGCTTGTCGGTCAGCGGGTGGTCGAGGCATTGAATGCCAAGGAATTGTATATTTTTACTCACCCTTCTGAACGTGAGGCTGTTCAACAACGCTCTAAAGCGATTGATGATGCTTTTGCACGTGCGCAAGAGAGCCCTCTATTGGCCGATATAAACGATAAATCGCCGACCACATTTGGCTGATGTGAGCGAAGCATGAGTAATTAAGCCCTGACTCAAGCTAGCCTAATGCTAGCTTGAGTCGCATTGGTGATCGCCATGATTATGGGGTTTAAGCGAGTTCTTTTGTGCAATTGATAGAACGCAGCAAATTCAGTACAACACCTAGTTCAAAAGCGATGCTAAACTTCGGCTATGCAAGATGAATGGCTAAGTAAACTGGATCAGAATCAAGCGATAATCGTGCCGACGCGAAATTTGGCTAATGAGCTAAACGAACGAGTTGCACGATACTTCCTCGCCTCGGGGCAGTCTGTTTGGATTGCCCCAACAGTGCTGGTTTGGTCAGATTATTTGCGACAGCTTTGGCAACATAATCGTAATCAACTGTCTGAGACCTTAGACATACATAGCTTAATCAGCACTCAGCAGTCTTCAGTTTTGTGGACCCAGGTGATTGAAACGTCGCGCCGAAGTGAGAACGAACTCACGCTACTCAATGTTCAGCAAACAACGCGCGCGGCCCAGCGAAGTTGGAAGCTCTTGCACGACTGGCAAATTAGCCTGTCTCAATTACAGCAAGACCATGTGGCCGATACCGAGCAGTTCGTTCTATGGACACAAGATTATCAAACACTTCTCAATAAGCGAGGTCTGCTTGATGAACAATTGTTGCTTAGTGCACTGCTCACCTTGCCAGCGATTGAACATCCGTTTTCCGAGCTCCACTTAATCTCGTATGATTTACTTACTGCGGCGCAGCAGCAATACTTAGCACGGGCGCGAGCAAGTGGCATAGTGTGCAAAATGTCTAAGCCGTCAGTCGCTGTTGAGTCGACGTCATATATTAAATACGAGAACAGTAAAGCTGAAATTACCGCCGCGCTGAATTATGCGCGAGACTGTTTAGAGAAAGACCCGAATCATACAATTAGCTTAGTTATTCCTGATTTGGCGCACCGACAGGCACAAGTCCAGGAACTTGCTCGAGACGTATTTTACCCATCAGAGTCACCACTGAGTGTGCAGCAAAATAACGCGGTCTATGGTTTTAGTTTGGGTCAACCTTTGTTCGATCTGGCGGCTGTTGAAGCGGCATTAAGTGTTATTTCTTTATTGAAAAACACCACCAATACAATCGAACTTGGTTTCCTATTGCGTAATCGCTTCTTAGGTTTTAGCGCTCAGTTCCGTGAGCAAGGGCGTTTCTTCGAGCAATGGTTAAAACGCCAACGAATTCATACTTTTTCGGTTGACCAACTACCTATTCTTTATCAGCAGTGTTTGGATTACTTTGAACAACGTGATCGGCCAATCGACGATACCTTATTGCTAGCATTGCAAAATCTAGCAAGCCAGAGGCAAGCGTTACAGCAACGCCTGAGTCAAGCAAAAGAGGGGTCCGGCTTTGCCGCGCTTAGGTTTACCGACTGGATCGAAGTGTTCAGTGATTGGCTGGCATTATGGCAGTGGCGTACGGCACCTCAAGGTCAGCAAATGAACAGCGTTCAATATCAACTAGAAACTCGGTGGACCGCCTTGCTCGAAGAGTTTACGGGCTTGGCTGCTGTGCAAAATCGAGCGGGCCTAAACCGCGCTTTTGAGCTGCTTCAGCAGATGGCTCGAAATGCAGTCTTCTCGCCCAAAGGCGCTGATTCGCCGATTCTGATTTCGGGCGTTTTTGAGGCGATTGGGCGTGAGGTTGATACCTGTATTGTGACGGGCATGCATCAAGACTACCCCGCGCCGCCGGCCAACGATGCGTTTATATCGAATCGTTTCTTGGTTGATGCTGGGCACCCTGAATCAACCGCTGAATCTGGCTTTGTTCACGCGCAGAGCTTAATCAATAACCTACTAAGCTGCGCAAAAAATAGGCGTATTTCGTATCCAAGCATCAGTGATCAAAATAAAGAGATTGCGATACAAGCAAGCGCTCTATTTAGAGCTGCGGTTTGGTCTACGGCTGAGCTAGCCGACGGCGCGCAGATAGGCCATGATGCCCATGCTGAGGTATGCCTAGATGCCTACCAAGACACACAAGGTGCGCCATGGCTAGAACCCGGTCGCGCTCGCGGTGGGTCCAAAATTTTTGAGAATCAATCTAATTGTGCGTTCAAGGCATTTGCCACCCATCAATTGGGCTTTCTTGATGAAAACGAAGCGGAGTTTGGCTTAGATGGCCTTGATAGAGGTAATGTCGTGCATGAGCTTTTGGATATGCTATGGGGGCGCCTACAAAATCAAGCGACACTCACTGACATGGACGAAGCTAAGCGTGTAATGCTCATCACAAGCGTAATAGACGAGTGCTTTACTCAAGGTGCTTTTAAACTTAGTTCAGACAAACTAACCCTGCTCAGGCACGAACAAAGCCGATTACGAAACTTGCTGTTAGCCTGGCTAAAAGAAGAAGATAAACGCCCAACGAACTTTGCCGTAGTGGAGCGAGAAGAGCAACGTGAAGGCGAGCTTGGCGGCATTCGTTACCGCTACATTATTGACCGGTTAGATCTTACAAGTGATGGCCGCAGTGTCATTATTGATTATAAAACGGGTGCGGTGAATCGTAACGACTGGACCGGCGAGAGAATAAAAAGCACACAAATGCCACTATACGCATTAGCATTAGACAAGGCTAAAAATACACCGGTTTCAGGCATTGCTTTTGCGCAGATTAAGACCCTTGAACCAAAGTTTATCGAACTCTCGGAAGTCGGTATCTTTCGTAAAGCATCCCGCTATGCAGACAAGTACGAGCAAGACTGGCACGACAATCGAGCACGATGGTCCGCTATTTTTGAACAGCTGGCCAGCGATTTTCTGGCCGGTGATGCGACAGTCAACCCGATCGATGAATCTACTTGCCAGTATTGCGACCTGCATTCGCTGTGTCGAATTTCTCAATTACGAAGCGCCGAATTGGATCTCCCTGAATTATTGAACTCGGGCCATCTTAAGGTAACGCTAGCCGGCCCGGAGGAGTCGCTATGATTAGCGATTTTGAGGCTCGCCGTGCTGCACTCGACCCGCAACGGTCATTTATAGTGCAAGCACCAGCCGGCTCGGGTAAAACCGGCCTATTGGTGTATCGCATACTCACTCTGCTTGCCACGGTGGATAAGCCTCAGCAAGTATTGGCCATAACCTTTACCCGCAAGGCCACGGCTGAAATGCGAGAGCGTTTACTCGAACTCATTCAATACGCAGAACGTGGTGAAAGCAGTGATGATGCCTTCGAACAACAAGGGATTAATCTAGCGGCGGCGGTGCTAGCCCAAGATGAAAAATACAATTGGCGCTTATTGGACGCACCACACCAGCTTCAAATTCTTACTATTGACTCTTTTTGTGCCAAGCTCACTGCGAGTATGCCGTGGCTCAGTCGTTTAGGTGACCGGCCCAGAACAACTGATCAAGCCGATACGCATTACTCGGCGGCTATTGAGCAGCTTTTTAATGAGTTGCTGGAGAGCGAATCAGCCATTACTCCCTACTTAACTACGGTAATGTTGGAGTTAGACTTTAATTACAACAAAGCTCGTCAGCTGTTTTCGTCGATGCTGGCAAAACGTGATCAATGGTTGCGTCACTTGTTGCAAGGTGATTTAGGCTCAATGAGGCAGCATCTTGAATCCGCGTGGCAGAATGTTGTCGATGCGCAATTAGCCAGCATTGCTGAGATATTGCCTCAATCGGCCACTGACGAGCTCTGCAGCTTAGCCCTCTATGCCTCTGGAAATTTAGTTACCAAGGAAGGCGCAGTCTCGCCATTTGAGGTATTTAAAGATTTTATAGACGGTGATGAGCTCACTGTTGAGCATTGGCGAGCGCTGTCTCACATGTTGCTCAGTGGTAAGAACTTTCGTAAAAAAGTTGATAAAAGGCTCGGCTTTGAAGCGAAGACACCCAATACCAATCGTATGCATGAGGTGTTAAGCGGTTTTGCCGACGATTGGGAGTTGCTGGCAGCTTTAAATGAAACCAAAGCACTACCTGAGGCGTCATTTGATGATGCCGATTGGGCGCAATTACTGGCCTTAGAAAAAGTTCTAAAAGCGCTGGCTGCATTGCTGCAACTCAGATTCCGAGCCACGGGTGAGTGTGACCATAGTGAAGTAACTCAGCGTGCTAATCTGGCATTACAAGAGTTAGAGAACCCAACCGATCTCGGCTTGCGGATGGATACTCATTTACAACATATTCTGGTTGATGAATTCCAAGATACTTCTCACGGGCAAATTGAATTACTTAAAAAACTAACCGCAGGTTGGGCTGACACAGAAGAATATAAAACCTTGTTTTTAGTCGGTGATCCGATGCAATCGATCTACCGCTTTCGAGAAGCTGATGTAAGCTTATTTTTACAAGTGATCAATAACACCAAAACCAATATTTTCCGAGGTTTAAAGATTGATACACTAAATCTCACTGAGAATTTTCGGTCGAGTAATAGTTTGGTCACGTGGTTTAATCAGGTGTTTAAAAGCAGCTTCCCTAACCGCAACGACGTGCTTTCTGGCGCTATCAGCTATGCTGAGGCAAGTTGTTCAAAAGAGGGCGCCGGACCAGCCTGTGACTATGTTCTTAGTCATACTCGAGAGCAAGAGGCCGATCTATTGTTGAACTCAGTAGAGCAGGCTATTAGTCAATTTCAAAGTAGCCATGATCAAGTTGCAATTTTAGTCAGAACGCGTCCTCAGTTGCAGTATCTATTACCCAAATTGCAGGCTGCTGGCATTGCTTATGCCGGCTTAGACATTCAACCGCTCGCTGAGCTTCAAGCGGTAATCGACGTACTCACGCTGTGCAAGGCGATTTGCCGTGAGGATGACAGAGTTGCCTGGCTAGCGCTGCTTAGAGGTCCATGGTGCGGCCTTAGCTTAAGCGATATTAAATCATTGGCGGGTCAGCATGGGGCGGGCAAACAAGATGTTACTGTTTGGTCTCAATTGCAACAGTTTCAAAGCAACCATATGAGTGACGCGGCTTGTTTAAATTTGTCTCGTTTTATTGAGCAGATGCGACTCACAATGGAGCAGCGCCAGCAAGTGCCTCTTGCTAGCTTGACGCGTTGGGCGTGGCTGGGTTTGGGTGGCGAGCATACTTTGTTTGGAGCGAGCAAAGAAGATATTGAAACGGTCTTTGATTTAATTGCCGGTCTTGAGCGCGGGGGTGACCTGCCATCAATGCGTGAACTTGATACGGCGTTGGCAGGCCTTTACGCACAACCTCAATCAAACGTTGATGGTCAGATGCCCAAGGTGGTAGTTTCGACAATACATAAAGCCAAAGGTTTGCAATATCACACGGTGATTTTGCCGGGCCTCGGCAATACCCCGCGCAATGCTGATAAAGAAGTATTAATGTGGGCCGAAGCCCAGAGCAAAGTAGGTGAATCAAACCTATTGCTCGCCCCTTTTACTAATCAAACCAGTGATAGTTTGCATTACCAATACCTTCGTCACTTAGATGCAAAGCGCAGTTCTAATGAGGCGATTCGTTTAATGTATGTAGCGGCTACTCGAGCTGAGCAAAAGCTAGTGTTAATTGCTCGAGCAAAACTCGATGCAAAAACCGCTTGTGTGCGACCACCGACCAAAAGCACCTTACTGGCTACTGTTTGGGATGCATTGGAAAGCAAGTTTAGTTTTCCATGCCCTGAACCAACAATCACAGGTGAAGACCAGCCAATCTCTCAGACTCTTGAACGGTTGCCGACTGATTTTATTCAATCGCATAGGGAGTCAATAATATGGCAGCTTATGCCGCAGCTAAATAGCGCGCCAAAAGTGCCCGACCAACGTGGCCCCGACGAAACCGCCACAATTGAATATGAGTGGGCAACCGCCGTAGCGACGGGCGTCGGCATTGTTCTTCATGATTGGTTACAGTACAACGGCGAAAATGTACTCAATATTGAGATTGGCCCTGATTTGGTAAAGCGCTGGCGAGCCGAGCTACTTAATTTGCGAGTGCAGTATAGTGCGTTGGATTATGCCGTGCAGCGTTTAGTCGTGGCGATTAAAAACATTCAAAGCCATCGCGAAGCACACTTTCTATTTAGGCACTATCCGGAATCAAACAGTGAATTTACCCTGTCAGCGATCGAAAATGGATCAGTTAACCGCTATCGATTGGATCGTACGTTTGTCGATGATAATGGCACGCGATGGATCGTGGACTACAAAAGCACCGTTCATGACGACGGCGACAGCGCGCAGTTCGCGACTGAACAAGTGCGAAGTCGGCACAAAGGCCAGCTCGAAAAATATGGCTTTTTATTCAGTCAAGTTGACGCAAGACCGATACAACTCGCAGTATACTTTCCACTTTTGAAGCAGTTGATCCATTGGCCTTACGCGCCAGAGACCGTTCAGCCGTAATTAAACACAGCCAATAAGAACTATGAAAAAAGTAAAACTAGGTAGCAGTAACCTTCAAGTAAGCGAAGTCTGCTTAGGCAGCATGACGTGGGGCCAACAAAATACTCAAGCTGAAGGCCATGAGCAAATTGATTACGCGCTTGATCAAGGCATTAACTTTATTGATACCGCTGAGATGTACTCAGTGCCGCCGAGCAAAGATACTTATGGTTCCACTGAAACTATTATTGGCAATTGGATTCAGGCTAACCCTAGTAAGCGCCAAGACATTGTGCTGGCCAGTAAAATCGCGGGTGGCGGCTTGCCATGGGTGCGTGGCGGCTCGCCGATTAGCGCTGCATCAGTTAAAGAGGCACTTGACGATTCTTTAGCGCGCCTTAAAACGGATTACATCGATTTGTATCAATTGCATTGGCCAAATCGTGCAACGCCGCATTTCGCCAAGCATTGGCCTGGTAAAGTTGATCCCAGAAAAACCGACATTAAGGCTGAGAGCGATGGCATGTTGGAGATTTTACAAGCCCTAGATGTGGCGATGAAGGAAGGTAAAATTCGCAACATTGGTTTGTCTGATGATACCCCCTGGGGTATTAACGAGTATCTGCGGTTAGCCGATAAGCATGACCTGCCTAAGATGGCATCAATTCAAAATGAATTTAGTCTGCTACATTTGAAGGACTGGCCGTATGTAATCGAAAATTGTGTCTTTAACGATGTGGCCTATCTGCCATGGTCTCCGATTGCCGGTGGTGCACTCTCGGGCAAATACGCCAACGGAGCGAAACCAGAAGGTTGTCGTTGGACCATGCTGCAGCGTAATGGCATCTTTCGAGACACGGCTTCGTCACACCAAGCGATTGCCGCGTATAAAGAAGTCGCTGATGCGAACAATTTAAGTTTAGTGCAGTTGTCGCTAGCGTGGGTTTATCAATTAGCCGGAGTTACTTCAACGATCATTGGTGCAACGTCTATGGCGCAACTCAAAGAAGATATTGATGCCTATGAAATTGCCTTATCCGACGAGATTGTTCAGCAAGTAGCGGCGGTAATTAGACGCTTCCCTCAGCCATTTTAGATTATCGAATGCTGTGATTTGTTGGCAGCGGGGAATAGCTGAGCGCTATCAATGTTTAAGGGCGCCTCAGTGTTCAAGGGCGCTTCAGGTAAACCGCGCTGCGTTTCATTTTAGTCGCACAGTAATCGCTTATATGAGTAATTCGATTCCCTCAAGAATTAACAAACTAGTTATTCCATTTGTGCTGCGCCGGCTGACAAAGTGAAAATTTTGCCCAACAAATATCCTTATTATGTCTACTTTCTCAAGCCGGTTTGCACGCTATAGAACTTCTTGATTAGGAATCGAATTGGCTGCAATTTAGCGCAACGCTGTTATTGCTGCGTCAAGCCAGCGTTAATAATGCGTTAATTCTTATTGCTTAGCGGGTTTTTCACTGCGCCCAGCTAATACTAATAAACCTGCGGCAATACCTAAGTTTTTAACAAAATTCTGTAATTCGTGAGCATAATTTGGGTCGCCCTGTAAGGTCCAAAAATTATGAATATAGAGATTGATCAAAATGGTCATCCCAAATAATAGTAACGCGCTAATTCGAACCACCTTGCCAAAAATTACAAGCAGCCCTAAACCAACCTGCAAGGCAATGGTTAATGGTAATAACAGCTCGGCAAAGGGCACGCTCTTGCTTAGCATCAGCGCAAGTGTGCCATTGTATTGAACGATTTTCATGATTCCCGGCAACAGAAAGTAGGTGCCCAGTAAGGCGCGGCCTAGTGTGAAATACAGAGAGTCGAACGTCTTTAAGGTATTGTTCATAAGCGTCTAAGGATTCGGTGAGAAGTCTATTGGTGGACGATATTATAAGCCGACCTCGCCTATAAAGACGTGATACTGACAGTATTGCTGAGGAAAATAGGCGTGGTATTTATATTTGTTAAAAAAACGACCAAGGATCCGACGACTCCGCTCGTCTTAACTATGATTGGCATAAAAGCCCATGGTTCGCGTAATAAAAATATATGCGATAGTGTAAAACTCTGTTGAAAGAAATAGGTGATGAATGTTGGCATTAAATAAGTGTGTGGTTTTCTTAGTCTTATTATTAGTGGTTTTGTCTTTTGGCTCAGCGTTTAGCTCTGATGGCGATAAGCCGGTGAAGCTTAATGCTAGGTCTATTGTTACCGCTGAGCAATTAGGCGGTGAAGCGCGCTATTTAGTCTATGCGAGTGTCGATAAGCCCGTGTATCGAGAAAATGAATCGGTTTATTTACGCGCTACGATCTTGAATGCTGCCGACAACACACCGTTGGCGAACGGTGTGACGGACATCAATGTGCAGATCAAAGGCCCGAAGGGCGACATCGTATTTAGTACTCACGCGAGGGGTGATGACAGCACAGCGGGTACCAAATGGTTGATTCCCGCGGGTACGCCGGGCGGGCGTTATACCGCATTGGTATCAAGCCCTTCGATTGGGGTGCCGCAAACCGAGCGCAGCTTTGACATTCGCGCGTACCGAGCGCCCCGTTTGAAAACCCAGATCGAATTTGCTCGTGAAGGTTACGGGCCTGGTGATGAAGTTCAGGCAAATATTAAGATTAGCCGTGCCGAGGGCGGCAAACCCGAGGGCGCTAAGGTCACCGTGATTGCTCGCGTTGACGGTGAGCAAGTGTTTAAAAAATCTGGCTATCGTTTGGCTGATAACGGCGTTTTATCGGCTAAGTTCAATTTGCCGAAAACCATAGAAATTGGTGACGGAAGCATCGCCTTTGTAATAGAAGACGGTGGCGTGGTCGAAACAGCAAGCAAAACCCTGCCGATTATTTTACAGACCATGAGCATAAGTTTTTATCCCGAGGGTGGTGATTTAGTTGCCGGTCTCGCGAGTCGAGTTTACCTTCAAGCGAATCGGCCTGATGGCAAACCCGCTGATATTCAAGGGCGTGTTTTTAAACACAGTGGCGGCGCCATAACAGGGCCCTCGGTAGCGACACTTTCAACCGTTCATGAAGGCCGCGGTGACTTTTCGTTTACGCCTGCGGCTGATACCCGTTATGTTTTAGTCTTAGATGCGCCATCGGGCATTGATCGTCAATTTCGGTTGCCTGAGGTTAAACGCAGTGGCACGGTCGTACGCAGCGCCCAAGCGGTGTACGCCTACGACGACGCGATCTCGATTCAGCTGTCTTCGCTTGGCGAAAATGGCCCAGCAAAGGTTACGCTGTATAAGCGAGATCAGTTGCTCGATACGAAAACGATGTCTACTAAAATACGTGTTGACTCAGACGCTATTGAGCTCGATGCAAAAGATGCCGAAGGTGTTTTAATCGTTACCGCTTGGTCAGCTGACGGTGTGCCATTGGCCGAACGTTTGGTTTATCGGCAACCCAAATTCGCAGTTAATGTGTCGTTCTCTGTTTCTAATCAGCAAGTTGTGCCGGGCAGTGAGGTGTCGGTTGATATTCTAACCACCGACGAAAACGGCAAGCCGGTTGAAGCGGTTGTCGGTCTAACCGTAACCGATGATGCCGTATTAGAAATTATTGAAAAGCGCGAACATGCACCACGGCTGCCGGTCATGGTGTACCTAGAAAATGAAGTGAACGACCTCGCCGATGCCCATGTGTATCTAGATGTTGAAAACGAAAAAGCCCCTAAGGCCGTCGACCTATTGCTAGGCACTCAAGGGTGGCGGCGTTTTATATTGGTCGACTACTCAAGCCTTAAAGGCAAGAATTTAGAAGCCGCGATGAGAGCCTTAGCCGAGCGAAGCCTGCCTAAGTTTAATGACTATCGTCGTGGCCAGAACCTCGCAATCGAAGAGATCGCTGTCGCTGGGGTTCGCAATCGACGATTATTTAAGAACCAAGTGCTGGTCGAGCCGGCACCTGTGCCCGAACCCGCCGTCGAGGCTGAATTGGATAAGCCAATTGAGTTAGTCGCTGATGAAGCCCCAGTGCTCGGTGCCGATATAGCTGATCAAGAATTTGTATTGCAAGCAAACCGAGTCAATCCGCTCGGTAAGATAGCCCCAATGTTTGAAGCAAAACGAGCCATAATTATTCGCCAATACGCTCACAAAGTTAGATCTAATCGTAGAGCCAACGACCGTATTGACTTTGCCGAAACCTTGTATTGGCATAAGGGCATTCGCACTAGCGCGCGCGATGGTAAGGCCAGCATTAAATTTGGCCTATCAGATAGTGTCACCAGCTTTCGGATTATGGGCGACGCCTTTGGCCGTAACGGCGCGCTCGGCTCGGGCGACACCTTGATTAGTTCAATTGAGCCATTTTATATCGAACCTAAAATGCCGCTTGAAGTCAGCGTTGGTGATCTTGTTGAGTTGCCGGTGGCAATGGTTAACTCGTCAGACCAAGATATAGAGAGTGCAAACCTGTTAGTCAAAGGCGAAGGCTTGAACATTCAGCAAGCCGATAGCTCGGCGCTCAAAGCCGGTGAGCGAATTAGACAAGTTGTTCGCATCGTCGCCGACAAGCCAGGCCAATTTCCGTTGGTGTTGAGTGCTGCCGCCGGGCCGTTTGCCGACCGAGTCACGCGCACCTTAGTGGTTAAAGCTAATGGTTTTCCTTTTAGCGTTAACCATGGTGGTTTAGTCGGGCCAGAGAACAGCTTCAGTACCGATATTATTATTCCCGATGCGATTGAACGAGGCAGTATTCAAGCCATCGCCAAGGTTTACCCTTCGCCGCTAGCAAATATGGAAGAAGCTCTAAACGCGTTGCTACGCCAGCCCTCAGGTTGTTTTGAACAAACCAGTTCTACCAATTACCCGCTTGTTATGGCGCAGCAATATTTTAGTAGCCATCAAGGGATCGACCCTGACAAAATCGCCAAAGCCAAAACACTGCTGAATCAGGGCTACAAAAAGCTTATTGGTTTTGAGTCTAAAGACAAAGGCTATGAATGGTTTGGCGCTAACCCAGCACATGAAGCGCTAACCGCCTACGGTTTGATGGAGTTTGTTGATATGGCCAAGGTCATGTCTGTTGACCACGCGATGATCAAGCGTACTCGTGATTGGTTACTCGAACGCCGCGATGGTAACGGCGGCTTCAAGCGCAACAGCAAAGCGCTCGATAGTTTCGGCGGCGCACCACAGCCGACAACCGATGCCTATATAGTGTGGTCTTTGCTCGAAAGCGGAGAATCCGTGTCTACCCTTGCAAAAGAAATCGCCGCCGTCAAAGCGCGCGCACTAACAAGCAAAGACAGCTACGTTATCGCACTGGCCGCCAACATCCTTTACTTAGCCAATGACAATGCGGCGGCCACCGTCCTCAGTCAAAAGTTAGTAGATAAGGTCAATCAAATCGGCGCGGTAGCCAATGCCGAAACCTCGATCACACGTTCAGGTGGCGATAGCCTACTAATTGAGACCACAAGTTTGACATTGCTGGCGTGGCTTAGAGACGACACCCGTTGGGCCGCCAATGTCGAAACCTCAATGAAATGGTTATTTGAGCGCAGCCAATCAGGTCGTTTTGGCTCTACCCAGTCAACCATACTGGCCCTTAAAGCAATCAACGCGTACGACGCCGCAAGGGCAAAGCCAAAACGCGCCGGTAAGGTTCAATTGTTACTTAATGGCAAGCCGTTCGGCACGCCCGTAGCGTTTGACACAGACTCAAAAGGTGCAATAGAACTGCCTGATTTTACCGCCGCCTTAACGGCCGGCAAGCACACCCTGGCGCTCAAAATGAGTGACGGTAGCAAGATGCCATTTGCCCTAGAGGTAAGTTACAACACGACACTCCCGGTGAGTAATGACCAAGCGCAAATACAACTTGAAACAGAGCTTTCGCACAACAACATCGTAGAAGGCGAACCACTAGAAATGCAGGTGACGGTGTCAGTCGGCAGCAACATTGCGCCAACACCCATGGCCATTATTGGCATACCGGCCGGTCTAGAGGTGCGCCACGATCAGCTAAAAGAACTGGTGGGTGCCGACCGGATCAGCAGCTACGAAGTTGTTGGCCGAGAAGTGATTTTGTACTGGCGCGCTTTAAACGCGAATGAGAAACGCGTGGTCCCGATTAGCCTAACCGCAAACGTGCCAGGTTCATTCACTGGCCCAGCAAGCCGCACGTATCTTTACTACACCGACGAACATAAGCACTGGGTGGCCGGGCACAAGGTTACCGTCGTAGCTAAGTAGGGGCTAAGTAGGGTAGCAGCATGACAATCGCGGCCGCTTCTTATGACGGCTTAGTTGTATTTTGTTAATGCGGCTAAGCGCCCGCGCTTATATTCCACAGTTTAGGCCTTAGTAGGGCCCAAACTATCACTTTTAGCCCATAGTTCTTCTCTTTTTGGCTAGCTATTAAATCTCGAATGATTAAAAAATGGGCATGTTGCCATATCGGTAACATGTTTATTTTTAATATTAACAACGAGAATTACTATGAACTACCACACAAGCATGCGTTTTCAAACTGAAATAGCCAACACTAAAATCTTATCTGTTGGCTCATACCTACCGGAGCAGACGCTAAAATCCGACGATATTATGTCGGAAATAAAATCGGATATTCAATATGATATTCCAATTAACTGGATGTCCGAATCAATGGGAATCAAAGAGCGGCGGATATCACCTGCCGATTTCCAACCATCAGACTTAGCGATTCCGGCCGCTAAAAAAGCGATTGATGAATCAAATATTAACCCAGACTTAATCGATTTGGTGATTTTTTGCGGTATCGAACGAGATCATTCTGAACCAGCAACAGCTCACACAATACAAGCGAGACTTAATCTAAAGGCTAATCATGTATTTGATATGTCTAATGCGTGTTTTGGGTTTATGCATGCGATTGAGACGGCAAACCACTTTTTACACAGTGGCACTGTTAGGCATGCATTAATCTGTACTGGGGAAATTCCTTCAAGAATTTTACTCGCCGCGGTCGAATATCTTAAAGCGGGTGTCGATGCTGAAACAGCACAAAAAACGCTTGGCGCTCTAACCGTAGGAGATGCCGGTGGCGCTGTAATCTTAGGGCTTTCTGACATTGACGAAGACACAGGTTTTAAGCTTTTTCACACTAAAACAGACAGCTCACATGTAGACAAATGTTACTACGGAGTCAACTCAGACGGAACATTCCATGGTCAGATGAATATGGGGCCGATAGTCGGAGCATCGATATGGATGCACCGTAAAATCATTGACGAAACCTTATTAATGCTTGGTTGGAATAGTTTTGATTGGGTGTTGAGCCACCAAACGGGCAAGAGACCATTCGAGAAATTCCAATCATTTAGTACCGTTGATAACGAACATATGATTAAAACCTATGACACCTTAGCTAATATTACTTCAGCAACCTTCCCGATTAACTTTGAAAAGCTCCTCAATACTGGTAAATTAAGATCTGGGGATAAAATTGGAGGTATTCATTCTGGCTCAGGACTCGTTGTCGGAGAGTTTGGATACCAAATTTAGTTAAATATGGGATGATTTATTATGTCTGTTTTTGCTTTACCAGCACTGATAGCTCTACTTTCAAAGGTATGGGTTTATATTCTTGCAAAGAACGTTCTCACTAAAAAGGCCGACTACGCATCACAAACATTTTTGTGTTTGTTGATCTTTTTTGCTGTAAACAATTTGTCTGAGTTTTTAGTGATTTCTGAATTGTTCAACAACATAGTTTCGGAAAATTTACTAAGGTCATACTATGTAGCCTTGTTATTTTCACTCGCGTTTATGTGTATTTTCGCAATGTCAGTTGCAAATCAAAGCAGTCATATTATGTTTAACACCGTCGCACTTAGTGTTGCGGTGTTAATGGCTTTAGTGACTTTCCAAACAGATTTGATTATAGCTGGAGCAGTCTCGATTGGTTATGCGATTACCGCGGTCAAGGGTGACTACTACTTTTTGTTCCAACTCGTAGTGCTTTTAGGGTTTGCCTCGATTTTTTATATTTTGGTCAGGCGCTATGCCACGACCATTGATATAAATGTTCAGTTGAAGTGTTTTTACGCAGGCTTCGCGTTATCACCGATCATTATTGTTTCTCTGATCGTCATGATCATGATGCAAGCGAACTTCCAGTATACCGGCGCAATCTTAATTCCTTTTGCTAGCACATTTTTTCTATTACTGGTTGTCCTGACAGAGAAAAATAACAATCTAATTAATATTCAAGGTGGGCTCCCGTTCTCAGCGCAACGGAAAGCTGAAAAGAAACTGGTGTCTATTTATCGTTCACATGTGGTTGGTGATACCAAGTTACCTGAAACCAAGAGCGAAATAGAAAGAATGTTAATTCAAAGCGCCTTAGATCGAGCGGGCGATAATGTGTCGTTAACCGCCAATAACCTTGGTATTAAACGAAGTACGCTTTACGGTATTTTCAATCGCTTGGAAATGAGAGGACACGGACAAGGCGATTAATGTGTTCTGTAAAAATGAGCTGAATCTTTACCTTGAATGTTATTCATTGAGCTAGGGCGTCTCTAATTCAGCTTGGTCTTGACGACTCAAGCCGTTGACCAACCCGCTAGCGCGCGATCATGGTAGTGATGCGTGCCTGGAAAAGCACAAGCTTTGCCGAAGATTGGCGCGCCGATGGGCATTGTGGCTTCCTGAGGATGAAAAGTCCAAAAGGCATATTTCCTATTTGAATGCCTTTTTTCTATTTTCTTCTAGATATTAGTATCTTGAAATATAAATCTATTTATAGTCTTTTTTTGTCATTTTCATACCAATTTTTGTTTTTTTTCTAGCGTTTTTTGGGATGCCGAGCAATGTGTCACTAAGTATACTAAATACTTATTTGATGCATAGGCCATTGCGATGCTGTGTTGGCAACAATCACTGAATTAGGATAAAAATGAACAATTTTTTCGATAGGCTGTTTCAAGATCACCCTGCATTGGTCGGTGAGACTTATGCTCAGCACTTAGTCAGCGCCAGTAAGTTTGGCGTTCGCATGATCTTTGGCGGCATTGCTTGCTTCTTACATGCTGTATTTCCATTTATGTGTGTCAAAACTGGCAGTGAGGTTGTTGTTGGCTTGCATGCGGCTATGGTCGAGCATCGTATGGATACCTCATTGGGAGACCATAGCCAAATGGTCGCTCGAAAGCCTGAGTGAGCAAAACGGCGGTCTCCAATTTCATGGTGGTTTATTCTATGCGTAGCGGTTGGTAGATCGCCGCTACTATCGCGAACTGACTAATGGCTGAAATAACTAGATTAGTTCAACTGAATTCGCTGCAAAACATGTAAATAATTTCTGTATAATATGGTTTTTTGTAGAATTAATTTTCAGTTTTTAGCCATATGATAGAATTAGATAATATTGATCGTAATATTCTTGGTATCTTGCAACGAGATGCCACCGTTTCAGTGCAAGATATTGCGGGCCAAGTTGGTTTAACTAACAATCCGTGCTGGCGGCGAATTAAACGGCTAGAAGAACAGGGTGTTATCGAACGTCGAGTGGCGATTGTTAGCCCGAAAGCAATCGGCCTTGGCATAACGGCTTTTGTCTCCATTCGTATCGATACCCATAATCAGCAATGGTTAACATCGTTTGCCGACTCTATTGAACAAATTTCTGAAATCATTGAATGTCATCGTATGACTGGTGATGTGGATTACCTGCTGAAAGTATTGGTTCGTGATCTTGAGCATTACGATAATGTGTATCAAGAGCTCATCACGCGAGTTTCGGGGCTCTCAGGCGTCTCGTCGACGTTTTCTATGGAACAGTTAAAGCGCGAAACAGTGGTGGATGTCGCGACAGCGATTAATGCCGGTTGATTTTAAGGTTAACAGTTGATCGGTATTTATAAAAGGCTGGTTAGTTGTTGGATGTGACGACCATGAAATTGTGTCAGCATATAATTTGCCCCAGTGCGGCTTAGGCCAGCGACTTCAGAACTAACACTGGATAAACAGTATGAGCAACCTTGAATTGTACGAAACCCTTTATCAGGTCAATGACCGCATAGCGACGATCACCTTAAACCGGCCGCACCGAGCCAATGCCTGGACGGGAATTATGCACACGGAGTACCGTGCGCTTTTACATAAAGCCGATACCGATGCCGACGTGGGTGTGATTATTGTTACTGGTGCTGATGACTACTTTTGCGTTGGTGCCGATGTCGATGGTCTAGAAGTTTTTGCTGAGACCGGAGAATATGATTCGGGGACTGGTCCTGACTTAATTACACCCGGGTCGACCGAATTTGCCGAGTTTAGGCACGACTATGCCTATCACCTTGCATTATCGAAGCCGGTGATTGCAGCGATAAATGGGCCAATGGCCGGTGTCGGGTTTGTGTTGGCCTGTTATACAGACATTCGCTTTGCGGTTAGTGGAGTTAAATTTACGGCCGCCCATGGCCCGCTAAATTTGCCGGTTGAATGTGGTTTATCGTGGTTGTTACCAAGACTTATCGGCGGTTCTAGAGCCGCCGAATTACTTATTTCGAGTCGTAAGTTCCTTTCACAAGAGGCTGAGCGAATCGGATTGGTACACCAACTCTCTAGCAAAGAGAGCTTAATGGCTGATGTACGTGCTTACGCGCTTGATTTGATCGCAAGAAACGCGCCAGAGTCGCTGCGTCAGTCAAAACGTCAAGTCTATGTTGACTTGCATCGCGACGTGGGCACGTCGAACCAGGAAGCTGGCGAGTTACTTAAAGCAATGATGAAGCAGCCTAATTACCAAGAGGGTGTCAATGCGCTGATCGAAAAGCGTCAGCCAAACTGGCAGCTAGACCGTGACCAATAAGGTATTCGGTATGACGAAAATATTACTATGCCCTAACTGTGGCAATACTGCGATGAGTTGGGTAAGGAAATTATTTGGCTTGACCCTTAAGTGCGTGAGCTGTGGCGAAGCGCTAAGGCATGATGTTTTATGGTCGTTGCTTACCGTTATCGGCTTTACATCGTTAGCTTATTTTTTCAGCAATTATTTTTTTGGTCCGTTGGTGATTGTGCCTATTCTCGTATTAGCGTCGCTGGTTATTATATTCACACCGCTGAAGCATAAAGCCCGATCAGAGTGATGTTTTACGTTTGAGTATTTTTGGGTCTATTTTTCTTTAGTCTATTTTTAACAAATGAACGAGCCGACTTTATTTTGTTGTACAGCACGGCTAAGCGATAACCCCAAGTTGTTGGATCTAGATGCTCGACATCACTTACCTGAAAATCAGTCAAGGTTTTATTTATTTTCTTGAGTAAAAAGAAGTCGTTGGCATCACTAAAATGGCCTGAACGTTTGCGGCCGCGCGAGTCGAGTACAAACATTTCGCCTTGATCATCAAGCAAAAAGTTACCCAAATTTGGGTCATTGTGGCGAAACCCCGCTTGGTGAATTGTTTTAAGCATCTCAATAATATCGAACACGCAGGATTCATCGCAGGGTGTGCCGGCTCTAAACTCGTAACACACCCACGAATCAACTACCGCCCCTAGAGAGCGTTTCTCTAGCACAAAAAGAGGTTGAACTGACTCAATGCCTAGTTGGTGAAAATGTTCTAAGGTCGACAGCGTTTGCGCGGCCTCGGTTTGTTCGATGTAACTAAGGACTCTTGCCCAAAGGCGTTTATTTTTATCGCGCGGTTGTTTAGCCACCATGAGTCTTCCGGACAATTCACCCAGCATTACCAAGCTTCGATGATTGTCTTTGAGGGTCTTTGGTAGTATCGATAGCGTCTCTAATAGTTCTGGAATCTCGGCCAGACTTTTAACCCAATCTTGTTGTCGAGGGTTACTTAGGCAGCGCCAAGCACCCTGTCGTTTCACTTCTATTAACATACGAGAAGTAGACACTATTTTAGCTAAAATTATCACTAATTTTTGAGCTGAAATAAAAAATTATGTAGGCGTGAAGGCTCATCATAATCGTGTCCATCTAGTGCTCCAGTCAGTTCAATACATGCCGTTAAGTATGAGCAGTTTTCTCGCGTTAAGCCTTTTATTAATGCTTAACGAGCGCTCAGCATTTAGAGGCGCTCCAGATACTTTAGTAGCGCCTCAGGGTCGTCGGTAATGATGCCGTCAACACCGAGTCTCATCAGCCGCGCCCATTGTCGCTTGCTGTTTGCCGTCCATGGAATCACGCCTAAGCCAGCATCTTGAATCGCGTCGACATCTCGTCTGCCGATCAGCGTGTGATGAGGCGAGACGATGTCGGCGCCCATTGACTCAGCGGCGTCTACCCAGTCGTCGGGCTTGTCGCTGAATAGTGCTGAGAGTTGCAAGTTTGGCGCGATACTCTTAGCGGCGACTAATGTCGCGGGGTCGAATGATTGCAATGTCACGCGCGGCTCTAAATCGTATTGCTGAACGACTTCTAAAATCGCTTCAACAAAAGACTCGGCCGCGGGCTGAGCGTGAGGCATGTCTGGGTCGCTTTTTGTTTCGATATTGAATGCAACCGTCTTTGCGTTCGACAGGCCTGAGGTGGTAACCATTTCAAATACTTCAGCGAGAGTGGGTATTTCGGTTCCGGCAATAGTGGCTTGCTTGTCAAATCTCGGGTTCTTCTTGGCGCCACAATCGAACTGTTTGATTTGCTCGAGGCTCAATTGATGAACCCATAGATCTTCCTCTACTTGCGAACCATCTTTATATTGACAAATAACAGGGTTAATTCGTTGGTCGTGCATCACCACAACCACGCCATCCTTACTTACTCCCAGATCAAACTCGAGCGTGTCGACGCCAAGTTCTAGAGCGTGTTTTAACGCTGGTAAAGAATTCTCAGGCAATACCGCTCTGGCCCCTCGGTGGCCTTGTACATCAACGGCTTGGGCAAAATTCGGATCTATTATCATCAGTAAACTAAGTGTAATTGTGAATACATTCATTGTTGGCCCGACCATCGCACATGTTTCGATAGTCTGCATACCCTAGAGCCGCAAATATAGCTGGTTCTGCGATTAGCTCCAAATTCCATCTTCAGTTTTGCCTTGAATTGCGCAGTCGCCCTTTTTAAAGTTCATAGGCTTGTCATTGTCATGTTTAGCAAAATAATCTTTACTAACTGCAACAATGGTTGGTGTTAGTAGCACTAATGCAATAACGTTAACCAGTGTCATCAAGCCAAGGGCCATGTCGGCGGCACTCCAAACGACATCTAGTCGGGCGCCGGTGCCCCAAAATACCATCGCTAAATAGGCGAGGGTATAAATTCCGTTTCCCCATCTATTATCGATACCAAAAATCCTAAGATTACTTTGGGCATAGGCGTAGTTAGCAACAACTGACGTGAATGCGAAGAGAGTGATCGCGATCGATACAAAATGCAGGCCCGAGCTACCAATATGTTGAGTCATGGCATCTTGGGTTAAGCGAATGCCGGTCATTTCTCCAGCGGGAATGTCGCCGGCTAGTAAAATGATTACCGCCGTACAGGTACATAGAATAATGGTGTCAAAAAACACACCAAGCATTTGAATATAACCTTGTGTAGCCGGGTGATTTGGGTTTGGTGAGGCGCTAGCGGCGGCATGCGGAGCGCTGCCTGATCCCGCTTCGTTGGAATATAGGCCTCGTTGAATACCTGCTTTGAGAGCGGCACCTAGCGCGCCAGCGCCAGCTTCTTGTAACCCGAAGGCCGAATTGATGATGTTCATTAGCATTTCGGGCACGGCATTGATGTTATACAGTGTTATGCCTAGTGCCGTAACGATGTAGGCGATGCCCATGATCGGCACCACTAGCTCGGCGAAGCGCGCGATGGTACGTAATCCGCCAATGACAATCGCGCCCGCAATAATGGTGATCACCAGCCCAGAATATAAGGTTGGTATCTGATAGGCGTTGTTCAGCGCGTCACTAATCGTGTTGGCCTGCATGGCGCTAAAGAACAGCCCGTAACCGAGAAATAAGCAAACAGAAAACGTGACCGCGAGCCATTTTTTGCCTAAACCTTGTTGTATATAGTAGGCTGGCCCACCTCGAAATTGGTTGTTTTTGTCGCGAACTTTATATACTTGAGCTAACAAGCTTTCGGCAAAACCAGTAGCCATGCCGAGCAAGGCGATGACCCACATCCAAAATACAGCGCCTGCGCCGCCAACCGAAATAGCCATGGCCACACCCGCCAAGTTGCCCGTACCTACTCGTGCCGAGAGGCTGGTGCACAGTGCTTGAAATGAACTGATGCCCTCGTTATCAGATTTAGTACTACTTCTAATTAAGCTGAACATGTGGCCAAAGTGCTTGAATTGCACCAAGCCTAAGGACGCGGTAAACCAAATGCCGGCGACCACTAATAGAATAATCAAAACACTATAGTCGCCCCACAAAAGGTTGTTAATAAAACCGATTATTGAATCGTGTATGAAACTAACTATGGTGTTTGGCAAGGCGGTGTCGGCCATATTATGGATATCTCTTCGACTCTATTGGCAATGATTTTGCGCTGTTCCACAGAGATTTCAAACCCTTTTTCTTGCAACTTAGGTTTGCGTGCCCTGATTTCTCTTGAGATTACTACTTTTCGCAAGCAATGCACTGCGAGTGCTGGGTGCTTTAGGGCTGCTTGATCTGCTGAGCGCAGCCCTAATCGTTATTATATTTAGGCGGTTAAATAGCGAGCTTGTCTAAGCTGGCGATAGTTTGCACACAGGCATTGGCGGCTTCTTTGCCTTTTTTGACAAAATGAGCTTTGAAGAACTCGGTATGTTCTTCGCCCGCGTGAAAATGGTGAGGGGTTAATACTGCAGAGAATACTGGCACGCCTGTGTCCATTTGTGCACGCATTAAGCCATCTATAACAGCGGTAGCGACAAAGTCATGCCTGTAAATACCGCCATCGACAACTAATCCGGCGGCCACGATGCCTGCGTATTTGCCGCTTTCAGCGAGCGTTTTAGCATGCAGGGGAATCTCATAGGCGCCGGGCAGTTCGAAGAAATCTACGCTCAAGTCGCTTAAGGTTGCGAACTCTTTTGCAAATGAATCACGTAATTGATCAACAATGTCACGGTGCCAGCAGGCTTGAATGAAAGCGATTCGCTTTGAATCTGAAGAAGGATTTGTCATTATATTTAACTCAATCTGAAACACTAAATTGAGGGCAAACAAGGGGTGACATCGCTGGATTGCGTCTGCAAAACCAATGACTCTCCACCTTATTCTCATAACCAGACTTTCACTGTCGGCCTTGGAATCTAACCAAGTCTGCTTGTCCTTCTAGTTAATGAATAATTAGAAGCGCCCGCGGGCTACACATTACAATTAATGTTTGTGATTACCGCCGGTGGGGAATTGCACCCCGCCCTGAGAACCCCGATAAAGCTATCGGGGCCGAGATTATAGTCAAAAATTTGTTCGGAGTATATGACCGAATATTGCACGCCATAGTGTTCTTACTCGGTGTAAGCTATGACGATGACATTAAAAAGAAAAGGCGCCACCAAGTCGGCGGTTAAACCACTATGGCATGGTGTAATTCTGGTTGCAGGCGGGGCGGTGGGTGCTGGCATGTTCGCCTTGCCTTTAGCGTCCGCTGGTGCTTGGTTCTCTTGGGCGACTCTAGGCTTAGTAATGGTCTGTTTGTTGACGTATTTGGCCGCCACGTTATTGATTGCGGTGAATGTCAAATACCCCTCGGGCAGCAGTTTCGATACCTTGATACGGAGCACCTTAGGCGAGATTTGGGCGCGGGTTAATAATTTATCTATCGCGTTTGTCATGTTTATCTTGATGTATGCCTATATTACGGCCGGCGCCGGTATTTTAGGGGCGAGCCTGGCTTCGGTCTTCGGTGGTGATTTCGGGTTACCCCGCTGGGTATTGAGCATTTTGTTTACTGGCGTAATGGCCTTGTTTATTTGGGTGGGCACATCGTCAGTCAGCCGAGTCAGCACGCTGCTAATGGTCGCCATGTGTGTGGCGTTTTCAGCCGCAAATTCAGGTTTGGTCGTGTCGGCCGATGTATCTATACTATTTGATCGGCAAACAGGCGGCGCGGTATACCTTTGGTCGGCCTTGCCGGTGTTTGTAACCGCTTTCGCTTGCGCTGGATTAGTGCCGAGTTTAAGCAGCCACTACGATAACCAAAGAGTAAGAATTAACTTGAGTGTCTTGTTCGGCTTGTTATTGGCGCTTTTAGTCTACGTGGTGTGGTTAGCTTCGACGCTTGGTAATATCCCCAGAACCGGCTTTATCGAAGTCTCGGGCAACGGCGGCGGGCTTGCCGGCTTAGTCACTATGTTGCAGAGTCGAACCGATAGTTCCTTGATCGGCTTGGCGTTAACTTGGTTCTCCCATTTTGCGGTGATCACCTCTTTTCTTAGTATTGGCTTGGGCTTGGCTCATTTTTTAGTTGATCGATTTAAGTTTAAGCCGACTCCGGTTGGCCGCGCGCAATCGGTTGGTTTGGCGTTTGCTCCGCCCTTGCTGGCGAGCCTTGTTGCTCCTTATGGATTTGTCAGTGCGATAGCATATGCCGGTGTCTTTGTTGCCTTTAGCTTTTTTATTGTCCCGGCGTTGATGTACCGCAAACTTATATCGAGCGATCGCGCATTATTGTCGGCTCGATGGATTGTGGTTTTAAGCTTCGGGCTGCTAATCGTCGCGCTTAAACTGGCCAGCGTTTTCGGCTATCTGCCAAATTATTCGTAAAGCGCTATTCTACTTTCTCGGCATAAATCAGTTGCTTAATCAGAGCGTAGTGTTTGACCGGGTTCAATTTACGGGTGCGACTAAAAATACGAAAGTGAACCTAAAGGTTTGTTGTATGACTGGTTTTATTGGGCTGAAATGTTTAATTAGGCGATTGACGCTATTTGCTGAACAATGTGGCTAATACTAGGTTTTGTCAGGCTTTCGCGTGATGCATTCGGTTTGCGAGAGTGATATATTCGAGGAAAATCTTCATTAATTGGTTGGAACTTTAATTGCTTGAAACTTAGATTGCTTGAAACTTGTCTTAGACATAAGCAAATGAAGAATTTTTCTTAACTTCGTATTTTACGACTCACTACGGTCATATAATGAAAAAAATCACACGGCTTTTAAGTCTGGCGGCGATGATATTCTCGTCTACTCAAGCAATCGCTCAACAGGTTGGAACGATTGGTGTTGGCGATATTACCTTCAGTGCTGATAAGCGCGGCGAATCACAATTCACCGAGCACGTTCATAGTGCGCTTAATCTCGGTATTAATAGTGCTCTGGCTAAAACTCGTAAATTTACCGTGTTGGACTACTCACAATTAAAGGCTCGTCTTAACGAGCAGGGCCGTAACCTGAATGACTACTATGCTAAAAAGTATTCTGGTAACGCGGTGGCGCAAGCTGGCCTAGATTATATACTTAAGGCTGATGTCACTAAGTTTCGAGTGTCTAAAGAAACGCTTGGCAGCTCCGGTAATGAAACCGGTCTTCTAGGAATTAATTTCGAGTTGATCGGTGTGGCTGATGCGACTGAAGACTTTCGTTCTAGCGTCGAGACTAAGTTTTCCGCGCGGCTTGAGGTCGGCGATCAGGGCATGACAAAAAAGGCTCTCGATAACGCGGTTCAACAGGCCGTTGATCAGATGGTCAGTCAATTGGTTTCACGTCTTTTTCCGGTTAGGGTTATGAGTGTCGCCGAGGATGGAACGGTGACGCTTAACTACGGCGAAGGTTTTCTTGAAACGGGTGACACTGTAGTGCTTTACTCGACCGAGGCCGATAATATTATTGATGAGTTAGGCCAAGTGCTTGGCGATGTTGTGATGACTCTAAAAATCACCAGCGCTAAGCGCAAGTTCGCAACCGCTCAGGTGTTGGGTGACCAGCAATTATTGAAAATAGGTCAAAAAGGCCAGCGGTTGGTTACGGGAAGCTAAGTGCCCGGTAAATAGTTGCTTATCTTTCGCTTACAGTGCAAGCGTTTGCAAATACGGGCTTGCGATTGCATGGGTGTTTACCCGCGCGCCGAGCCTAGTGGCTAACATGTACATGCCACCGAGTTTGCGGTGCAGATAGAGAATGTCGGTCGGCGGGGTTTGCCAAAATTCTTTAAAGCTATAACCGTCTTGGCTTAGCTGCGACAGCCGGTTAGACAGCTGCGCGCTTTTGAAGTCGTATAAGCCAGGCTTAGAAAACGGCTCTAAAGCAATGGCGAATACCTCAATCAGAAACTCTTGGTAGGATTGACTTGCGTCACTGGCTTTGTAGCCTAGTTTATCGGCTGCCAGAATAGTTGCTTGCGCGTCGCCCGCAGTGACGGCTCTGAGAAGGCGTTTGTAATCGATTGCAAATCGTTTGCTGAACCGTCGGCTTGCGCCAAAATCAAGTAATGCGATTTTATGGGTGTCGTGCTGAAATAAATAGTTGGCGAAGTTGGCGTCAGTCTGCATTAGACGTAATTCGAACAATTCTTTAAATGTTAGTTCGAACATTTTTTTCATCAAGTTATCGACGATTGACGGGTCAAGATCGCCAAGTGACTCGATTGGTTCGCCGTCTACGAAGTCCATCGCCAAGATGCGTTCGGTGCTTAAATCAGGGTGATGCTCCGGAATTACGTAATCTTTGTTATCGCCTAGGGCTTCTCGAAACGCATCAAGATAAGCGGCCTCCTGAACGTAGTTAGCCTCTTCATGCAACTGAAGTTTGGCATCGCGGAGTAGCTCAGTGATGTCCATATGTTTAGGCAGTAGGTTGGTTACCTTAAATAGCGTTGCAATATTGTCGACATCACTGTCTATGCTTTCAGCAACGCCAGGGTATTGTATTTTCAATACTATCTTTCGCTGGTCTAAGGTGGTTGCGCGATGCACTTGACCAATTGACGCGGACGCGAGTGGTTCGAATTCAAAGTGTTCAAATTTAGATTCCCAGTCTTTGCCATAGGCGCTAATCAATGAATCAATCAGTTGGCCCCGAGGCATAATAAAAGCCCGATTACGAAGCTGAGCCAAAATATTGGCTAATTCGGGTGGCAGAAAATCACTTGTTTCCATCGACAATAGTTGCCCGACCTTCATGGCCGCACCACGCATAGTGGCCAGTTGATCGGCTACTTTACGAGCATTTGACGGTGTTAATAATAAATCACTTACCTTGGGGCGTTTACCTTGCGCTAGTTGTCTTGCGCCTTCACCGATCATGCCTGATGCAACACCGCCAGCCATTTTGGCGATTCGGCCTAAACGGCCTAAGCGTGTTTTGGGTATCGCTCTTTCTTGATTCTTCTTTGAATTCATAATGATACGGATAGTGACTCGAAGATTTAACAACAAATAATTAACTCGGTCAGTGTATCGTGTTTCGAGTGATGTATCGTTGATGAAAGCTTGAGGGTACAATTGTTATGTTTGCTAAATGACGACAAAAATGAAAATGACAAAATACTTCGTATTAATATCCGCGCTATTTTTAGGTGCATGTACTTCAACTGTGCCTGATGAGCTAAGTCTTAAAGAAAATGCGGCTCAAAAAACTAAGGCTCAGCCTACAACCGCCTCAAAGGCCGGCGGGCGGGGTATGGTTGTCACGGCGAACCCTCATGCGACTAAAGCTGGCGCCGATGTATTGAGAGCCGGTGGTTCAGCGGTTGATGCCGCTATTGCGATTGAAGCTGTATTGAGCTTGGTCGAACCACAGAGCTCTGGCCTTGGTGGTGGCGGCTTTATGGTGCATTTTGATAATGCCAGTAACAAGGTCGACGTGTACGACGGTCGAGAAACCGCGCCAGCCGGAGTCGAGCAGACCATGTTTTTGAATGATGAAGGCGAATCAATCGGCTTTCTTAATGCTAAGAACAGCGGTTTGTCGACCGGTGTTCCCGGCATGGTGGCGATGTTGGCATTGGCTCACGAAGATCATGGCAAACTTCCTTGGGGGCCACATTTTGATAGAGCTAAGCAGTTGGCAAGAAATGGATTTAAAGTGTCGCCTCGTTTGCACGGAATGATTTCGCGGTTTGCCAAATATATTCCTAAAACACTTGAAGACGGGCCTATCGATGCTCATCAATACTTTTTTAATGATAACGGCGAGCCTCTTCAGGCTGGTGATGTGCTTAAAAATGCAGACTACGCCGATGCTTTAAACCTTATTTCTGCTACGCCGCGAGCTTTTTATGAAGGCAGTATCGCTAAGGCGATTGTTCGGCAGACCTCACAAAGCCCTCGAGCGGGTAGTTTGAGTTTAGAGGATTTAAAGAACTACAAGGCTCAAAAGCGACAGGCATTATGCATGGCGTTTAAGGGTCATCTGCTGTGTGGCCCTCCGCCGGCTTCATCGTGGGTGGCCGTCGGTCAGATAATGGGCTTGCTAGAACACACCCCAAGTTTTAGCAATAAAGGCGCAAGCGACCCACAGAATTGGGCGCTTTTTGCTGAGGCTCAGCGCCTAGCGTATGTTGATCGTGATCAATACGTGGGCGATAACCTGTTTGTCGATGTGCCGCTGGATGGAATGTTGAATAGCGAATATCTCAAGCGCCGAGCGGAACTTGTTACGCTTGAAAAAGCGGTCGACTCGGTAAGCCCTGGTGATCCATGGGCTTATCAGACAACGGCAAAAGTCGTCTATGGTGCCGATGGAACTGATGACTTGCCTGGCACTACTCACTTTGTGGTGGTTGACGGCGATGGCAATGTTGTTTCCTTAACCGCAAGCGTTGAGAGTATTTTTGGTAATACGCGCATGGCGGCAGGTATGTTTTTGAACAATCAGCTGACCGATTTCTCATTTAAGCCCCTTGACGAGTCTGGTAAGACGGTTGCTAATAATGTAGCCCCAAATAAACGACCGCGTTCATCCATGTCTCCAACCATTGTTTTAGATCAGCATGGAGAGTTTCTGATGGCGAGTGGTTCGCCGGGAGGCAATTCGATTATTGCTTATACCGCGAAAACGTTGGTGGGCGTTTTGGCCTGGGGCCTAAGCCCTCAGCAAGCGGTAGACTTACCTAATATGGTGGCTCGGCGTGGCAAAGTTCGAATTGAAAAATCTCGCGCTTCAGATGAAATAATCACCGGTCTTCGCAATTATGGTTATGAGGTTAACGAAAGTGCTGGTGAGAACTCGGGCTTGAGCGTTATATATCAACACCCTGATGGTCGTTTGGAGGGTGGAGTCGACCCTCGCCGTGAAGGTGTAATAGAAGTGGTTGAATTTGATTAATCTACAGCAATAAATACGCTAATCCGCTTGAATCAGCCGAATGCGTCGCAACATACATAGTCTAAGGTTTGTGACGGCACTGGGTGTTTGATCCAACAAAAATGATATAAGCCGCTTCCTGCAGGTGGCAACATAACTAGGGTTCAGAATGACTACTATTCTTTCTGTGCGCCGCGATAATCAAGTGGTTATTGGTGGTGACGGTCAAGTTTCTCTTGGCAATACTGTAATGAAGGGCAACGCTCGTAAAGTACGTCGCCTATACAAGGGTGAAGTAATTGCCGGTTTTGCTGGTAGCACAGCCGATGCATTTACTTTGTTTGAACTATTCGATGCTAAGTTGGCAAAACACCAAGGAATACTTACCAAAGCGGCGGTTGAGTTGGCCAAAGAGTGGCGAACTGACCGAATGCTGCGCAAACTCGAAGCCTTGCTGTGTGTGGCTGACAAAGAAGCTTCTTATATTATCTCTGGAACCGGAGATGTTATTGAGCCCGAGGCGGGTGTGATGGCAATTGGTTCCGGAGGTGCTTATGCTGAAGCAGCCGCACGAGCGTTGGTATCGAACACTGAGTTAACCGCCAAAGAGATTGTCGATAAGTCACTCAATATCGCGGCTGACATTTGTGTCTATACAAACCATAGCCTCACAATAGAAGAGCTGGAGTTCTAAAATGAGTGAAATGACCCCAAGAGAAATCGTACAAGAACTCGATAAGCATATTATTGGCCAAGGCGATGCTAAACGCGCTGTCGCGATTGCTTTGCGCAATCGCTGGCGCCGATCACAGGTGCCAGATAGCGATTTGCGTGCTGAGATCACCCCGAAGAATATCCTTATGATTGGTCCAACAGGCGTTGGTAAAACTGAAATCGCTCGACGCCTGGCCAATCTTGCTGATGCACCGTTTATCAAGGTCGAAGCCACCAAATTTACTGAAGTAGGTTATGTTGGGCGAGAAGTTGATTCGATTATTCGCGACCTTGCCGATATTGCGATTAAGGGCCAGCGTGAAACCGAAATGAAGAAAATGCAAGTTCGAGCCGAGGATGCCGCCGAAGAGCGGGTGCTCGATATTTTATTGCCGCCTGCTCGCGATGTCGGTTTTACACCTGATTCGGCCGACAACAAAGACGGAGCCGCACGGCAGAGCTTTCGCAAAAAACTGCGTGAAGGCCGTTTAGATGACAAAGAAATCGAGGTAGAGGTTTCGGCCCAGAATGCGGGCGTTGAATTGTTTGGTCCTCAAGGAATGGAAGAGTTAACAAGTCAATTGCAAGGCATGATGAAAAACATGGGCGGCGACAAAAAGCAAAGTCGTAAAATGACAGTCAAAGACGCTTTAAAAGTGTTGGTGGAAGAAGAAGCGGCTAAATTGGTGAACGAAGAAGACATTAAGTTGAACGCAATTCAACGTTTAGAAAACCATGGCATCGTCTTCATTGATGAAATCGATAAAATAGTCGGGCGCTCAGAAGGTGGTAAAAGTGCGGATGTATCGCGAGAGGGCGTGCAACGTGATTTATTGCCGTTGATTGAAGGCAGCACAATTTCGACCAAGCACGGCATGATTAAAACCGATCATATTTTATTTATTGGTTCAGGGGCGTTTCAATTATCTAAACCGTCTGATTTGATTCCAGAATTACAGGGCCGTATGCCAATTCGGGTAGAGCTTGATGCCTTAACGGTTGACGATTTCACTCGTATTTTAACCGAACCCGATGCTTCTCTGACTGAGCAATATGATGCTTTGTTGGCGACCGAAGGCGTGAGCCTAGAGTTTACTGAAAACGGCATTCGGCGCATCGCTGAACTGGCCTGGCAGGTTAATGAAAGCACTGAAAATATTGGTGCACGCCGTTTACACACCATGCTCGAAAGACTGCTTGAAGGCATTTCCTTTGAAGCGAGCGATCGCTCTGGTGATGCCGTAACGGTTGACCAAGCGTATGTTAATCAACATCTCGACGAGTTAGTCGAAAACGAAGATTACGCACGCTACATTCTTTAGCTATTAGCCGGTATATGTTTGGCGATAACTTACTTAGGATGAAGCGCGTGCCTACCAACGACAATGCTATGATTAATCTATGATATTTGCGATCCTTTTTATACTGGCGTTTCTGATTGGCTTAGTTACCTATTTACTGAGCGAGAAGTGGGTGGTTGCCGTGCTGTTGTCGATGGGGTTGTTCATCGTTAATACCTTGGCCGACACTCAAGCTAAGGACAGTTGGACTTTCACCTTAATATTTGGCTTGCCGATTGTCTTTGTTGCTAGTTTATTAGGCGCCTACGTGGTCGAGTTGCGGCGCGGTGAGCCGGACGATATAGAGCCTGAGCAGAGCGATGTGAACTAATATGTTAGGTAGTGGCATTGATCGTGTGCTGGGCGCACAGAGAGTGGTGAATGTTTAAAAATCGAGTTGTTTGGATCACTGGGGCATCATCTGGCATTGGTGAGGCGCTGTCTTTAGAGTTTGCCGCTCAGGGAGCGTGTGTAATTCTGTCTTCTAGAGGCGAAGCGGCTCTAGAGGCTACAAAAGCTAAATGCGATGCTATATCTGGCAATGACTCGTCGTTAGCGCTGTCGATGGATATCACCGATGAAGCTAGCTTGGCAAGCAAAGTTGAGGCCGCGCGGGCCTGGCGCGGGCGCATCGACATGTTGATAAACAACGCGGGTATTACACAGCGCTCGAGTTGCCTGAATACCGATGTATCAACCTACCGAACGATCTTTGACGTTGATGTGTTTGGGCAAATAGCGCTCACTAAAGCGGTATTGCCGGTCATGATCGAACAAGGCAGTGGTCATCTTGCTGTAACGTCCTCTGTTTCTGGAAAAATCGGTGTGCCTTTTCGAACTGGGTATTGTGCCGCCAAGCACGCGATGATGGGTTTTTTCGATGCACTGCGCACCGAAGTTGATCATCAAAACATTAAGGTGACAACCATTGTACCTGGTTATATACGAACGCCAATTGCCGCCAGTGCTCTTGCTGGCGATGGCTCGGCCTACGGCAAGCAAGACGCTGAGACTCGAGGCGGCATGGATGTCAATGAGTGTGCTAAAGCAATCATGAAGGGCTTTCTAGGTCGAAAACCTGAAATCAACGTTGGCAAAGGTACAGAAATGCATGCGCTTTGGATTAAACGTTATTTTCCTAAGCTATTGATGAAGTTGGCGGCTAAGCAATACTCCAAAATGGTTAAAAATAACGATTTAAGTTAGTCTTTTTTATTGAGTGGCTAATCGGCATATTAATTCAGCGTCGGTTGTGACCTTCAAAGCATGGCTAGGTTGTGACCTTCAAAGCACGGCCAGGCTTGTTAGGGTCTAAGCCGTTCGGCGCTCATCTTGTACGATCACCCCTAAATCGTGGTTAATTGATCATAATTCGTCACACCATTGAACGACAATATTAAGTACAATAGACGGCTAATTTGCAGGAATATAAAAATATTATGGTCAATTCAGAATGCACGTCAACCTTGTCTATCGTCGACGATAAGCTTGCTAGTACCTTGTCAGGTATTGTTCGCGGCGTCGAAAAAGAGGGCTTGCGTGTAAGTAAAGAGTCTGGCGTCGCTCAGACTGAGCACCAGATTGCCCTAGGCTCAGCTCTGACTCACCCGAGTATCACCACAGACTATTCAGAAGCTCTACTCGAGTTTATTACGCCAGTGCTGAACGGCGTTGAAGAAACGGTTGAATATCTGAGTGATTTGCATGCGTTCACCTCAACTAACATTGGCAATGAGCGAGTTTGGCCTGCTAGCATGCCCTGTCAACTCGATGGCGATGAGAGTATTCCGATTGCGATGTATGGCAATTCAAATGTTGGCACTCTTAAACATGTGTATCGACAAGGCCTAGGCGTACGTTATGGCCGAACAATGCAGTCGATTGCTGGCATTCATTATAATTTTTCTCTACCCGATGCTTTTTGGCAAGACTATCAAGCAAAGCTGAATAAGCAAGATGCCAATCCGGAGCAATCGTTACAAGACTTTAAGTCCGCACATTATTTTTCGCTAATTCGAAATTTTCGCCGTTATTCCTGGATTCTTCACTATCTATTTGGCGCATCGCCAGTGCTCGATAAATCTTTTCTTGGCGATCGCCCGGAAAGTGAGCATGGCTTAAGCGCTTTGGGTGAAAACACCTTAGGCATGCCCTACGCTACGTCGCTGCGGATGAGCGATTTGGGTTACCAAAACTCGGCTCAAGAAGCACTTCACGTGTCCTATGCTTCGCTTGAAGATTATGTGACTACCTTAGCGCAAGCGATGGAACATAAATACAAAGCCTATCAAGACATTGGCGTTAAAGTTGATGGAAAATATCAACAGCTTAATACTAATGTTTTACAAATTGAGAATGAATATTATAGTGATATTCGACCAAAACGAGTGACTGAGTCGGGTGAGAAGCCGATTTCTGCGTTACGTGATCGTGGTGTCGAGTATATTGAGGTGCGAATTTTAGACATCAATCCTTTTCTTGCAGAAGGTCTTAGTGCCCAACAAATTCGATTTTTAGACTCTTTTCTTTTGTATTGTTTGTTTTCCCAATGCCCGCAAACCAGTGATACCAGTTGCCCCGAAATTAAAGGCAACCAACGCAATGTCATTATGCGTGGCCGAGACCCTGAGCTTACATTGCAACGTGGCGAGAAACAGGTGCCATTCGCTGAGGCGGCAACAGAGCTCGTTGACGCAATAATGGGTACAGCCAAATTGCTTGATAAAGCGCATAGTAGCTTTGAGTACAGCTCGGCGGTTTATGCTCAGCAGGCGAAAATAGACGAGCCGAGTTTGACGCCCTCGGGGCATATGATGGGGTTAATCGACTCCGGCTCAGAATTTATTGAGATCGCTGGTGAACAGGCTGACAAGCATAAATTGCATTTTGCTAGCTTGGATAAGAACACTGAATTTCAAGAGAATTTGAAGACGCTGGCTGAGCAATCTTTACGAGATCAAACTGAGATTGAGGCCAAAGATACTCTAAGCTTTGATGAATATCTGGCCGAATACAATAACAGCTAGTGTTTAGCCTTGGTTACGTTCTTTATGGGCTTATTTTAAAGCTGACTACTAGTAAATTTTATTTGGGTACACGTTATGCAAAACCGCTACCAATCGTTCGCTGAGTTCTATCCTTACTATTTGTCTGAGCATCAAAACCCCACCTGTAGGCGCTTACACTTTATTGGCTCGCTCGTGGTGCTGGCTTGCGTGGTGCAAGGGCTCTACTTGCAAAATATAGTTTACTTTGGCTTGGCGATTGTCAGTGGTTATGCATTTGCTTGGGTTGGTCATTTTTTCTTTGAGAAAAACAAGCCGGCCACCTTTCAATATCCTCTCTTTAGCTTGATGGGCGATTGGTTGATGTTTTGGCAGATCTTGCTCGGAAGAGTGTCTATTAGAAAGTAGTCAAGTGACGATAAGTTCAATGAACTCTCATATGTAGTACCAATAAATACTTGATTACTCAAACATTACCATACCCAAGTTTAAATATTATTGTTGTTCGAAGTAGTTTAATTTACTTGAAATACTAAGCTAATCTTCGGAGATTCGAATGAATTCAAAATTAATGATAATGGCCGCTATTACGGTAATGTTGGCCGGTTGCGCCTCAAACGGTAAAGTTGTATCGCGCGGGCAGGCTTATAAATCGATTAGTTATGGCACTATCACTGATACAGAAAAAGTGACCATTGGTGGTTCGAGATCGGGTATCGGAGCATTCGCCGTATCGGCCGCCGCCGTTCAGGACGCAACAAGTAATTCATTTTTTGGCTTCTTGGCACGTGCTTTCGTCGGCTCTGCGGTCGGCGCGACGGCCGAAGAGGTGGTTACACGTAAACCCGGAATGCGTTATGTTATTGACACTTCTCGTGGTAGAGGCATTGAAGTACTGTCGTCAAACCTCGAGCTTAAGAAAGGTGATTGCGTACAAATTGCTCGGGGTCGGCGTCAAGTAGATATCAGTCTGTCGGCATCAGGCCCATGCGGGTCACCGTCTAAAACATCATCGACTTGAGCGCCGTTGACCAACACGCTTTGATTGATTGGCCTAGTTATTAGCGTGTTTTACTTGTGCTCTTATCGATCAATCCTGCTGCGGTTATCAACCAGAGTTACTTTGCTCGAGTATAGTGATGTCGCGCTTTGGGTAAGGGATTTCGATATCGTGCTGTCTAAAAGTAGAATGAATTTCTTTATAAAGGGTATGAGATATTCGGCCACGATCTTGTGGCTCGTCAATCCAACCCATTAGTTGAAGGTTAATGCCGCTATCACCGAAGCCCCGAAAACGAACTCTTGGCGCTGGGTGTTTTTTTATTTCTTTATGCGCACTCGCAATGCCCATGAGTACTTCTTCAACTCTGTCTAGGTCGGCCTCATAGGCACACTGAAGGTCTAGGCGGATACGCATCGAGTGTCCTGGCCCGCCATTTTCATTGATGATTTTTTGGTTGCCTATTAGACCATTCGGAATGGTTACTTCAATATCATCACGAGTAATTAGCCGTGTACTTCGAATTCCTATATGCGTTACCTTACCTCGATCACCACTATCTAGATTGATGTAGTCGCCCAGTTTGTAAGGTCGATCGGCGAGAATGAAAACGCCCGAAAATAGATTTGCTAAGGTGTCTTTAGCCGCGAAACCAACCGCGATACCAACAATGCCCGCTGAGGCTAGTAAGCCAACTGGGTTAATTCCCCAAATCACCAGCACTAAGTAAGCGCATACGATCATCAGTAATATCTTACTGGTAATCACGAGTAGCGGTTCGGTACGAACATCCATTGTTTTAAAGCGAGACTGGTCACGCGACATTGCCGTAATCAGTTTGCCGCTGATGGTCATCGTAGCGCGAGTCCATATGAGTACGATCATCGACAGTGCAATTGGGCTTATGTACGCCGCAAGGCCGTCTACATAGCCAGTTGATTTTGTCGCAACGATTAGCCCAAACCAAAGAACTGTATTAAACACCGGGTTACGAAGGTCGGCTATAACTTCGTCATCGAGATGGCTGTTAGTTCTGCTGGTGACTTTCTGAATCAAATTAAGTACGAAGTGCCGAATGAAAGAGGCCGAAGTCCAGAAAATGATGAAAATAATAGCGGCTTCAATAATTGGGTATTGCTGTACAAACTCCCAATAGGGTTTAGCAATGTCGGGTAATAAGTCAGCAAAGGTCGGAACTTGGTTTCCAATCTCCGCGGCAACATCGGCTGACGCAATTGCGGCATCTTCGGAAGTTGTACTAGTGCTTTGGCCCGACATACTCGGTGGTGCTGTGTTTTTACTCATGTATTTCTCGAAGGCAGCTTGGTTGAGAGAGGGCTCTAGGTGATTATTTAACCGCCTGCTTAGCTATAAGCCTTGCGCTTCAATCCACGTTTGAATTTCTTGCGTTACCTGGGTGTCTGTTTTCCCTTCAACACTAATCGCTGGGCCAAAACTGCAGCGAATGGTGCCTGGCTTAATCCACCAACTGTCGCGTGACCAATACTTGCCGGCATCATGGGCCACTGGAATGATCGGCTTATTGGCGGCGATCGCCAATTTTGCCGCCCCTTTTTTGTATCGGCCTGATTCACCATAAGCCGTGCGTGTGCCTTGCGGAAAAATCAATACATAGCGGCCTTCTTTGAATTTTTCGATTCCTTGCTCAACAACTTGATCTAATGCATTCTTTTGATCTGATCGATCAATCGCAATGGGGCCAGATGCGCGCAAACCTAAGCCGAAGAAAGGGATGCTCAGTAGTTCTTTTTTTAGCACCCAAGCAAGCGCCGGTAAGAAAGTTTGTGTGGTAATTGTTTCCCAAGTCGACTGATGCGCGCAGGCGAATACGCAAGGCTCTTCAGGAATATTTTCTAATCCTTCGAGTCGATGCGTCAATCCACATGTTATGCGTAGCCACCAGGTGACGAATTTAGCCCATCCGGCGATCATCCTCGAACGCGTAATTGGCGGAAATGCTAACGCCAATATTGAGATGAACATAAAGGGAATTGTAGACAGCGCTTCGCCTAGGTAAAACAAAATCGATCGAATATAAATCATAGTTTAAATAGTAAGTAAGTCATCGCACTGATTTAAATTTCTTGCTTGAGGAGCGCGTCAGTAAAGCTAGCGAGATTATCGAATACCAGCGTGCCATCTAAGTCTACCTGAGGGTCGTTAGCAATGCGTTTTAAGCTTTTTTTGCCGTTACCTGTTTTCACTAAAACGGGTTGAGCGCCGGCACTTTTTGCAGCGAGTAAATCTCTAATTGAATCACCGACTGAGAAAACACCACTGAAGTTGATGTTCAAGCGGCCGGCGAGTTCATGGTACAAGCCGGCAAGAGGTTTTCGGCAATCGCAGCCATCATCGGGGTGGTGAGGGCAAAATAATACGCTTTGAATTTTCCCCCCATGTTGTTGTACGTAGTCAATCATGCGTACGTGTATTTGGGCCAGCATATCGGCACTAAATAAGCCTCGACCAATACCTGATTGGTTGGTAATGATAACGACTTCATAGCCCGCTTGTGATAGCCGTGCGATTGCTTCTAAGCTGCCTTTTATCGGCAGCCACTCGTCTGGCGTCTTGATAAATGACGACGAATCTTTATTGATAACGCCGTCGCGATCGAGAATCACTAACTTCATGTGCTTATTGTTTGGCAAAGCAAATAATCAGGCTTGAAGTAAGGCAATATCAGCTACACGCAAAAACAAGCTTTGCATGCGTTTTAATAAGGCCAAACGGTTTTGTCTTTCAGCGTCGTCTTCGCTCATTACCATGACTTGTTCAAAAAAGTTATCAACCGGCGTACGCAGACTGGCTAGCTTTTCTAAGCCTTGTTGATAATTGCCTTGGTTAAAGAACGTAACACAATCAGTTTCAATGCCTTGAATCGCTGAAAAAAGTTCTTTTTCAGCGGTTTCTGACAAGCGTGATTCACTGACTTGTAGAGAAACATCACTGGCTTGTTTCTTTAAGATATTACTGATTCGTTTGTTCGCCGCAGCCAAGTCTGCCGCTTCAGGGGCTTGACTAAATGCATGTACCGCTTTTACTCGGTGTTCAAAATCTAAGGGGCTATCGGGCTTGCACGCCATTACTGAATTAATCGTTGCCGTACTGATATTCTGCGATTGATAAAGGGCGGTTAAGCGACCACGAATGAAATTCACAATAGCGGTTTGGGTATCGTCGTCGATTTCAATGCCTTGCGTATCTGAATAAATAGTGGCCGAGTCAGCGACTAATTCTGACAGCTTAAACGGCCGTTGTTGCTCTATCAAGATACGTAAAATACTTAATGATGCACGGCGCAAGCCATAGGGGTCTTTGTCTCCCGTTGGCACTTCTCCCGCCCCATAGATGCCCACTAGACTGTCGAGCTTATCAGCCAATGCAACGGCTTGAGTTTCGGCACTAGTGGGTAGGCGGTCGCCAGCAAATTTAGGCCAATAATGTTGTTCTACGCACTCGCCGACGGCCGCCGGTTCACCGTCGCGATCGGCATAGTAATGCCCCATAATACCTTGAAGTTCATCGAATTCACCAACCATGTCTGACACTAGATCAGCTTTGGCAAGTAGTGCTCCGCGTATTGCTATCGTTTCATCGCCGCCCATTCGGCTGGCTAAGTTTCCTGCGAGCGTTTGTATTCGTTTGGACTTATCTAATAGGCTGCCGAGTTTTGCATGGAACGTTACCTTGCTTAAACTTTCGACACGATCAATCAGTTTGGTTTTCTGATCGGTCTCCCAGAAGAACTGTGCATCTGATAGCCGAGCGCGAAGTACTTTTTCATTACCAGAGCGAACTTGCTCGGGGTTCTTACTTTGAATGTTACTGACCGTGATAAAGTGTGGCATTAATTTACCAGCGGCATCAATAACGTGAAAATACTTTTGATGGTCGCGCATTGATGAGATAAGGCATTCTTGAGGAACCTCGAGAAAGCTCCGGTCAAAACCACCCATCACGGCCGTCGGGTGCTCAACTAAGCCTGTCACCTCGTCGAGTAACGCTTGGTCGTCTTCAATAGAGCCATTTACGCTAGAAGCCGCGGTTTTAACTTGCTCTAGAATCATGGCTTGGCGCTTAGCGAAACTGGCAATCACATGCCCTTGTTCTAATAAGGTTTGCTCATAATTATTGGCGCTCGAGATAAGTAACTCACCGTCACTATGAAAGCGATGGCCACGGCTGCTATTACCTGAGTTGATATCTAAAATAGTGGCGGGTATAAGATCGCTGCCGTGCATCACAATGAGCCATTTAACGGGGCGCACAAATTCCGCGGTTCCGTCACCCCAGCGCATACGCTTAGGGATTGGCAAACGTTTGATTGCCTGATCTATAATATTTGGTACCAGTTCAGCAAGCGTTTTACCCGTTTGTTTGAGGTTATAGCTTAACCATTCACCTTTATCGGTCTTTAGCCGCTCAAGATTTTCAACATCAACGCCACACGATCTAGCAAAACCCATTGCGGCTGGTGTGGGTTGGCCATCATCTTTGAAAGCGGCTTGAAGTGCCGGGCCACGACGTTCAATAGTTTGATCGGGTTGAGATGGAATCACATTGGGAACCGTTAGCGCTAAACGGCGCGGTGATGCAAACGGCGACGCCGCATCAGCATCAGATTGAGTGATTAGCTCAGCCTCAATTAGCCCGCTTAGTATTTCAAGGCTGAACGCGTCACTAAGCTTCTTCAATGCTTTCGGAGGTAGTTCTTCGGTGCCGAGTTCAATCAAGAGAGTATCAGTCATTATGAGTCTCCCGCTGTTCGGCCGCGCGGAAAGCCTAAAGCCTCGCGTGATTCGTAATACGCTTTAGCAACACCTTTGGCTAAGGTGCGAATACGGCCAATATAGCGAGCCCGTTCGGTCACGCCAATCGCATGGCGGGCATCAAGCATGTTAAAACAGTGTGACGCTTTAAGCATTTTCTCATAAGCCGGTAGTGGCAATTTTTGTTCAAGTAAGTATTTCGCCTCAGTTTCGCAGGCGCTGAATTGGTGAAACAGTTCCTCAACATTGGCATGTTCGAAGTTAAATGTAGATTGCTCAACTTCGTTTTGGTGGTAGAGATCACCGTAGGTGAAACCATCAGTCCACTTAAGGTCGTAAATACTGTCAACGCCTTGGAGGTACAAAGCAATACGCTCCAATCCGTAGGTTATTTCGCCGGTAACGGGTTTGCAATCCAAACCACCAACCTGTTGAAAGTAAGTAAACTGTGTGACTTCCATACCGTTGAGCCAAACTTCCCAGCCTAGGCCCCAAGCGCCAATTGTTGGCGACTCCCAGTTGTCCTCTACAAAACGAACATCATCACTAAGCATGTCGATGCCGAGCTCCTTTAGAGATTCTAGATAAAGTTCTTGGATATTGTCTGGCGATGGTTTGAGAATCACTTGGTATTGAAAATAGTGCTGCAAGCGATTCGGGTTTTCACCATAGCGGCCATCGGTCGGGCGGCGTGACGGTTGTACATAAGCCGCGTTCAGTGGTTCAGGGCCAATCGCACCTAAAAACGTTGGTGAATGAAACGTGCCAGCGCCAACCTCAATATCCATTGGTTGCATGATCACGCAGCCATTGTCGGCCCAAAACTGCTGCAAGCGCAGAATCATATCTTGGAAGCTTAGTACTTTACTCATCGTATTCAATCAGGTGTTGTTACCAGAAGCTTAATGTTTCTAGAGATTTGTTGGTTAGATATCTAACAAATGGTGAAGGGACTAATCGCAAAATAAATAACCCTCGCCTATAAGTAAGGCAAGGCTTATAAAATAAGCTGGCGGCTGCCTAAAATTAGATTGATATTATAGCGGGCAGGCTCAAATTTGCGAGTGCTTTAATCTCCTTTCTATCAGTAAATAATGGTCATTAGACCAGTTTTCAAGTGTGACGATCGTGTGAAAATGGACATTTTGTCAATAATATTACTTTTGTTCATACCTGTTGTAACATTTGGTTATAAAAGCATAGACAAGAACCTAAATTTTAGGTAATTTGCGTTCCAGACATTGGTCTAGTCCAAGTCGCCAGGAGTGAGGAGAGTGCAACTAATAGCACGACTCATGAAAATGAAAAGACTCGTTAACAATAATAATAAGGGCGAGTCTTTTTGTTTTCGTATTTAACCTACAGCGTTGTACGTTATCGTAAGGACATGAATGTCCGTTTCTCGCATTTTTCTATTCATTTCCTTGTATCGAGATTGAGCTATTGCTCTGCCGGGCTATGGCTCCGCCATAAACCTTTTATCAGCTGCTTTAGGCGCGTGACATCGACCTTGCAAGCTATTAATAAACCGTTGAAGATTTAGTTGCTGAGTACACGGCTTGCTTACGGTTCGCGGCTTGATGGCCAGAAGAGGCCTTAAGAAGCACCGATTAAGAAGCACCGACTTTTCCCCTATGTTCTTGCTAACTAGCCTTCTTTAGACAGAAAACTACCGTTCATCCACCAGTGTCGCCGCTCGGCACCTTGTTCTACTGCTGGGGCGTCACTATGTCAAAATGACGGTGTTGAAACTTAGATGCGACGTGAATAATAGGAGCGGTGGTCATGAATCGAACAAACTGGGCGGTGATAACATTAGTCGCATTCATGGGAGCAGCGGTGGTCTACCAGCGTATTCCAATTAACCCGGGAAACCTGGCATTTGATGCAAGAGCTAATACGCTTCAACACGCCGTTGCGCAGGCCGATACTGAGATACTTAACGCAAGCTATCGGTTAGCCTATCATTGTAAAATGGTGGTCGTGGAATCGCTTGTCATTGCAAAGAAGTCAATCAACTCGGTTCTTGATACAGCGATCGAATCGCTTAATTAAATTCAATAAAATGTTAATGTGCACGTGATACTCACCCGTCTTAAAGCAACTTGGAATCACCCTCAGGTACAAAAAAACTGGGCTGAGTTCACTGCGTATCTAAAGAGCCTTCGCTCTTTATTAAATAGCGATTTGTTTGACGCTAGCTCCGATTTTTGGAGTTACCACACGGGCGGTATTATTATCGCGATACTCTTTGATCTAGCGCTTAACACTATTCTTAGGTCTACGTCAGTCTGGGATTTTTACACGCTAGCTGGGATGACATGGGGCGCGGGTTTTTTCTTTTCTGGTTTGATATTGAGAAGTCATTATAAAACTGCTGAGTGGGAAACCCAGACGCACGCAATGGTTTTATTTAAGACCATCGCAAGCTCTGTATTCTTTGGTTTTTTTATTGTTGTGCTTATGTCAGCCGTGACAATGACTTTATATTTTGACGACCTTTATTATTACCGAAGTTATCAAGACGGAGGTATTTCGTCAGCTAAGGTGGTTGTTGAATTCTTTTTTCAAAATTGGTTTACTACCGCGTTTTATCTGCTGTGCTGGATGATGCTTTATATCGGCATCACGAGTCGACGTAAAACAAAAAATATTGAAGTTGATAATTTGAGGCTTCAAAACAGTTTAAAGGAAGCAGAGCTGGTGAGTCTAGCCAACCAGCTTAACCCGCATTTCTTGTTTAATGCATTAAACAATATACGGTTTATGATTCATGAGGACGCGGCTAACGCTGAAAAAATGTTGATGTCACTGTCCAGCGTATTGCGGTATTCGTTGGATAGTTCAAAGAACGACAAGGTGCTTCTTGAAGATGAACTTGAAATAAGCCGCCGCTATATCGATTTGATTCAAATCCAATTTGAAGAAAGGCTGTTGTTTGAACTCGATATACCGGCTTCGCTTCTTGTATGTAAACTACCTCCGATGGTTTTACAAATGTTATTAGAGAACGCGGTTAAACACGGTATTGACAATATCCGAGATGGCGGCACAATTAATGTCTCTGCGGCACTCGAGGGTCGGTTGATGACGATACGCGTTGGCAATGATCTTCCTGAAGACTATACGAGAAAACGCAGCGAGCCGGGTATTGGTTTGTTCAATATCGGCCAACGTTTAGATTTACTTTATGCCGGCCACGGCTCGATTGAAACCGAGGTTACAGAGAATCGTTTCTATGTAACCGTTACTATTCCCCAAGGGTCAGACAAGTGAAAGCAATTGTAGTTGAAGACTCACGATTGGCGCGCGAAGGCTTATTGCGCATGTTGTCTGAGTTTAAGGAATTAGATGTTGTTGGTTCGGCAGACCATCCTGACTCCGCGCTTACCTTAATTATTGAAAAGCGACCTGATGTCGTTTTTTTAGACATTCACATGCCAGGCCAAAGCGGCTTCGACCTGTTAGATCAGCTTGACTATATACCTCAAGTTATCTTTACAACGGCGTACTCTGAGTATGCGTATCGTTCGTTCGATTACAGCCCGGTTGACTACCTTTTGAAGCCAATTAGTCCCGAAAGGCTAGCTACTGCCGTCGACAAACTAGGTTCACGAGACGCTAGTTCAGTTGCGCAATTATTGGAAATGGGCAGCAAAATTTTCATTAATGACGGCGATGAATGCCATCTCGTATCCGTTCAGGATATTCGTTATTTTGAGAGCTGCAAAAATCATTCACGAGTTTTTTTTGAATCACATAAACCGTTTATCAAAAAAGCCTTGAGTAGCATTGAAGCCCGCCTTCCCAGGGCATGTTTCTTTAGAGCCAATCGACAATACATTGTCAATCTAAACCAAATTCAGCTAATCGATGAAAGTGTCGCAGACGGCTATGACCTGACTATGAGTGATGGCCAAGCTATCGAAGTGAGTCGCCGAAATGCGGTAGAGTTGAAAAAACTGCTAAGTTTGTAGGCCTGCTTAAAGTAAGATTTGATGGCTGGCTATGATGGAAAGCCTTGGTTTTTTTTCGGCCGTGTAAAGAACAACATACAGCCAAAAAAAGCCCTCGCAATCACGAAGGCTCTAATCGGAAATGACCTAGTAGAAAGCTAAATCAAACTCGCCGGGTCAACAAAGGCTAAGCCTTGAGCCTGCGAGACAGCTTCATAAGTTAACATGCCTTCATGTACGTTTAAGCCATTTAGTAAATGCGCATCTTGACGCATTGCTTTCTGCCAGCCTTGATTGGCCATGCTTAATGCGAATGGCAACGTCGCATTATTTAATGCGTAGGTTGATGTCTGTGGAACTGCGCCAGGCATATTGGCTACACAGTAGTGAACCACATCGTCAACAACGAATGTGGGGTCTTGATGAGTCGTGGCTTTAGATGTTTCTAAGCATCCGCCTTGGTCGATCGCAACATCAACAATGACCGAGCCAGATTTCATTGACTTAATGATTTCTCGCGTCACTAACTTTGGTGCATTTGCGCCAGGCAGTAATACCGCGCCAATCACCAAGTCGGCTTCAGCGCAATTATTTTCAATCGCTTCTTTGGTTGAATATAAACAGGTAACGCGGCCACCAAATTCAACGTCTAATTGACGAAGTCTTGGGATCGATCGATCTACTATTGTAACGTTAGCGCCCATGCCTTTTGCTATATATGCCGCGTTTTGACCTACAACGCCTCCACCGATTACGAACACCTTGGCTGGTTGTGTCCCGGGTACGCCACCCATCAGCACGCCGCTACCGCCTTGTGCGCGTTCTAGGCAATGTGCCCCAGCTTGGGCTGATAAACGACCGGCAACTTCACTCATTGGCGCTAGCAAGGGTAATGAATTTCCTGGCCCTGTAACCGTTTCGTAAGCAACCGCCGTAACGCCTGATTCCAAAAGAGCGGCGGTTTGCTCTGGGTCTGGCGCGAGGTGTAGATAGGTGAATAGAAGCTGCCCCTTATTTAGCTGAGTGCACTCAGCTGCTTGAGGTTCTTTCACTTTAATGATCATGTCGCTTTCGGCGAAGATGGCTTCAGCTGTACTGGCTATTTTTACGCCCATGTTTGAATACACATCGTCACTTAAACCGATACCGGCCGCTGCGCCTGTTTCAATCATAATCTCGTGGCCATGAGCTAATAATTCTTTAGCGCTCGCAGGGCTTAGGCCTACACGGTACTCGTGGTTCTTGATTTCTTTAGGGACACCGATTTTCATGTTTGGACTCTCGTTTTTAGCGCTGTTTGTGATTTCAAAATGATACTAGTGAGAGGGAATTTGTTTAAGCTAATATTTTTTTTATATTTCAATTTATTAAGTGATATTTTATTTTTTTTAATGAAAAATCAGTTATATTTCCTGAAATATAGCAATAAGGCAGATGGGTTTTTTATGCAGGAAAATGAAACTTTAGATAAATACGACCGTAACATTCTCAATGTGCTGCAAGGCGATGGAAGAATTTCGTACACCGATTTGGGTAAGCGAGTCGGTTTAACGACCACTCCGTGTATTGATCGTGTTCGCAAGCTTGAGCGCTCAGGTTATATAAAAGGGTATTCAGCCAAGCTAAGCGCGAAACAATTAGATAAAGGCTTGGTAGTGTTTGTGCAGATAAGTCTAGATAGAACCAGTAAAAAAACATTTGAAGATTTTCGACGCTCTATTCAAAAGGTTCCGTCGGTACAAGAGTGCTATCTCGTGACGGGGAGTTTTGATTTTTTGGTAAAAGCGCGCATCAAAGATATGGCGGCTTATCGAGATTTGCTAGAGGGTGAATTATTGAATTTACCCGGCGTAAAGGAGTCTACGAGCATTGCGGCAATGGAAATTGTTAAAGAAACGCTAGAAATTGATTTATAAGCATTTTTCGCACCACTTCGGTGCGAAAATTAACCAAAAGCACCGATTTGGTGCAGTGGTGTCGCAGGCTTGCTTGGTAATAGCATTTTAGAGCCGATTTTAGTGAGTTTGGTCTTAGTTATGTTGGCACGATGTTTGCTATTATAATTTAGCTGAAAAAATTCAGCCGAATAATCGCGGTAACTCCAGTGTTTAATCAGGTTTAGCTTATTCAGATATTAAAACGTTAAATATCTGAGTGTTCATCATCTAGGTTAAATACTCACCGCCGCCAGGTCGCGTAATCAAACTGCAGTGCGTTATGCGACCGACTAAATTTAATCCATTTTTTGAGGTAAAAGTAATGTCAGCGTCAGACGTACTAAAGCAGATAAAAGAAGAAGATATCAAGTATATCGACTTTCGTTTCACCGACACGCGCGGTAAAGAACAACATGTAACGGTCCCGACTACAGTAGTAGACGAAGACACGTTTGTAGAAGGAAAGATGTTTGATGGCTCTTCGGTAGCTGGTTGGAAAGGCATTAACGAATCGGACATGATTTTGATGCCTGAGCCTGAAACGGCCGTTCTTGACCCATTTTTTCAAGACAAAACATTAAATATACGTTGCGATATCATTGAGCCCAGCACGATGGCTGGCTATGAGCGCGACCCACGTTCAATCGCTAAGCGTGCAGAAGCGTACTTGAAAGAAACAGGTATCGGCGACACAGCCTACTTTGGCCCAGAAAACGAGTTTTTCGTATTTGATGATGTTCGTTTCTCTACAGAAGCTCGTGGTACTTTCTTCGAGATCGATTCTGAAGAAGCCTGCTGGAACTCAGATAAGTCATACGATGGCGGCAACATGGGTCACCGCCCAGGCTTGAAAGGCGGTTACTTTCCGGTGCCACCTGTGGACTCACTGCACGACTTACGTGCGGCAATGTGCCAGTCAGCTGAAGCAATGGGCTGCCCAACTGAAGTGCATCATCACGAAGTTGCGACGGCTGGACAATGTGAGATTGGTACTATCTTCAACACCTTAGTGCAAAAAGCCGACGAAGTACAAATTTTCAAATATGCAGTTCATAACACGGCTCATATGTTTGGTAAAACAGCGACTTTCATGCCTAAGCCGATTGTTGGTGACAACGGTTCTGGTATGCACGTTCATCAGTCGATCTTTAAAGATGGTGAAAATATCTTTTCTGGTGACGGCTACGGCGGTTTGAGCGAAACGGCTCTTTTCTACATCGGTGGTATTTTCAAACACGCAAAAGCGATTAATGCTTTTGCTAATGCTTCTACCAATAGTTATAAGCGTTTAGTTCCAGGCTTTGAAGCGCCGGTTCTGCTAGCTTATTCGGCACGTAATCGTTCTGCGTCTTGTCGTATTCCCTATGTGACTAACCCTAAAGGTCGCCGTATTGAAATTCGTTTCCCAGATTCTACGGCTAATCCATATCTTGCATTTGCGGCAATGTTGATGGCCGGCCTTGACGGGATCAAAAACAAGATTCATCCAGGTGATGCGGCTGACGAAGATCTCTATGAATTACCAGCGGCTGAGCAAGCGAAAATCCCAATGGTTGCGGCCGGCCTGGATTACGCTTTAGAAGCGCTAGATAAAGATCGTGAGTTCTTGACTGCTGGCGGCGTGTTTACTGATAGCGCGATCGATGGTTATATCGAGCTTAAGCAAGCCGAAGTAGATGCTTTGCGTATGGCTACGCACCCAATCGAATTTGAGTTGTCTTACAGCTGCTAAATTAGCTTGTGAAAACGCCTCGAGAGATCGAGGCGTTTTTTTATTCCGTAGTGCACTACTTTGGTGCAAATTAAGTAAATAAATACTATTCTGAACACAAATTAGTGCATAAATGAATTACGCGTCTCTTATTGAAAGCTTGGAATGTGCGGTGATCGTTATAGATCGTCAAAGCAATGTAGAGCTCGTAAATATTGCAGCTGAAAAGCTGTTTTGTCAAAGTCGCCGATACTTATTGAGTCAACCTCTGGTCAACTTGATACCCAATGACTCGGTAGAAAAGTGCATTGAGGATTGTTTGCAGAACAATGCTCAATTTACTTTACGTGAAATTGCTATTTATGTCGCAGGGCGAGAGTCGTTGGTAGATATGACATTGTCGTGCGTGACCAACGCCGATGGCGATGCGCCGTCGATCTTAGTTGAATTGAATGTCATAAATCGGATTTCACGATTTATGAAAGAAAAAAATCAACTTGAACGTCAGCAGGCATTCAGGTTGATGATGAGAGGCTTAGCGCACGAAATTAAGAATCCGTTGGGTGGTATTCGAGGTGCGGCTCAATTGTTGGATCGAGAGCTCGCCGAACCGTCACAAAAAGAACTTACCGATATATTGATTAAAGAGGCCGACCGTCTGACTCGTTTGGTTGATCGAGTAATGGGGTCTCGTGAGCAGTTAAAGCCTCAATACTTGAACATTCACGAAGTGTTAGAGCATGTTTTGCATTTAATTTCGGTCAAATCGTCTGAACCAGTTATCGTCGACCGATTTTATGATCCAGCCTTACCTGAGATCAATATCGATAAAGAACAGATAATTCAGGCCGTGCTTAACATTGTAGGTAATGGTATCGAGGCACAAAAAGGGCGAGCTAAGATTAAGCTTGGCTTTGTGACTCAATTTGAACGTTTTGTTACTTTGAACCAGGAAATGCATCGTCAGGTATTAAAAATAAAAATTTGGGATAACGGTCCAGGTGTGCCTAAGGAGATTCGAAATAGTTTGTTTGACCCGTTGGTAACCGGTCGGCCTGAAGGCACAGGCTTAGGTTTGTCGATTACTCAAGAAATTATTCAACGGCATAAAGGTGTTGTGCAATTGGAAGACCATCATGGCAAAACCTGCTTCTCCATTTATCTGCCCTACATTAACGGCGACTCAAGCACTTCTAAAGGAATACAAGGATACTAATGATGCATAAAGTTTGGATAGTAGATGATGATTCTTCGATTCGTTGGGTGTTAGCAAGAGCATTACGCTCTGAGGGCTTTGACGTAAGTGATTTTGAAGACGCCGAATCAGCGCTAAGTCACCTCGAAAAAGACTCGCCAGAAGTATTAATGACCGACATTCGTATGCCGGGCATGAGCGGTTTGGCGTTGGCAAAGATTCTGCATGATAAGCACTCAGACATACCGGTCATTGTTATGACGGCGCACACCGACTTAGATAGCGCGTTAGCCAGTTATGAGAGTGGCGCCTTTGAGTACCTTCCCAAACCCTTTGATTTGGACGAGGCGGTTCGATTGGTTCACCGCGCGGTTGAGCCCAAAGGTGGTGAGGTCAGGCACGAAGAGGAACTGAGCGACGAAGTCGAAATTATTGGCGAAGCCCCTGCCATGCAAGAAGTATTTAGAGCCATAGGGCGCCTAGCAAAGTCGAACATTAATGTAATGGTATGTGGTCAATCGGGCACCGGTAAAGAATTGGTTGCCAACGCTCTGCATCATCACAGCCCTCGAGCGACGAAAGCTTTTGTGGCGATAAACATCGCTGCAATTCCAGCTGAGTTGCTTGAATCTGAATTGTTTGGCCATGAGAAAGGGGCTTTTACAGGGGCGCAGGCACAACGCAAAGGGCGCTTTGAGCAAGCAGATGGTGGCACGCTTTTTCTTGATGAAATTGGAGAGATGAGTGCTGACTTGCAGACACGTTTACTCAGGGTGCTGTCGGATCGGCGTTTCTATCGGGTTGGTGGCCGAGATCTAGTGTCGGTTGATGTGCGCGTGTTAGCGGCGACTAATCGCGATTTAGAGAAGCAAGTCAAACAAGGGCTTTTCCGAGAAGATCTCTATCATCGTTTGAATGTTATTCGAATTGATATTCCATCATTGCGTGAGCGTGCCGAAGATGTAACGTTATTAGCTAAACGCTTTCTGCGAACCAGTGCTGATGAGCTTCAGGTCGAGATGAAGGTTCTGTCTGATGAAGCTCTAATTAAAATGATGGCCTATGATTGGCCTGGTAATGTACGTCAGCTTGAGAACATATGTCGATGGATTACCGTAATGGCACCAGCAACCTCAGTGAGTGTTGAGGATTTACCGAAAGAAATTCTTGGTTTCTCGCAAGAAGTTGTCGCCCAAGACTGGGAGGCCGCATTGGCGAAGCTAGTGCGTCAAAAACTTAATTTGGGTCAACAGGATGTACTTGATGATTTATTGAAACGCTTCGAAGGTGTTATGCTTAAAGTCTCACTCGATCATACCAACGGTCATCGTCAAAACGCGGCCAGATTGCTTGGTTGGGGTAGAAACACACTCACCCGAAAACTCAAAGATTTAGACTTAGATTAAGGGCTTGAGTTAACAATTAGTTTAACTGCCTTTGACCTGCCGATTGCATAGGTATAATGGATTAAATTTGAAGCATTTCTATTTCGTTTAAATAATGAAAAATATTAAAATTTCTGTCTTTTCTCTTGTGTTAACAATTGCTTTTTGGGGCTCCACGGCGGCGGCTCAAACTCGTTATGTGACCGATGATTTTAAAGTCATGTTACGAACTGGCCCGAGCGTGCAGAATAAAATTGTTGATTCGCTGAACAGCGGGGCACGTTTAGAAGTGTTGCGCGAAGATGCGGGTAAAGGCCACAGTCAAGTGCAAACGAGTGACGGCAAAATTGGTTACGTGCTGACACGCTTTCTAAGTGAAAATGGGTCCGCCCGGAACCGTGTCAAGTATCTTGAAGGCCAACTAAAGCAGTTGCGTTCTAAGCCTGGAGAGTTGCAAACCTTATTGGCACGATCTCAAGAAGAAAACCAAGAATTAATTGCGCAAAATATCCGTTTGACTGGTAGTTTTAAGACCGCCTCAGAAGAGCTCGCAACGATTAAAGAGGTGTCGGCCGATGCGGTTAATCTTTCGCAACGCAGTGCTAAGCTCGAGGTTGAGGTGCAGCAATTACTGTTGGAGTTAGACGGTATTCGCATAGAAAATCAAAATCTAAGCGATCAAAAATCTAAAAGCTGGTTTGTCTTGGGAGTCGGCGCGATATTGGTCGGTCTTTTGCTTGGCTGGATCTTGTCAATCGCTAATCGCTCGCAACGCCAATCTTGGGGTGGATGATCGCTGAAAAGTAGCTGCTAGAGTGGAAAGCGCTCCTGTCAATTGGCGTTCTGTTTTTTCACTCTCGTTTTTCAGACTGCTTTCGATTGCTTTTTTAGTTTACGCCTCACTCGAATAGGTTTGTCGCATCAATGTCAGCCGACTAGCGTGAAGTAGATATTCAGCAAATCAGCGGTGCTCTATCGACTGATTTATTTTATGATTGATTGCAATACTAACGCTTAATTAGCCTGTCACCGTATTATGGAAACCCTCAACCAATTTAGCCAAGACTTCTTGACGTTCTGGATTAGCTTACCGTCGCTGGTGCAATCTCTGATTGCCGTCGTTGCTGTCATTATCTCTTTTTACTTAGGCCGATTCGTTCTGTTAAGGCGCTTAGAATTGCTGGCTTCAAAGACTGATAACGATTTTGATGACCGCTTGATCCATTTTCTAAAGCAATTCTTGTGGTTAGTGGCGCTGTTTGCCGGTTTGATTTGGGTGCTGAAAATAAATGGCATTCAGGTGGGGCCAGTCTTGGCAGGTGCTGGTATCTTTGGTATCGCAATTGGCTTGGCGGCTAAAGAAACCCTAGCCGATATTTTAGCCGGCATTTTCTTGATTGCGGATCGCCCTATTCGCATAGGTGACCGCATTATGATTGATAAAATAGGCCGCCACTGGGGTGGTTGGGGCGACGTCGTCGATATAGGCTTGCGGCGTACGACCATTCGTAACACCGATGGGGTTATTGTTAACTACCCGAATGCCGTGTTGGCATCTTCAACCATTAAAAATTTTTCAATTGATCCCCAACCCGTGCGAGCACGTATACGGTTTCAAACCGACTACCGAGCAGATCCTGCTGTAGTAAAAGCTAAAACAATAGAAGCGATAGAAAAAGTTGACGGAATCATTGATGGAACGACAACCGTTGTGATTCGCTCAATTTGGGATGATGATCAAGGGCATATGCTTTCCGGTGTTCTTTACGAAGCGCGTTATCGCTTAATTGACGTGACCACCAGAACTACCTTGCGATCAACGGTATTGGAAAGCCTGATTCAGATGTTTCATGATAATGATATTCCGATGGCCTCTTTGCCGATAAAAAAAGTATAAAATGATTATTGACCTTAGAAGTGACACGGTTACTAAGCCGTGTGATGCAATGCGCAAGGTTATGGCGAATGCTGAAGTGGGCGACGATGTGTATGGCGAAGACCCAACGGTGATTCAACTTGAAGCTCAGCTCGCTGAACGTGCTGGACACCAGGCGGGCTTGTTCTTTCCAAGTGGAACACAAAGCAACTTAGTCGCACTGCTCACTCATTGCCAGCGTGGCGATGAATACATAGTCGGGCAGAATGCCCATACTTATAAATACGAAGCGGGTGGTGCCGCCGTTTTAGGCAGTATTCAACCGCAGCCTATTGAACACAGTATTGATGGAACAATCCCACTGGACAAAATTGAAGCGTCGATTAAAGCAAACGATTTCCATTTTGCGAAGTCTAAGTTATTAGCGCTGGAAAACACCATCGGTGGCAAAACTATTTCGCAATCTTATATTGCTAGCGCCAGAGCCCTGGCTGATAACTATGAGTTAGTGTTTCACTTAGACGGCGCTCGAGCATTCAATGCGGCGGTGGCCCAAGGCCTAGAATTATCCGAGATTTGCGGTCAATTCGATTCAGTGTCCTTGTGTCTTAGTAAAGGCTTAGGGGCGCCGGTCGGTTCAGTATTAGTCGCCGATAAACAGGTCATCAATGACGCGCGGCGTTGGAGAAAAATGGTGGGTGGTGGCATGCGCCAAGCCGGTATTTTGGCGGCTGCCGGCCTATACGCGATTAACCATAATATCGACCGTTTAGCTGACGATCATGCAAGGGCAGAGCGCTTAGCGCAAGGTTTGAGCGGGCTTGAAGGCTTGAACGTTGAGGGAGGTGGGGCTCATACAAATATGGTCTATCTTTCTGGCGGCAGTGGGTTCGGTGAAGCTTTTCAGGCGTGGTGTGCCGATCAAGGATTGATGTTTACTGGTGGCAGCATATTCCGCTTGGTTGTGCATAGTGGTATCGACGATGCGATGATTGATCGCGCTATCGACGTTATTGCGGCTTACGTCACTAAATAGAGGCTGATCCGTAGCGACGCAACCAGTGGTGCTTGAGGCCACTGAAAAGGTGAATTGTGGCGCTGATAACTTGAACGGCTAACCGTCGGGCTAGCAGTGAAGGCCTTTAGCGTTTCAAATGAACACCAAATCAAAGATTGTTTTTAACAATTTCGGCCATCAGCCCTGCATGGCTATCGGTGTCGTTGAGACAAGTAATATAGCTATATTTCTCTCCACCAGCGTGCATAAAGTACTCTTTATTTTCGCCTTCAATTTCTTCCAATGTTTCCAAACAATCAACGCTAAACCCAGGGCAGATCACATCCACTGATTTAATTCCTTGCTCAGGATATGACTTTAAGGTTTGATCACAATATGGCTGAAGCCATTCTTCTGCGCCAAACCGCGATTGAAATACCAGTTGCCAGTCATCGTCTTTAAGTTTCAGGTAATTGGCGATACGCTGTGCACTATCAGCGCATTGAGACTGATAGGGATCGCCGCGTGTTATGTATTTCTGCGGTACGCCATGGAATGACATGACTAGTTTTTGGTTTCGGCCGTGCTTTTCCCAATGACTAGATATTGAGTCACCGACCGCTTTAATATAGCTGTCGTATTGGTGATAATCGCTGACAAAATTGATGCTAGGGACCCATCGCTGCTTGCTGAGCGCTTTGCCTACGGCGTCAAACGTTGAGCCATTAGTGCTGCCGCTGTACTGTGGATAGAGAGGTACGGTGACAATCTTTCGTACACCTTTACGGTGCAGTGCTTTAATTTTCTCTTCAACACTCGGGTTGCCATAACGCATGGCGACTTCTACCTCAAAGCCGTCACCCAGGAGAGCGGCTGTTTTCTCGCCTAGGCGCATACTATTTATTAGCAGCGGCGACCCGTCATCAGTCCAAACTTCTCTATAGATGGCGGCACTTTTATGCGAGCGAAAATTAACGATTATTCCTTTCACCAAAATTGTGCGTAGCAGTGTTGGGAGCTCGATAACCCGCGGGTCCATTAAAAACTCTCCAAGGTACTTGCGTAGCCCGGGGCACACTGGTCTGTCAGGTGTGCCAAGATTGATCAGCAATACGCCAATTGACGAACTATTGTTTGTTATGTCACTTTCGGTTCCGTGGTATTTCATTTGGCTCGTGGTTTAAAGGTGAAAGTGCGGCGCAGTTTGGCCGTCAGTATTGTTGGAGTGATTGTGTACTGCAAATGGCCTACGACAAGCGGTTCAGCTAACCTAAGCCTAGTTGCCTCACCGTAGAGGCGCTTAAGGGCTGTTTCGCCGCGCTTTGAATTAGCTTGGAACAGATCTAAGCATTTCCAGTTACTTTCATTCCTGGGCGGACATGTTCATTGGCAAAATCGACCATGCGTTTTAGCGAACGCTCAGCATCAGCTCGCACGCTTTCGTCGATCAAAACTTCATTTTCACCTGTATTGAGTACTTTTTCTAGGCGTTGCAAGTCATTCATCTTCATCCACGGGCACTGAGCGCAGCTTTGACAAGTAGCGCCACTGCCAGCGGTCGGTGCGGCTATAAACTCCTTATCAGGCGAATATTGCTTCATCTTGTGAAAGATGCCATCTTCGGTAGCGACGATGAACTTCTTATTGGGCAGTTCGCGTGTTGCGTTTAGGATTTTACTCGTTGAGCCGACAACATCGGCCAAATCCACCACACTCATAGGTGACTCAGGGTGGACTAAAACGGCGGCATCTGGGTGCTCTTGTTTCATCGCTAAAAGTGCTTCTGCCTTAAATTCTTCGTGCACAATGCATGAGCCTTGCCACATGATCATATCGGCGCCAGTCTCTTTCTGGATGTAGCCTCCTAAGAATCTATCGGGCCCCCAGATGATTTTCTCGCCTTTATCGCGCAAGTGAGTGCAAATCTCTAGCGCGATCGACGAAGTAACAACCCAATCGGCACGTGCTTTCACCTCGGCGCTGGTATTGGCATACACGACGACAGTTCGGTCTGGGTGCTCATCGCAAAACGCAGAGAACTCGTCAATTGGGCAGCCAATGTCGAGCGAGCATTCGGCCTCATTATCCAGCAATAGTACGCGTTTTTCCGGGCTGAGAATTTTCGAAGTTTCAGCCATAAATCTAACACCGGCAACAATAATAGTGCTTGCCTTGTGCTCGTAAGCATAGCGTGCCATTTCTAGAGAATCAGAGACCGTTCCACCGCTTTGTTCGGCTAAGTCTTGAAGGTCTTCATCGACGTAATAATGGGATACCAAAATAGCATCTTGATCTTTAAGCTGTTTCAATAACTTGGCTCGAAGGTCTGCTTCGGCTTTGTTGCCTAATGAGCTGTGAGTAATTGAGCGCGCAATCGCTGCAGTATCATTTATCTCTGTTTCGAGGCTTTTTGGAATATCTAGCGCTTTGGACATCTTGCCCTCCAGTTAATGCAATTATTCTCGCCGAATCGTACCACAGCTTGCTATGTTGAGTGCTAAGCAGGCATAAAAAAGCCACTGCACTAAGCAGTGGCTTCTCATGATGGGATAGCCGCTTAAAACGGTTTTGGAATGCTTAAACCTGCTTTTTTAGCTTTCTTCTTAGCTACTTTTTTGACAGCAGCTTTCTTGGTAACCTTTTTAGCTACTTTTTTGACCGCGGCTTTCTTAGTAACCTTTTTAGCTACTTTTTTGACGGCGGCTTTCTTAGCAACCTTTTTGGCTGCTTTTTTGACCGCGGCTTTCTTAGTAACCTTTTTGGCTGCTTTTTTGACCGCGGCTTTCTTGGTAACCTTTTTAGCTACTTTTTTGACCGCGGCTTTCTTAGTAACCTTTTTAGCTACTTTTTTGACGGCGGCTTTTTTAGCAACCTTTTTGGCTGCTTTTTTGACCGCGGCTTTCTTAGTAACCTTTTTGGCTACTTTTTTGACGGCGGCTTTCTTAGTAACCTTTTTGGCTACTTTTTTGACGGCGGCTTTCTTAGTAACCTTTTTAGCTACTTTTTTAACGGCGGCTTTCTTAGCAACTTTTTTAGCTACTTTTTTGACAGCGGCTTTCTTAGTAACCTTTTTGGCTACTTTTTTGACAGCGGCTTTCTTGGTAACCTTTTTAGCTACTTTTTTGACCGCGGCTGTCGCCGTGTTTTTTTTAATTTCTGCCTTCTTGGCTATCTTCTTCGCTTTCTTCTTTGACTTAGCTGCGGCCATTTTATTCCTCTCTCTGGTGTTGAGACTGGTTGTGGTATTCGTTATTAAATTCGTTGTAAAACTATCATTGAACTTAGGTTTTTTTGATACTGCCTTTTTACTTGCTGACAAAAGGGTGTATTGAATACTGGCTTTGTTACGAACAAGTGGACTCCAACTATAGTTAAGCAACGCTAAATGTCAAGTAAACGCACTACTGATGGTGCAACGATAGGATAGCTCGGTATAATACGCGGCTATTTACGTACACTTTGATTACTAACTCATGTCTGAATTTTTATTTTCTTATGGTCTTTTTATCGCCAAGGTTGTTACTGGCTTAGTGGCATTAATTTTTGCTATGGCAATTATAGGAGGTGCGCGCAAAAAAGAAGATGGTTCGAGCTTAAAAATTACGAATCTTAACGATAAGTACAATGAGTTACGATCCACCGTCCAACAGTCTGTGATGGATAAGAAGGCCCATAAGGCATTATTGAAGTCGGAATCTAAAGAGTCGAAGAAAGAAAAAAAATCGGCCAAGGTTGTAAAGGCTCGTCCTAAGCTTTTTGTGCTCGATTTTGAAGGCGATATTCGAGCCTCTGAAGTCGAAACCATGCGAGAAGAGGTGACCGCTCTTTTGTCGATCGCAGAGCCTCAAGATGAAGTTCTTATGAAATTGGATAACTCCGGCGGAGTTGTTCATGAGCACGGTCTTGCGGCATCACAATTGTTACGCATTAAGGACGCGAACCTTAATTTTACAATATCGGTTGATAAGGTTGCCGCCAGTGGTGGCTACATGATGGCTTGTGTCGCCGACAAAATCGTTGCTGCGCCGTTCGCCATTCTCGGCTCGATCGGGGTTCTGGCACAGTTGCCAAACTTCCATCGATTGTTAGATAAAGTTGGTGTCGACTGGGAGCAACATACGGCCGGTGAGTACAAGCGCACAGTGACAATGTTCGGTGAGAATGGTGAAAAAGAACGTGAGAAATTGAAGCTCGAGCTACAAGAAACACACGTACTCTTTCGAGATTTCGTTTCCGAAAATCGATCTAAACTAGACATCGATAAGGTCTCAACCGGTGAGCATTGGTATGGAAAGCAAGCCCTTGAATTGAATCTAGTCGATGAGTTAATTACCAGTGATGAGTATCTTATTAACGCTCTAGAAGAATTTGATATTTACGAGATCAGTATCGAGATAAAAGTGGGGCTTCAAGATAAATTGTTGGGCGGTTTATTCTCGAGCTTATCTCGTTTCCAAAATGGCCTTGCTAGTGCCGAAAACAACTCAAAGTATAAATAGTGCTCTGGTTTTTGATTGTTCGCATAGGTGCCATCCATGGTGATCTTTCAAACTGAACTGTCATTTTTAAGTGCATTCATGATCGGCGGTTCTTGCTTACCGCCGATGCCTCTGACGACGTTTTTCGTATAACTGTTACCGTTTCCTTATAATTTTACTTGGCGGCCTCTAGTGTTCGACAATAAAGATATAATAAGGGCCACAATAATTTTTAGGAACAGTTTTGATGCTCAAATATACACGCCACACGGTCGCCGTGCTTGCCTCATCGTTCGCTTTGAGCGCATGCACAACGGTTAATCCTTACACCAACGAAAGTCAAACAAGTAAGGCGACCATCGGTGCAGGCGTTGGGGCTTTAGCGGGTGCGGTGATCGGCCTTATTAGTGGTGATGATAGCCGTGAACGACGTAAGCGTGCGCTGATTGGCGCTGGGCTCGGGGCGCTAGCAGGCGGTTCAGTCGGCTATTATATGGATGTGCAAGAAGCTAAGTTGCGACAAAAACTAGCCGGTTCAGGGGTGAGTGTCACCCGTCAAGGCGATCATATTGTGCTCAATATGCCGTCAAATATTACATTTGGAGTCGATAGCGCTAGTATTAGCGGTGATTTTTTTCAGGTGCTCAATTCGGTTAATTTGGTTGTCAAAGAGTATGATAAAACACTGATCGAAATCATGGGGCACACAGATAGCAGTGGTTCAACTGGGCACAATCAACAGCTTTCAGAAAGGCGGGCAGCTTCGGTGTCGCAGTACTTTCTGAGTCGGGGTGTCAAACCGTTGCGCTTAGAAACTTATGGGCATGGTGAGGCTTACCCAGTCGCCAGTAATAACACGGGTCAAGGGCGTAGCCAGAATCGCCGAGTTGAAATTGTTTTGGTTCCTATTTCTATCTAAGATTTAGATTGTCGATGGGCATAAAAACGCCAGCTCTAGTGCTGGCGCTTTGCTTATAACTCGATTGTTCGGCTTTACAACGAGCCGTAAAACTTAAGCAGGAGTCATGTGGTAAAACGCAATTTTATTGCCATCGAGGTCGTATACATAAGCACCGTAGAAAAATGGCATGCGTTGGCCGGGTGCGCCGGCATCGGTCGCACCTAACTCGATTGCCTTGTTGTAAAGAGCGTCAGCACCTTCGGGAGACCCTCCCGAAATGGCGATCATTTGGCCATTGCCGCAGCTTTGCTCACCCTCGTCAGCAGGGGTGCAGACCGCCAGCATCGCACCGCCTTCTTCGGTGCCATAAAATTTAATGCGATCTAGGCCCATCAGTTGTTTTCCGCCAATTTGTTCTAAAAGTGCGTCATAAAATTCAGTCGCCTTCTCTAGATTTTTAGTGCCAATAGTCGTGTATCCAAGCATATTAATACCTTCATTTTTTTGTTGAGTTAATAATGAACTGTCTAACCTCGATTAGACTATATTGAGCTACTTGACGTTGTGAAATACAGAGTTTTCTTGCTTGGCGACGCTTTTAGCTTAGTATTAAATTCATTGAGCGCTTTTTATTTGGGGTTCCAGTCTGGAGGGTTGGCGCCATCTATCAAGTACCAAGGGAGTTCTTCATCGGCATAGTCTGGCCCAGGGTTGGGTAGAATCCAGCGAAGCGCATCTGACACAGCATCATGATAAATTGTCCAATGAAACTCATTGTCGCGTCTGTCTACATAACGTGTCTTAAGGTTTTTTAACCCTGACTTTTTAATTGCTTCGAGCATTTCGTCTAAACCCTTTTGCATCGTGCCACCTTCATTTGCCATTGTTATGTAAAGGTTTCTAGTGCTGTTGTCATGCTTTTTTAGAAGTTCTGACGTTTGCTTTGCCAACTGTCTATCGTCGTACCAAAGGCTAGGGCTGATTGCGATATAGTCGGTGAAAAGATCTGGTGTTTTAAGCAAGGTTTCACTGATGAATAAGCCGGCTAACGATTCGCCTACGACTATTCTTTTAGACGATGTCCTAAACTGACCTTCAATAAACGGAAGTATGACGTTTTTGATTTTCGAGCGAAACTCGTCGGCGCCACCTAAATAACCGTCAGGTCGGTCATATCGTTTATCAAGGTTTAGACTGGTTAATTCAAAGCGCCTGTTTTGGGTCTTGATGCCAACAACAATAAATTCTTGGAAAATATAGGGATTAATCGATGCAAGTGCACCCAAGCCCGAAATTTGTTTGAAGTCTTGATCTTTGCCGCCATCGATAAGGTATAACACCGGGTATTGTGTCTCTTGAGCTTGGTTAGACTCGTCAACACTAGAATCTGTTTTATCGTAACTGTCAGGCAAGTACACATTGATCTCAATAGGACGCTCGGCATTCGAGACCTGAAGACGATACGATTGGCCGAGCACGATTGCCGATTTCTCATCAATTTGGTGCGCGCTAGTCGGTAGCGGTTCAGCGTGCGTTGCAAAGCCAACACATAAGAGAAAAAGTACAGAGGCTATTTTTATGGTTTTCATAAGTCGGTTTAAGTCAAAGTGTTGGCATTAAATTGCACCGTCAGAACAACTAAATCGCACAGCGTTAGCCCATCTATAGGCCCGGAGCCTGCCATTTACCGTTACCGTCGAAGTCGACATAAATAGGGTTTGAAAAAGCATAAGGTTCTAAACCCGGGTACACCCGCTGGTAATCTTGTGTTGCTGGACCGCTTACCTCAACGGTGACAAACGAGTCTTTATCAAACGACAACGGTATTAATAGAGTGTGTTCGGTGCCGCTGTTTAACTCATACTCATCAACAGTTTCTCCGTTGATCTGGATTTTCGCATTGGTGACTGGAATCCAATCGGCGGACACTATTTTGAGTGATAGTTGGCCGCGTTGCCCTGTAAAAGTGTCACCCATATTAACATCAGAGAGGCTTATTGCAAGGATAGGCCCCGTCGTGCCATAGGCGTTACCTGACTTTAGCGATGCTAGAAACTCGCTTTGCTTAAAGTGTTCTACTCGGTCGTCCTTCATCGCGACCATAGTTCGCGGCAGCGCGACCTGTTCATTGGCGTGATGAGAGTCACTATTTGCGGTGGCAACTATTTTCTCACCCTGTTTGAGGAATGAGAGCCAATCTAGGCGAAGCGCTTGGATGCGCTCATTGTTTTGCCCATCACTTGGGTTAATAACTTCAAAGAGATCGATATCTAAATCTCGCGTACCGGTCTTTTTATGCGGCTCTATTAAGGCATTGTTGGGGTGCGAGTGCAGTGGCTCACCGGGGTTATACGGGTGATTTGCCGGCCCCATATGGTCGAGAAAATGACCATCATCTACTAATTCTTTCCAATTGTTTGGCAGCTCTCCGCTTAGCGCGAGTGTCATCCTGGCGTGATTGAGTTGTACTAATATGTCGTCTCCTTGCTGCTCTTTAATCTCATCAATGATGTCGCGTAACCGTTTGTCCTCATGATTGACCATGCCTCGACGATAGGCATGTGGGTTGGGCGTATAAGGAAAAAAATTAGTATGGCCTCCGGTAAATTGATTTTGTTCGGTTGGTAGTAAGCTGGTGACTTCGGCTGCGGCGATCGATGTGATTTTCGTTGATACGCCAAGCGCCGAAATTCTGGCTGCAAAATCCACTGGCACATCGTGCTCGCTGGAGACCATGACCTCGCCATGTTCCGCAACAAAGGTTCTCACCCGTTCGGTTTCTGAAAAGGCGTTGTCAAAGCTAATGCCAGAATGAACGTGCAAATCACTGGCGATATAATTTGGGCTCTTAACCACCTGTGTTGGTATGTCGATGTTTAAAACTAGGTCGGTTTGTGGCGCTACCTTAATGATTGTCTTCTCAAGCGAGTATTCGGGCCCTTTGGTCGCATAGACTTGATAGTCACCAGGACCAATCTCTAGGCGCTTAACATCGCTTTCTACACCCGCTAGAAACACGTTCGATACAGGGTCTCTAAAATGGATGCCATCGTCTTCTTGAACAGAGAAGCCGGTAAGCATGTTGGCGAAATCGGGGCTTTTGGTTCCGTTGATACCGACAAAGAGTAATCGCATTGCGTGGCCTTGAGGTAGCTCTATGCTTGATGGCTTGGGTAGAGCGAGGGGCTCTAAGGTGACTTGCGTTTGGTCGACCTCTAATTGGCGTTCGACCATACGTTCGGCAGTCCCTTGAACATTCAAAGAATACCGACCTTTTGGTGCGCGAAAAGAAAAGCTCCCGTTGTTGTCGGGCCTAACATGGGTGAACGGAATACCTTCTTGCGATGATACGTGGACCGCTGAATTAGTTTCGTTTACGGTTCCTTTAACCAGCGGCGCGTCAGCAAAGAGTTGATCGGTTATTGATGCGACATCTCCACGCTTTCCAACATAAATGATTTCATGCGTTTCAATCGAGGAGTCATCATCAAGAGACAATAAGGGGAATTGTGGCAACTGTACCCAGCCTACGTGGCTTCCATCACCGATGTAAAAAGTATCTGCCAAGATAATCATGGCATTGGATGAATCATCGGCCAGCATGAAACGCGGCAGGTCAACGCGGTGATTGGCCTCAACGCGCTCGGCCGACTTTAAGTGCCAACCGTAGGATATGCCCACTTCTGCGGTAGGAGGGCTCATGGTGATTATGGTGTCGGCGTCGCGTGCAGCGACGTTCATGGCACTTACGCCACGAGAAACAAAATCTTCAGCCTTAAAGCCGTTACTGAGATTAAGCTGTTCGCTATTAAGTACAAAGGCCTCTAAGGAATGGTAGTTAAAGTTCAGTGTCGAGAAAAAATTAAAACTCTCGCCATCGGTTTGAGACAACTTCTTGGTGATGTGTACTTGGCTGGGCTGGTCGGAGCCTAAGGTATAACGGCTTGTGATTTTTGTGCCATCGCGTGCTCCTTGAACAACAACAGTTGCAGACTTCTCGTTGTGCTCGATGCTCACTTTGTTGGCGTCGAGAGGCCGTCTTCGACTGCCTTGTAATAAATCATGGGTGGCCGTGAAATGGTCATCTGCTCGGCCACAAAAACCTAGGTCAACTAGCGAACCGCCCTTGGTTGAAAATTGCCCTTCATGGTCGACATCTGAGACAATGCCGCACAGAGTACCGTTAGTGAAGAACCAATCTCCAATGCCGCCAATCGCATCGGGGCCATTACTGATAAGTGCATGCGCGTTTTGAGCGTTGATCTGAGTGGCGAATACGGGAATCTCAGCATTTACAGGAATGCTGACACCGGTGCTTGATATTGCTAGGGCAAGAGAGAGGAACGAAATTTTTCTGGATTTTTCTAAAATTGACTTCATGGCCAGTGGAGCGCTGTCTATTGATTAGCTAGCCATCAAGTATAAGCCAATATATGTGACCGTCTAGGCGACTAGAAGCATCTTAGAGCTTCTTCTAGTCGCCTATAATTGTCGAGCTGTTGTCCTCTCCTTTTAGCTATTGGGAGTGCTTTCCAGCGTTTTGGTGATCACGTTTTTATTGCGTTGATTGTAATCGTGCAAGATACGAGCGGCTTCAGCGTGGTAGACAATATTCCAGTGCTCGTCTTCATCTGGCAGCGGGTTGTCTTTGCGAGTCTCTTCATTGACCGCTTCTAGGCCTAGCGACGCACGGTATTGGTTAAGGTTGCCCATTGAGTCGCTTTCTCGTTGGTCTCGCTCAAGTTGCCGCTCATCTAAGTTAAGAGACAGGCTTTTGATGTTTTTGTTACTCATTACACGTTCAGAATTTTTACGCAATAAGCTAAACGCCGGAGATTTCTCTGATCTATCTAAGTGCTTGGCGCTCAATGCATTCAAAATCGTTTGATCAAACGACCCTGGCACGTATTTTGCCGCCTCGGTTTTAGACCATGGTAATGCATTATCGTATGACCGCTCGCCAAACTCGGTGTCTTCTTCGCCATCGTTTAAAACTAGGTCAGGCACCACACCTCGGTGCTGAGTTGAGCTACCACTAATTCTAAAAAATTGTGCATTGGTGAATTTGATTTTGCTTTTGCGTTCGTTGTTACGGTCACGCAAGGACTTTGGATACTGCACCGTGCCTTTACCGAAAGAACGCTCTCCAACGATTAATGCTCGGCCGTAATCTTGCAGCGCGCCTGCGAAAATTTCTGATGCTGAGGCGCTATAACGATCGATCAATACGACGAGCGGGCCATCGTAAGCGACCTTCGAGTCACGGTCGCGATGTACTTGTCGTTGATTAGCGCGTGAGCCAACAACTTGAACCACGGGGCCTTGGTCGATAAACAACCCGGTTAAGCTCACGGCTTCATTCAAGTAGCCGCCACCATTGCCTCGTAGGTCTAAGATTAGCCCTTCGGAATCAGAGGCGTTAACGTCTTTGAGTAATTGATTGACATCATGGGTCGTAGCGACAAACTCACCGCCGCCATTTCGAACTTGATCAGCGTTTGAATAAAATGATGGAATGCTAATCACAGAGTAATTGTGTTTGTTCTCGCCATCAGGTACTTCAATAGTACTCAGCTTAACCGCTTGGTCATCCAATTTAATCAAATCACGGACTAACTCAAGTCGTTCAGGCGGTGAGCCCGGAGCGTTGGCACCAGACAGCACATCAAGGCGCACTTTAGTGCCTAGGTCACCACGAATCATTTGCACCACGTCCATCAGGCGCCAGCCGATTACGTTAATCATCTCTTTGCCTTCTTGGCCAACCGCGACGATTTTGTCTTCGGCTTTGATCGCGTTGCTTTTCTCGGCCGGGCCGCCAGTAATAATACGGTTAACAACTGTATAATCTTCATCGGTCGTTAGCGCCGCGCCAATGCCGGTTAATTGTAATGACATGCTGATCTCAAAGTTTTCAGCAGTAACGTGTGACATATAGGTCGTGTGCGGGCCATGGTCACGAGTGAATGAATTCATAAACCATTCGAATACTTCATCTGATTTTAATTGATAGATAACGTCACGTTGACGGTTATATCGGCGTTTCAAATTCGCGCGTATTTCTTCAATTTCAGTTTTCGCCATCAGCTGCTGAAGCGTATCATTCTTAATGCGCTTATACCATTTGGCATTAACTGCCTTAGTGTTCTGGGACCACGAATAGGTATCTCGATCAATATTAATCGACTCACTTTTAGTGAAGTCGAAATCGGTATCAATTAAGCTAAGAATGGTTTCTGTACGCTCATCAAGCCGTTGGCGATACAGTTTGAAAATATCAAAAGCGACTTCTACGTCACGCTTTTTAATTAAATCATCAAGTTTGGTGCGGTATTTTTCGAAACCGTCCATATCTTCTTGAGTGAAGTAGACTTTGTTAGGATCTAGTACTTTGATATAAGAATCGAATATTCGAGAGGAATACTCATCGTCTAGCTCTTTGGGCGAGTAGTGACCAAAGCGCAACCAATACAGCGTGCTGTGCAGGTCATAGCTCAGGTTTTTGTCCATTGTTAATTCGGCATCAGTCACTCGAGTAACATCAGCGAATGCCGTGCCTGCGGTGATGGAGAAGCTTATACTAGCAATGAGGCCCAGCTTAAGGCTTCTACTTACTAGATTACGGCTACTGCCGGCGAGTTTGCCCATCGGCAGAGTTAAAATTTTTGTGAACATAAACATCAAATTAAATTGGTCCTGAAGTAATCATGCCATTATAGAGGTCAGGTGTGTAGAGGCAGGGTGTTGTATTTCCAAACTGTAATCAGCATATTACCGATTATGTCCTGCTTTACATCCTAAATATTACGTATTACTTAACTAGAGATCATCATGGAATCAGAATTATTGCAATTAATCGTTGTTTTTGTTGTCGGGCTTGTAAGTGGGGCTTTGATTATGTTGCTGTGGAATAAGCTTAGTAGTGGCTCAGCCTCGCCAGGAGGTTTGAAGCAAGAGTATCAAGAGTACCAAGAAAAAGTAGAAACCCATTTCGAAGAAACGTCTAAGAAGTTTCAAGATATGACCGCTCAGTATCAAGACTTGTATAAACATTTATCTGTTGGCGCTACTTCCTTGTGTCGCCCAGACAGTGTTGCGGCCGTCCTAGCTGATGAGTCACAAACTCAGCTTAAGGTTGAAAAGCAAGAAGAGCCGCTAGAAACCAGTGACCAAAAAAATAACACGGACACGCCAGCAGACGGTGCATCCAGCGAGCCGGATGCGGCTTTAAAAGAAACTAATTCAGCTCCGGAAAAACAAGAAGGTAGTTCGGACAAGCCGGCTTAAGTTTAGCCCTTTATGCGCCCAGGCTAATCTGGGTGATGAATTTAGCGATGCCATCCATAAGCATTTGGATGGCAATTGCTACCAAAATCATACCCATTAAGCGCTCAATCGCGATTAGGCCACGGTTTCGTAAGATTTTTGCCAAGGGTCCAGCGCTCATTAAAATAACCCCTGATACCGCCCATGCGGCTAGCAAAGCCGCGAGCCATTCAAGCCACCGCTCAGGCTCACCGTTCATAATCAGTATCAAGGTCGCTAAGGTTGACGGTCCGGCGATATAAGGAATCGCCAACGGCACTATAAAGGGCTCTTCTTCGGTCGCCTTGTGCGATGAATTGTCTTGCGGAAAGATCATTTTCAATGCAATCAAAAATAGAATCACCCCGCCAGTGGCGGTAAGCGCAGGTTCTGAAATGTGCAGTGCTGAAAGAAACGCTTGGCCTGAAAATAAGAAGATGAGCATCACTAATAAAGCGATGAATAGTTCTCGGATAATGACTTTTAAGCGTCGTGCTGGGTCTACATTTTTAAGCGCGGTTAGAAACAGTGGAATGTTTCCGAGTGGGTCCATCACTAAAAAGAGTAGTAGGGCGGCTGAAATTAGAGTCATGTCGTTAGGCTAGGTACGTTTGAGTATTCACTTTATGTAGGCACATTTTTAGTGGCCGTCAAAGCACTGACACCCTTGCATGCGCGAGGGTGTCAGAAATCATCGAGGTTTAAGCGGCTATTCCCAACCGCATTGGCGCTCTTTGTTTTGCTCTTTAAGGTAGGCATTTAATGGTGCAAAGTAATCGATGATCGCGCTACCGTCCATTTGACGTTGACCTGTTAAGGCCTCCATTGCCTCTGGCCAAGGCTTGCTTTGGCCCATAGCAAGCATATCACCGAGTGCTTTACCCGCTTGCTTGTTGTCGTAAATTGAGCATTCGTGTAACGGACCTTCATGACCGGCTTTTTCACACAGTGCCTTGTGAAATTGAAACTGCATAATGAAAGACAAGAAGTAACGAGTGTAAGGTGTATTACCCGGAATGTGGTACTTGGCGCCGGCATCAAAGTCAGCTTCGCTACGCTCAACCCCAGGCGCAATACCTTGGTACTCTTTACGAAGCGCCCACCAGCCTTTATTGTAGTCTTCAGGTGCAATTTCACCTGAGAAAACCTTCCAGCGCCATTCATCGATCATTTTGCCAAACGGCAAGAACGCGATTTTCTCTAAGGCGAGTTTCATCTGCTTGTTTAAGGTTGCTTCATCGCTCTCGACCACTTCATTGATCAAACCTTTCTCTTTCAAGTAGCTTGGTGTCATGGATAAGACAATGGTGTCACCAATCGCTTCATGAAAACCATCATGCGCGCCGCCTTTAAAGGTCGAAGACTGGTCTTTGTACATCAAGTAATAGTAAATATGGCCTAACTCGTGGTGCAAGGTGCCCAGTTGTTCTTCGTTGATCTCAACACATTGTTTTATACGGGGGTCATTACCGTTATCAATATCCCAGGCGCTTGCATGACAAACTACGTTTCGATCACGAGGTTTTTTGATCATCGAATTTTTGTAGAAGCTTTCGGGCAGTTCTGGTAGGCCAAGCGATGTAAAGAAGCCTTCAGCGGTTTGCGTCATTTTCAGTTCATCATAGCCTTGATCTTTC